>CALWZK010000004.1 GCA_944386015.1 uncultured Faecalibacterium sp.
CCAGTCTTTGATTCGCTTGTTCTACCCCTTGCAGGCCTCTTTTTTGTACTGTCCGCACAATATGGGGCGGTTCAAAACCGGAAGGGCATTTTTCTTGCAGATGGAAAAGCGCTCAGGCCACCTGCACCCCGTCCCGCAGGGTGGACAGGACGCAGTCCTGGAGGGCCAGCAGGTGGACATAGCCCTGGCCCATGCTGTCGGCATAGCTGGCGTACTGTTCCAGCTGGGCGTCGGTGGGGGCCAGGTTCAGGCTCTCGGCGATGGCCTGGAAGATCAGCAGCTGATCGCAGGACTTCACCACGTCGTCCTCGGTGTCGGCCAGCAGGGCGTCGGCGTTGTCGTAGCCCAGGAAGCCCGAGAGGAACTCATCCAGGCTGTTGTAGCCGAACATGGAGGCGTAGTTGCTGTAGTAGCTCAGCTGGCTGTTCACCTGGTAGTTCAGCACCACATCGGGGATGCTGGAAATCTTGGAGTTGGCGGTGAGGTAGTCCACAATGGCGTTGGTGACGTTGGACTGGTAGAGGGCATCGTGGAAGTACTGGTCCACCTGGTCCACCGTGTGGAGGTCGTTCTGGGTGCCGAAGTTCTCCTCCACCCAGGCATCGGTGGCCTCGGGCAGGACGCTCACCGACAGGCTGTTGAGGGTGACGTTGAAGACGGCCTCTTTGCCCGACAGGGTGACGGTGTTGCCGTCGGCATCGGTGGAATCGCCGTAGTCGTCGGGGAAGGTGACGGTGACGTCAAAGTCGTCCCCCACGTTGTGGCCCACGATCTGGTCCTCGAAGTCGTCCACAAAGGTGCCGCTGCCCAGGGTCAGGTCGTAGCCGGTGGCGGTGCCGCCGGTAAAGGCCACCCCGTCCACCGTGCCGCTGTAGTCGATGTTGGCGATGTCGCCGCTCTCGGCGGCCCGGCCGGTCACCGGCTCATTGACCCGGTAGTTTTCCAGCAGGCTGTCCCACTGGGACTGGATATCCTCCTCCGAGGGCTCCACATCCGCCTTCTTCAGGGAGATGGCGGTGTAGTCCTCGGGCAGGGTGACATAATCCAGGGCGGTGACCCCTTCCCAGTGGCCGTTGTCGTCCAGGCCCTGGCTGTAGGTAAAGTTCTGGTAGTCATAGTTGGAGGCGGGGCCCAGCAGAGCGCTGGAGGACGCCGACGAGGCGGCCCCGCTGCAGCCGGCCAGCGAGACGGCCAGTGCAAGTGCCGCGGCCGCAGCCGCAGCAGAACGAAGATGCTTCAAATTGAAAACCTCCTGATGGTGCACAGCGCAGCCGGGGGCCGCGCCGGTTTCCGATATTAAAAAATCCACCCGGCCGGGCCGGGTCTATCTTTCACAGTATAGCGGAGAATTGTAAAAAAAGAAAGTTCTTTTACAAAATTCCCATAAACTTTCCCCCGATCTTGCCCAGCGGGTGGAAAAGCGGCGGCCCTTTGTGCTACAATAGGGAAAAACATCCCAGAGACGGAGGAGAATGTTATGGATTACAATCAGGCAGCCCTGGAAATGCATGAGGCCCACCACGGCAAGGTGGGGATTGTCAGCAAGGTGGAGGTCAAGACCCGGGACGATCTGGCCACCGCTTACACCCCCGGCGTGGCCGAGCCCTGCCGCAAAATCGCCGCCAACCCCGACGACGTCTACCGCTATACCTTTAAAAGCAACATGGTGGCGGTGGTGTCCAACGGCACCGCTGTGCTGGGCCTGGGGGACATCGGCCCCGAGGCTGCCCTGCCGGTGATGGAGGGCAAGGCTGTGCTGTTCAAGCAGTTCGGCGGGGTGGACGCCTTCCCGGTGTGCATCAACGCCCCCGACGCCGCCAGCGTCATTGCAGCCTGCAAGGCCATCGCCCCCACCTTCGGCGGCATCAACCTGGAGGACATCAAGAGCCCCGAGTGCTTCGAGATCGAGCAGACCCTGGAAAAGGAGCTGGACATCCCGGTGTTCCACGATGACCAGCACGGCACCGCCATCGTGGTCACCGCCGCCCTCATCAACGCCCTGCGTGTGGTGGGCAAAAAGATGGAGGATGTCCACATCGTCCTGAACGGCCCCGGCGCAGCCGGCACCGCCATCATCAAGATGCTGATGACCGCCGGCGCCAAGGACATCATCGCTGTGGACCAGTTCGGCACCCTGTACAAGGGCTGCAACAGCGCCGAGGCTCACAAGAACTGGCTGGGCGAAGTCACCAACCCCCGCCAGGTCAAGGGCGGCCTGGCCGAGGCCATCGAGGGGGCCGACGTCTTCATCGGCGTCTCCAAGCCCGGCTGCCTGACGGTGGAGATGTGCCGCCATATGGCCAAGGACGCCATCGTCTTTGCCATGGCCAACCCCACCCCCGAGATCATGCCCGACGAGGCCAAGGCCGGCGGCGTCCGGGTGATTGCCACCGGCCGCAGCGACTTCCCCAACCAGGTGAACAACGTGCTGTGCTTCCCCGGCCTGTTCAAGGGCGCCCTGTCGGTGCGGGCCCGGGACATCAACGACCAGATGAAGCTGGCCGCCGCCTACGCCATCGCCGACCTGATCACCGACGCCGAGCGCAGCGACGAGTACATCATCCCCAACGCCTTTGACCCCCGTGTGGCCGAGAGCGTGGCCCAGGCCGTGGCCAAGGCCGCCAGGGAAACCGGCGTGGCCCGGCTGTAAGGAGGAAACGCCATGAGAACCATTTCCGCCCAGCGGATCACCGAGGCGGTGGCGGCCCTCTGCATCCAGGCCAACACCCACCTGCCCGCCGACGTGGAAGCCGCCCTCCGGGCGGCCCGGGCCTCTGAGCCCTGGCCCCTGGCCAAAACCACCCTGGGCTTTTTGTGCGACAATCTGGACGCCGCCGGCCAGGCAAACCTGCCCATCTGCCAGGACACCGGCATGGCCTGCGTCTTTGTGGAGCTGGGCACCGACGTCCACATCGAGGGGGACTTTGAGGCCGCCATCCACGAGGGGGTCCGACGGGGCTACACCGACGGCTACCTCCGCAAGAGCATTGCCGCCGACCCCCTGCGCCGGGGCAACACCGGGGACAACACCCCCGCCGCCATCACCGTCCACCTGGTAAACGGGGAGGGCTGCACCATCACGGTGGCCCCCAAGGGCTTCGGCAGCGAGAACATGAGCCGGATTGCCATGCTGAAGCCCGCCGACGGGGTGGAAGGCTTCAAGCAGTTTGTGGTGGACACCGTCCGTCAGGCCGGGTCCAACCCCTGCCCCCCGGTGATCCTGGGGGTAGGCGTGGGCGGCAGCTTTGACAAGGTGGCCTATCTGGCCAAGAAAGCCCTGCTGCGCCCCCTGGATGTGCCCAACCCCGACCCCTATTACGCCGACCTGGAACGGGTGCTGCTGGAGGAGATCAACGGCCTGGGCATCGGGCCCCAGGGCTTCGGCGGCCGCACCACCTGCCTGGGCCTGGCCATCGAGCAGATGCCCACCCATGTGGCCGGCCTGCCGGTGGCGGTGAACGTCTCCTGCCATATCACCCGCCGGGCCTCTGCCCAGCTGTGGCCTTGATTTGCTGAATAAAGGAGTCAAGCCCCTATGGAATACAAACTGACAGCCCCCTGCACAGCCGCCGACCTGGCCCCCCTGCGGGCCGGGGATACCGTGCTGCTGTCGGGGGTGGTATACACTGCCCGGGACCAGGCCCACAGGCGGATGCTGGAAGCCCTGGACGCCGGCCAGCCCCTGCCCTTCCCCATTGAGGGCAGCGCCATCTACTATGTGGGCCCCACCCCCGAGCGCCCCGGCCAGGTGATCGGCTCGGCCGGGCCCACCACCTCGGGCCGGATGGACGCCATGTCCCCCCGGCTGCTGGACCTGGGCAACAAGATCATGATCGGCAAAGGCAAGCGCAGCGACGCCGTCAAGGCTGCCGTCCAGCGCAACGGCGCCGTCTATCTGGCGGCCCTGGGGGGCGCCGGGGCCCTGATGGCCCGCAGCGTCACCTCGCTGGAAGTCATCGCCTGGCCCGACCTGGGCTGCGAGGCGGTCCGGCGGCTCACCGTCCAGGACATGCCCCTCACCGTCATCCTGGACAGCGCGGGGGGCGATTTGTACCAGTCCGGCCCCGCCGCCTATCTGGCCAGCCTGTAAAAGCCCTTTTTGCGGGGCCGAAACCCGGCCCCTGGTCTTGCGTCAAAGGCCGTGTTGTGGTACTCTTATAGCAATCATCTGCCCGCCGGGCAGAAAACAGGGAGGCTGAACCATCATGATCATCCACCAGTCCGCAGAAGATTATCTGGAAACCATCCTGATGCTCACCGAGCGCCAGGGCAAGGTGCGCTCCATCGACGTTGTCAATGAGCTGGGCTACACCAAGGCCAGCGTCAGCATCGCCATGAAAAAGCTGCGGGAAAACGGCTACATTGCGGTGGACGGCGAGGGCAATCTGACGCTTCTGCCCCCGGGCCAGGAGATTGCCGAGCGGATCTACAGCCGCCACCGTCTGCTGACCCACTTCTTCATGCAGCTGGGGGTGGACGAAAAGACCGCCGCCGAGGACGCCTGCAAGGCCGAGCACATCCTCAGCGAGACCACCCTGGCCAAAATCCGGGAGCGGGCCCTCCTGAACGACGCCCAGAGCTCCTGCCAGGAAGGCACCCGGACCGAGTGATTTTGCCCATAAACAAACAGAAAGCCCGCCGCCCCGTGAAAGGGCGGCGGGCCTTTTTATGTTTCAGGTTCCGGGAAGGACTGCCTTACTTGGCCTTGGGGCCTGCGTTGGCAATCTCAGCGGCCATGTGGGGATACTTCTTGGCGAAGTTGTCCTCGAACATCTTGGCCAGCTTGTTGGCCTGGGCGTCGTAGGCGTCCTTGTCAGCCCACATGCCGCGGGCATCCAGCATCTCGTCGGGGACGCCGGGGCAGCTGGTGGGATAATCCACATTGAAGACATCGTGGTGCTTGAACTCCACGTTGTCGAAGTCGCCGTTCAGGGCAGCGGTGACCATGGCGCGGGTGTAGCTCAGCTTCATCCGCTTTGCGCCGGCAGCTGCGCTGCCGCCTGCCCAGCCGGTGTTCACCAGGTAAACCTTGGTGCCGTAGGCCTCCAGCTTGTCGCCCAGCATCTTGGCGTAGACCTGGGGATCCAGCGGCATGAAGGGCTCGCCGAACAGGGTGGAGAAGGTGGGCTGGGGCTCGGTGACGCCGCGCTCGGTGCCGGCCAGCTTGGAAGTGAAGCCGGTGACGAAGTGGTACATGGCGGCCTCTTTGCTCAGGCGGCTGATGGGAGGCAGGACGCCGAAGGCATCAGCGGTCAGGAAGATGACCACCTTGGGGATGCCGCCCTCGCCGGGGATCTGGGCGTTGGAAATGTAGTCAACGGGGTAGCCCACGCGGGTGTTCTCGGTGAGGCTGCCGTCGTCGAAGTCCAGCTCGCGGGTCTCGGGGTTCATCACCACGTTCTCCACCAGGGCGCCGAACTTGATGGCCCGGTAGATGTCGGGCTCGTTCTCTTCCTTCAGGTTGATGCACTTGGCGTAGCAGCCGCCCTCGAAGTTGAAGATGCCGTCGGGGCTCCAGCCGTGCTCGTCGTCGCCGATCAGCTTGCGGCCGGGGTCGGCGGACAGGGTGGTCTTGCCGGTGCCGGACAGGCCGAAGAATACGGCGGTCTCATGGGTCTCGGGGTCCATGTTGGCCGAGCAGTGCATGGGCAGGACGTTCTCCTTGGTCATGACGTAGTTCATGGTGGAGAAGACGCTCTTCTTGATCTCGCCGCTGTACTGGCTGCCGGCGATGACGATCATGTGAGCCTCGTAGTCGATCATGATGGCAGCCTCGCTGTGGACGCCGTCGATCTCGGGGTCGCACTTGAAGCCGGGGGCCACCAGCATGGTGTAGTCGGGCTCGCCGTAGTCGGCCAGCTGCTCAGCGGTGGGGCGGATCAGCAGCTGGTGGATGAACAGGTTCTGGCTGGCCAGCTCGTTGACAATGCGGAACTTCTTGGTGTGGCGGGGGTCTGCGCCGGCATAGCCGTCAAAGATGAAGATCTCGCGGCCCTGCAGGTAAGCAGCAACCTTGCCCTTGATGGCGTCGAACTTCTCGCGGCTGATGGGGCGGTTGACCTTGCCCCAGGCGATCTCGTTGTGAACGCCTTCGGTATCCACGATGAACTTGTCGTTGGGCGAGCGGCCGGTGTACTTGCCGGTGGTCACCACCAGGGCGCCGGTGTTGCTCAGGCTGCCCTCGCCGCGGCGCAGTGCAGCTTCAACCAGCTGTGCAGGGGTCAGGTTGCGGTACACGGCCTTGGGGCCAATGATGCCGTACTTTTCAATGCCATACGTTTCCATTGCTTACGTCCCTCCGTTTAATGTTGTTCCATAGACAAGACGCCGCCATGGATCCAGGCGGCAGATACCTATCTGGTCAGTGTAAATTATACCACAGTTTTCCTCCTTATTACAAGAGCGCGGACCGCTTTTTGGTTGCTCCCACAACAAAGGGGGCAGAGTTTGCCAAATGTTTGTCTATCTCCCCCGAGGCGTAAACTTTTTGTGAACATCCGGTTTTCGTCCCCTTTCCTCTTGACATGGGGAGGCATTTGGCGTATACTCTTAGCAGTCACAAGGCTAGAGTGCTAAAACCGTTGAGGAGGTGGGCAATATGATCCAAACAAAACCGGCATTCGCCCGCTTTGGTCCGGGCATCTGCCCGGCAGCCGGCTGTTAGCAGCCTTCTGCCGTGAGTGACAGAGTCGCCCGGCAGCCCGGGCGGCGTCCCTGCAAAGTTCAAGGCATCACTGCACCCCCGCGTGCGCTGCGGCGCACCGGCGAATGGAGGGAAGCATTATGAATACCAATCAATATACCCAGAAAACCATCGAGGCCATCCAGGCGGCCCAGCAGCTGGCCGTGGAGTACCAGCACAACGCCCTGGAGCCTGAACACCTGCTGCTGGCCATCGCCAGCCAGGAAAACGGCCTGATCCCCCAGCTGCTCCAGAAGATGAGCGTGGACACCGGCAGCTTCACCGCCGCCGTGGCTGAAAAACTGTCGGCCCTGCCCCGGGTGTCCGGTTCGGGCCGTGACCCCGACAAGATCTATATCTCCCAGGCCGCCGACAAGGTCCTGAGCGCTGCCGCCCGGGAAGCCAAGGCCATGAAGGATGAGTTCATCAGCGTCGAGCACATCATGCTGGGCCTGCTGAGCGAGACCAACAGCAACACCGCCGAGCTGTTCCGTGCCTTTGGCATCACCAAGGACAGCTTCCTGAAGGTGCTGAGCTCGGTCCGGGGCAACCAGCGCGTCACCACCGACAACCCCGAGGAGACCTACAACGCCCTGCAGAAGTACGGCCAGGATCTGGTGGATCTGGCCCGCAAACAGAAGCTGGACCCCGTCATCGGCCGTGACCAGGAAATCCGGAACGTGATCCGCATCCTGTCCCGTAAGACCAAGAACAACCCCTGCCTGATCGGCGAGCCCGGCGTCGGCAAGACCGCCATTGCCGAGGGCCTGGCCGAGCGGATTGTCCGGGGCGACGTGCCCGAGAACCTGAAGGGCCGCACCATCTTCAGCCTGGACATGGGTGCCCTGGTGGCCGGCGCCAAGTACCGCGGCGAGTTTGAGGAGCGCCTGAAGAGCGTCCTGAACGAAGTCAAGAAGAGCGAGGGCAAGATCATCCTCTTTATTGATGAGCTGCACACCATTGTGGGCGCCGGCAAGACCGACGGCGCCATGGATGCAGGCAACCTGCTGAAGCCCATGCTGGCCCGGGGCGAGCTGCACTGCATCGGCGCCACCACCCTGGATGAATACCGCCAGTACATCGAGAAGGACCCCGCTCTGGAGCGCCGGTTCCAGCCGGTGCAGGTGGATGAGCCTTCGGTGGAGGACACCATCTCCATCCTCCGCGGCCTGAAAGAGCGGTACGAAGTGTTCCACGGCGTCAAGATCAACGACAGCGCCCTGATTGCGGCAGCCACCCTCAGTGACCGGTACATCACCGACCGCTTCCTGCCCGACAAGGCCATCGACCTGGTGGATGAGGCCTGCGCCATGATCAAGACCGAGATGGAGAGCATGCCCAGCGAGATGGACGACATGGCCCACAAGATCACCCAGCTGCAGATTGAGCAGGTGAGCCTGAAGAAGGAGACCGACGCCCTGAGCCAGAGCCGCCTGAAGGATATCGAGAAAGAGCTGGCCGAGCTGCAGGACAAGTTCAAGCAGATGAAGGCCCAGTGGGAAAACGAAAAGAACGCCATCAGCAAGGTTCAGTCCCTGCGTGAGCAGATCGAGCAGACCAACGCCGCCATCGAGAAGGCCCAGCGTGAATATGACCTGAACAAGGCCGCCGAGCTGAAGTACGGCCGTCTGCCCGAGCTCCAGAAACAGCTGGAAGCCGAGGAGAAGCTGGCCGCCGAAAAGAAGGAGTCCAGCCTGCTGCGGGACCGCGTCACCGACGAGGAGATCGCCCGGATCGTGGCCCGCTGGACCGGCATCCCTGTGGAAAAGCTGGTGGAAGGCGAGCGGGAGAAACTGCTCCATCTGGCCGACGTGCTGCATAAACGGGTGATCGGCCAGGACGAGGCCGTCACCAAGGTCAGCGAGGCCATCCTCCGCAGCCGTGCCGGCATCGCCAACCCCAACCGGCCCATCGGCAGCTTCCTGTTCCTGGGCCCCACCGGCGTGGGCAAGACCGAGCTGGCCAAGGCCCTGGCCGAGAGCCTGTTCGACGATGAGAAGAACCTGATCCGGATCGATATGACCGAATATATGGAGAAGTTCAGCGTCAGCCGCCTGATCGGCGCGCCTCCGGGATACGTGGGCTACGAAGAGGGCGGCCAGCTGACCGAGGCCGTCCGCCGCAAACCCTACAGCGTGGTGCTGTTCGATGAGGTGGAGAAAGCCCACCCCGACGTGTTCAACATCCTGCTGCAGGTGCTGGACGACGGCCGGATCACCGACAGCCAGGGCCGGACGGTGGACTTCAAGAACACCATCATCATCCTGACGTCCAACCTGGGCAGCGACATCATCCTGAACGATCTGGAGCAGCGCCGCGCCTCCGGCTCCAACGAGCTGAGCGACGAGGCCCGCCACCAGATTGACGCCCTGCTGCGCACCAAGTTCCGCCCCGAGTTCCTGAATCGTCTGGACGAAATCGTCTACTACAAGAGCCTCACCAAAGAGGAGGCCCGCCAGATTGTGGGCCTGCAGCTCAACGATCTGCGCCGCCGGATGGAAGAGGGCAAGCACCTCAAACTGGAGATCACCACCCCCGCCTGCGATGCCATCCTGGATGCCGCCTACGACAGCGTCTATGGCGCCCGCCCCATCAAGCGGTTCATCCAGAGCCGCATCGAGACCATCGTGGCCAAGGCCATCATCCGCGGCGACTTCGCCGAGGGTTCCACCCTGACCATCGACTGGGACGGCAGCCAGTTCGTCCTTCGGTAAAGCCTTTGTAAAAGGGGCTGCCCGGAGGGCCTCGCCCCTTGCATGCATGGGCCAAATATGCTATGATAGGCATTGAAATGTGCTTTCCGTCGCCGGAAGCCGGCGTCGGGAGGCACATTTTTTTGGTGGGTTTTCCACCCCTCCGCAGGGAACGGAACGGCAGGAACCAGGTTCTTCCCCCCGGGCTGGCGCGGCCCCCGGACGCCTGTTGCATCGGAACAAAAGAAAGTTGAGTTGACTTATCCATTATGGACGATGGCAGTATGATGATCGTTGCAGTGCTGGTGGTGTTGATTGCCCTTTCCGGCTTTTTCTCCGCTTCCGAGACGGCTTACTCCTCTCTGAACGAGATCCGGCTGAAAAACCGGGCCGAAAACGGCGACGCCAAGGCAGCACGGGTGCTGGCGCTGGCGGAGCAGTATGACAAGCTCCTGTCCTCCATCCTGATCGGCAACAACATCGTGAACATCACCGCCTCTTCTCTGGGCACTGTCCTCTTTATCAAGCTGCTGGACCCCGAGCGGGGCCCCACCGTCTCCACCATTGTGCTGACGGCGATGGTGCTGATCTTCGGCGAAGTCACCCCCAAGAGTATGGCCAAAGAGTCCCCCGAATCCTTCGCCACCGCAGTGGCCCCCGCCCTGCAGGTGATCGTCACCCTCCTGACCCCCCTGAACTGGCTGTTCACCCAGTGGAAAAAGCTGATCAGCCACTTCTTCCACGCCCAGGAGGAGCCCGACACCATCACCGAGGGCGAGCTGATCACCATGGTGTCCGAGGCCGAGAGCGAGGGCGAACTCACCGACCGGGAGGGCGAGCTGATCCGCAGCGCCATTGAGTTTGACGACGTGGAGGTCCAGGAGATCCTGACCCCCCGTGTGGATGTGGTGGCGGTGCGGGACACCACCCCCCTGGAGGAGCTGGCCCAGGTCTTTGCCGAATCGGGCTACTCCCGTCTGCCGGTCTACCATGGCACCATCGACGATATCATCGGCGTGGTCCACGAAAAGGACTTTTATCTGGCCCGCCTCCACAAGCAGACCGCCCTTCAGAGCCTGGTGACCCCCGCCCTTTTCACCACCGGTACCACCAAGATCTCCGCCATGCTCCGCACCTTCCGGGAGGAGCACCATCACATGGCGGTGGTGGTGGACGAATACGGCGGCACCGAGGGCATCATCACCCTGGAGGACATCCTGGAAGAGCTGGTGGGCGAAATCTGGGACGAACACGACGAGGCTGTGGAGGATTTTCGCCTCCAGTCGGACGGCAGCTGGCTGGTGTCCGGCTCGGCCAGTGTGGATGACCTGTACGAAAAGCTGGACATCCCGCCCCAGGACAGCGACTCCAACACGGTGAACGGCCTGCTGCAGGACATCACCGGCCATCTGCCCAAGGTGGGGGACGGCTTCCGTCTGGGCAACTACAGCGGCGTGGTCACCCACACCGCCCGCCGCCGGGTGGCGGAAATCCGCCTCACCCCCATCCCGCCCCGGCCCGAGGACAGCGAGAACCCGGCCCCCCGCCGCTTCTCCCGCAGCACCCCGGAAACGGATTAATCCTATCAACCAAAACCCGCCGGTTTTGACAGCCGGCGGGCTTTTTTATGCCTGGTTTTCCACATAAAAGGCAATCTTGGTGATATATTCGTTCTGGTCCCCGCTGGTGAGGTAGTCGTTGATGCAGAATTCATAGGAATCCGACACAATCCGCAGCCCCTGCTGCCGGCACCAGTCCAGCAGCCGACGGTAGGACCGGCCAATGGAGAGATAATCCCCCACATGGTAGATGCAGGCCCGCTGCCCTGGCGCCACCCGCTTGACCCGTGGGTTCCGGCAGGGGCCCTCCATGGGCAGGAACGCATCGGAGGCCTCGGTGTACCGGCCGGCCTGAATCCGCTCCAGGGGCACGATCACCCCGCACTGGAACAGCACCGGCAGCTTCTCTTCAAAGGCCCCGGTGAAGCAGGCCTTGGTGGCGATGCTGATCTCCTGGAGGCTGTAAGGGGGCGCCACCGGGCAGCAGTACAGCGCCTGCTCCCCGGCCTGTTCCAGCTGGATCTCCTGGTCCTGCCGGCAGCGGGCCAGGGCCGACTCCATCTGGCTGCACCGGTTCTGCACCCGGCTGCGGATCATCCGCAGCTCCTGGATTTTCTGGTCGATGACCTCCAGCTGGCCCCGGAAGAGGGCCAGGCTGCTCTCCAGGTCATAGTTCTCCATGTGGGCCCGGATCTCGGACAGGGAAAAACCGATCTTTTTCATCATCAGGATGGTGTCCAGATCGTCCATCTGGCTGGCGCTGTAGTAGCGGTAGCCGTTGTCGGGGTCCACCCAGGCAGGGCGGAACAGCCCGATCTTGTCGTAAAAGATGAGGGTCTGCTTGGAAATCTTCTGGTACCGGGCCAGCTCCCCGATGGAAAAGAGGCTCTTCATGGTCTCCCCCTTGACACTATAGTTGCTATATCCTTTATACTATGATTGTACTCAAAAGAACATGATTGACAAGAGGAGTTTGTATGATTCGCACTGTTTTGGCCCGCCAGCTTCGCCGGCTGCTGGCGGGGATCACCCTCCGGCGGGTGGGCCTCATCGCCCTGGGGGCCATGATCGCCACCTTCGGCATCCACAACATCCACCAGCAGACCGGCATCACCGAGGGGGGCGTCATTGGCCTGATGCTCTTTGTGGAGCACTGGCTGGGGATCTCCCCCGCCTTCATCACCCCGGTGCTGGATCTCACCTGCTACCTGCTGGCCTTCAAATATCTGGGCGGCCGGTTCATCAAGATCTCGGCCCTGTCCACCCTCAGCGTCTCCCTCTTTTATAAATTGTGGGAGCAGTTCCCGCCCATGCTGCCCGACCTGTCGGCCCATCCCCTGGCCGCAGCGGTGCTGGGTGCCCTGTTTGTGGGCATCGGGGTGGGGATCATCGTCCGGCAGGGCGGGTCCAGCGGCGGCGACGACGCATTGGCCCTCACCATCTCCCAGGTCAGCGGCTGGCGGCTGGCGCGGTGCTATCTGTTCACCGACCTGGTGGTGCTGCTGCTCTCCCTCAGCTATATCCCGGTGCGGCGGATCGCCTTTTCCCTGGTGACCGTCACCCTGTCCTCCTGGCTCATCGACCGGGTGCAGGACTTTTCCTTCCGCCCTTCGGTGGACCGGACTTCCTGACACAGCAAAACGGCAGCCGCCCAACTGGGCAGCTGCCGTTTTTTGGATCACCCGGGAGTGTTATTCCTCTTTTTGTTTGGCGCAGTAGTCCACAATGTGGTGGAACATCTGCTCCACCGCCGGGGCCATGGCCGCCGGCCGGGGCAGGGCCAGGCCCACCACCCGCTCCTCGGCGGGCTCGATGGGGAAGATCTGGATGTTGGCCCGGCAGTCCTTGATGGTCAGCTGGGGCAGGATAGACATGCCGATCCCCGCCTCCACCATGGCGATGTTGGCCATATCGTCGATGACGTGGCAGCAGCGCTGGACGCTGATCTTGTACTTTTTCAAAAACCGCCGCATGTCGGCGTCGGTGGCGTCCCCCTGGACCACAAAGTTTTTCTGGCTCATCATGGCCGGGGTCATGACGCCGTCGGGGGGCGCGGGCCAGTCGGCGGGCAGCAGGCAGAGCAGGGGCTCCCGCAGCAGCTCGGTCAGGGTAAACTCCTCCTGGCAGCTGGAGGCCAGGAACCCGATGTCCACCTGGCCGCTGCGCAGCCACTCTTTCACATCGTCGTAGGTGCCCTGGTAGACCTCCACCTCGATCTGGGGGTACTGGGCCTTGAAGCTCTGCAGGATGCCGGGCAGCAGGTAGGTGCACACCGAGCTGAAGGTGCCCAGCCGGACCTTGCCCTTTTCCAGGCCGTTGAGCCGGGCGATGCTCTGCTGCAGCGCTTCGTCGCTGTTCAGCACCGCCCGGATGGCCGGGTAGAGGGAGGCGCCGTAGCTGGTCATGGTGACGCCGCTCTTGCCCCGGGTAAACAGGGCAAACCCCAGCTCCTCCTCCATCACTGCAATGGCATGGCTGATGGCGGAGGGGGTCAGGTGGAGCTGCTGGGCCGCCTTGTTGAAGCTGCCCTGCCGCGCCACCGCGTCGAAGATCTCATACGAAAACAAAGTCATCCGCTACACTTCCCCACTGTGAATCTTTTTCACCTTTTATATGAAGGTGATGAAGTCCTTTGTGTTGAGTGTACTATCTCCCCCGCCCTTTGTCAAGCTTTATCCCCCGGGTTTCACCGTTCATTTGTTCCGGAAAGCCTGCAGGGTCTGGTCGGCCCGGATGGCCGCCGGGGTGAAGCTGTTGTTCTTCCACCAGGCCGCCAGGCTGGCAGCCACCGTCAGGCCGGTGGTCACCAGGGTTTCCAGCTGGCTGTCCTCAATGGGGAGCACCGGTTTGCCGGCGGCCGACAAAATCTGGTTGGTGAGGGCCAGGGCCAGGCAGGCGGTGCGGGCGATGGTTCCGATGGAGACGTTCATCCAATCCCTCCTTTCTGATGGATGCAGTGATCCAGTTTTTGTTCCAGGTCTTCGATGCGGTGGTCAGCCACCTTGAGTTTTTCTTCCAGCACCGGCACCCGCTGGGCAAAGTTGTTGTGGGCCCGGACCTCCCGGGTCAGCTCCTCCAGCTTGGTGTCGGTGACGGCCTGATTTTTGCCGTTGGCAATCAGGACGCCAATGAGGGTCACAGCCCCCGACACGGCGGCAGCGATGATGCTCTCCATCCCATCACCCCCGCAGACAGGTGAGGCCTGCCCGGGCGATGATAGAGGGATACTCCTTGTAGGCGTGGGAGATGTCCACATTGCCCGCGATCCCCTCCAGCTGCCCGGTGCTGGTGTACTGCCACATCCCGTGCTTTCGGTCCGGTCGGGTGCCCCGGTAATCCGCGATCCACAGGTCATAGGGGGCCAGCCGGTCCATCTGCAGCTCGGTCTGACTGTAATAAGTGTAGGTGTACACCATGGCATACAGGCCCCAGCTCTCGATGATGTCGGCCGCCTGGATCACCAGGCCGGTGAGGGCGTCGGCCGAGAGGGGTTTCAGCTTGTTGTCCTCCACATCCACCGCGATGGGCAGGGTGAAGGTTTTCCCCTCCAGGGCCTGATGGAGCTTGTCCAGCTCGGCCCGGGCCGCTGCATCGTCCTGGGCATAGGTGTAGTAGTAGGCCCCCACCGGGATGCCCAGCCGCCTGCACTCGGCATAGTTGCGCTCGAACTGGGGGTCGATGTAGAGGCCGCCGAAACTCTTGTTGGTGGACACCGTCTTGAGCATGGCGCCGCCGATTTTGCCGGCCAGTCTGGACCAGTCAATGGTCCCCTGGTACCGGCTGACATCAATGATATCTTTCATGGTACTCCTTTCGCCGTTGTGGTCCATTGGGTTGGTTTCAGGGTAGCACCGGCCCCCGGGGGACGCCAGCCTGTCTTTTGGGCAGGGCTTTTTCGCGGATTTTTCCCCATAAAACGTCGTACTTTTGCCATACAAACTGCCGGGGGCAGTATATCAAATCGATATTTGCATTTCGGGCGGGAAAGGAGTAAACTAGGAGGCGTTTGCATCTGACGGGCCCCGGGGCCCTCTTTGATTCTATCATTGCGGAAAGAAGGTACAACAACTCATGCGGCATACTCCTGATGTGGACATGTGCAACGGCCCCCTGGTGGGGAATCTGCTGCGCTTTTCCATCCCGTTGATGGCTTCTGGCATCCTCCAGCTTTTGTTCAATGCGGCGGACATCATTGTGCTGGGCCAGTTCGCCAGCAGCAGCGCCATGGCTGCAGTGGGCGCCACCTCCTCTCTGAACAGCCTGCTGGTCAACCTGTTCCTGGGCCTGTCCATCGGGTGCAGCGTGGTGATGGCCCACAGCTACGGCGCCCAGGACTGGCGCCGGGTCCACGACACCGTCCACACCGCCGTCCTGCTGGCGCTGATCTGCGGCGCTGTGCTGGTGGTGGCGGGCATCCCGCTGCTGCCCATCCTGCTGCGGTGGATGGACACCCCCGCCGACCTGCTGAACCAGTCCATCCTCTACATGCGGATCGTCTTTGTGGGGATGCCGGCCATGATGCTCTATGACTTCGGCGCCGGCATCCTGCGGGCCACCGGCGACACCCGCCGGCCCCTGTTCTTCCTGACGGCCGCTGGCATCACCAACGCCAGCCTGAACGTGATCTTTGTGCTGGTGTTCCAGATGGATGTGGCAGGCGTGGCCCTGGCCACCTCCATCTCCCAGTATCTGTCGGCCTTCCTGATCCTCCGGTGCCTCAGCGAGCCGGGGACCCACTACCAGCTCCACCCCCGTGAAATGCGGATCTGCAAGCCGGTGCTGGTGCAGATCATCCGGGTGGGCCTGCCCGCCGGCATCCAGAGCGCCGTCTTCTCCATCTCCAACGTGCTGATTCAGTCCTCCATCAACACTTTCGGCACCCTGGCTGTGGCCGGCAGCACCGCCTCCTCCAACATTGAGAACTTCGTCTACACCGCCATGAACTCGGTGTACCAGGCGGCCCTGAACTTCACCAGCCAGAACATCGGCGCCGGCAAGAAAGAGCGCATCCCCCTGATCCTCCGGGACTGCCTGATGATCGTGACGGTGATCGGCCTGGTGCTGGGCGGCCTGGCGGTGCTGTTCGGGCGCCAGCTGCTGTCCATCTACTCCTCGGACCCCGAGATCCTGCCCTATGGCCTGGAGCGCATCCGGGTGATCTGCCTGACCTATTTCCTGTGCGGCCTGATGGACGTGACCTGCGGCGTGGTCCGGGGCATGGGGGCCGCCGTCACCCCCACCATCGTCTCCCTGACCGGCGCCTGCGTGCTGCGAATCATCTGGATTTACACCATCTTTGTTGCCTTCCACAGCCTGTTTGTGCTGTACCTGTCCTACCCGGTGACCTGGGTGGTGACCTTCGCCGTCCACATGATCTGCTTCTCGATTTTCTTCCGGCGTCTGCGCCACAGCTCCGCCGTATCAGTGCGGGACTAACCCCATAATGTTTGAAAGGCCGTGCTTTTGCACGGCCTTTTTGTTATGCGCAAGGGGCATGGCAGCCCATCCGATCCAGGTATTTGCTATTTCACTCTGACAGCCTTATACTGATGTCAGAAAAAAACGCTTGCTATCATCAGAAAAGAGGTTGTTCCGTGCGTTCCTTTGTATTTCGTATGCTGGGCGCTGCCCTGGCAATGATGCTGCTGGCCGGGTGTGCCGGCGGCCCGGCCACTGGGGCCTTTTCCAGCGGCAGCATCCCCTCATCCACCACCCAAAAGGAGGAAACATCCATGAACATCCAGATTCAGGTCAACGGCCAGACCTTCACCGCTGTGCTGGAACAGAACGCCGCAGCCCAGGCGCTGAGACAGCTGCTGACCCAGGGGCCGGTAACCATTCAGATGGAGAATTACGGCGGCTTTGAAAAGGTGGGCGCCCTGGGCCAGAGCCTGCCCGCCAGCGATGCCCAGACCACCACCCAGCCGGGGGACATGGTCCTTTACCAGGGGAACCAGATCGTAATCTTTTACGGCTCCAACAGTTGGAGCTATACCCGGCTGGGCCATGTGACCGACCTGACCGGCTGGGCGGAGGCCCTGGGCCCGGGGGACGTGTCGGTGACCTTCTCCCTGGCAGAATAAAGTTTGGAACCGGCGGCGGGACTTTGGGGCCTGCCGCTTTCTTTTTTGCAGGGCAAAAGGCAACAAAAAAGCACCAGAAACCATCCTGTGGTTTCTGGTGCTTTCTGGCGGAGTAGGAGGGATTTGAACCCTCGCGCCGGTTTCCCGACCTACGCCCTTAGCAGGGGCGCCTCTTCGGCCTCTTGAGTACTACTCCAGAGCAAAGTCAGCTGAAACTGATTCAATTAAAAATGGCGGAGAGAGTGGGATTCGAACCCACGGTGCGTTGCCGCACGGCAGTTTTCAAGACTGCTTCCTTAAACCACTCGGACATCTCTCCTCGTGGGCATTCCATACGCCGTACCGAATGCCCATTTATGATACCAGTTTTTCGATGGATTGTCAAGGGGGAATTTCAAAAAGATTCCGATGGCGCTTTTCAGCGGCGATATTTTAGATTTATGATCTAAACCCGCCCACCGCCCATAGCGGTGCCCCTGCAGCCTGCGGCTGCGCCCCCTGTGGGGGCTTTAAACCTATCACTTTTCCTTCCAGGCACAGGCTGCGTGTGCCTGCAACGCCAATAAAAGAAGGAGTATCTACAAGTTTAGAGCAATCCCAGAAAATACTGCAAATGCCGGACCCAGGTGAAATAAGTTCCTCAAGTTTCAGGTTCGGAAAAGCCCGTGTCTTTTCATCTGAATACCCACCCACCCTCCCTTTATAGGAAGCTGGGGCTTCGCCCCAGACCCCATTCCGGGTGTATGGATAGGCTTCACGCTATTTCATAGGACTGCTCTAGAGCCCCCGTATGGGGGCGGGCCCGCAGGGCCGGGGGAACCGATAAAAGGGTGGAGGGCGGGATTCGATCATAAACAAGAAAATCCCCGCGCCTGAAAACAGGAACAGGGATTTTGTATCACCTTGGACTCACAGGGCCGCAGGCCGGGAGCCTTGTAAAGAGGCTGGAAGTATACCGCCGGCAGGGCCTTGTGAGGACCAGGCAGTTCGTGGTACCAGTTGAAAACTTTTCTTCCAGAAAAGTAAGTTAGTGGGCGGGGGTGAAGTCGGTGGGGGCGACCCAGCCGTTTTGATCCAGGACCTGGCGCATGATGTGGATGACGCCCTGGTCCCAGTGGGGCGGTGCCAGGAATGGCACGCGCTCCCGGAGATCCCGGCTGCCGTTGGCCATCAGAAAACCGTACTTCGCGGTGCAGAGCATCTCGGCGTCGTTGTAGGTGTCGCCAAAGGCCATCAGGTTGGCCGGGTGCAGGTCCAGGCTGCGGCCCAGAGCCCGCAGGGCTGCGCCCTTGTCCACGCCGCGGTTCATGATGTCCACCCAGTTGGGCCCCGCCACCGCCACCGAAAACCGCTGCCCGTAGAGGCTGCCGTAGGTCTTGCAGTAGGCCTCCTGGGCGTTGCCCCGGGGCAGGTAGATGGTGTATTTGTCGGCCGCCACGTCCAGGGCCGTCAGGTCATCCACATAGGTGACCCGGGTGTAAAACTGGCTCATGACCCGGGCGTAGCACTGGTACTGCCTCTCCACATAGGCGCTGTCCAGCCCGCAGAGAACGCCCACGTCCCCCGCTTCCCGGGTGGCCAGGGCCATTTCACGGTAGTCCGACGCCGGCATCCGGGACTGGTAAATGTCCCGGCCCCGCCAGCGGATGGCTCCGCCGTTGTCGCCGATCAGGGCGATGTGATCCCGCAGGTCTGCAAACATGGCCTCCAGGGTGTAGAGGGGCCGGCCGCTGGCGGCGGCAAAATAGATGCCGGCCTCCTCCAGCGCCCCGACCAGCCGGGCAAAGCCCTCGGGCAGATGCCCGTTCTCATCCAGGAGGGTGTAATCCATATCCGAGGCGATCAGGCCGATGTGGTCACGGTCCATAGCATTTGCCCCCAACACGCCGCGCAAAGCGCAGCTGTTATCTCATATAGCTGATGTTCAGATCCACGCCGCTGCTGCTGACGCCGCTGAGGGTGCCGGTGCAGCTGCCCTGCCAGATGTCGCAGTTCATGCTGGGCGCGCTGAGGCCGTAGTGGGCATTCCAGATGCGGTAGCTCTTCAGGGCCGACAGGTCCAGATGATTCTGGAACCAGCTGGTGGATGCGTAGACGCCCGGCTCATAGCCGTACTTCTTCAGCTCCTCACAGAAGGCCACTGCACAGGCGGTGCGCTGGGCCTTGGTCAGGTTGTCGGCCCGGCCGGTGTGGGAAGAAGTGCTGTACTCGCTGTCAAAGAACACCGGGTAATCCAGCTTGCGGCCGTTCAGGACATAGGCGCAGGCAAAAGCTTCCTCCCGTGCTTCGTCCTCGTTGATGGCCTGGCTGAAGATATAGACGCCCACCTTCAGGCCCGCCGCCTTGGCGCCGGACAGATGGTTTTCAAACATGGAATCCAGCACCAGGGTGCCGCTGCCGTAGCCGCGGTAGCCGATGCGGATGATGACAAAGGATGCACCGGCAGCCTTGACCTTCTTCCAGTCCACCTTCTGCTGGTAGCGGGAAACGTCGATGCCGAAGGTCACGTTGTCCTGGCGGACGCCGTTGGCGTCAAAGTAGTAGATCTTGTCGTCGATGGTCTGCAGGCCGGTGACCTTCTGATGGGTGGTGGCGTCATAATAATAGGTCTTGCCACCCTCGGTGCGCCAGCCGGAATAGGAGGGGGTCTCCTTCTCGGGGAACAGCCAGTTGAACAGCCAGTTGAAGAACCAGGTGAAGCAGTTCTCCTTATCCCAGTCGATGCTCTGGTTTTCCAGAGCCAGACTGAACTGCTCAGGGGTCAGGGTGATCTGGCCGTTCTCATCGGGGGTGATGGTGGTGGTCTCGTAGCGGGCCTCCAGAGGGTCCTCCTGGGCCAGGGCGTCGGTCATCTCCTGCCAGACAGGGCCGTTCTCGGCGGCATAGGTCAGGGCCTGGCCCGACACAGCCAGGCTGTTCTCCTCGCTGGAGGGGGCAGCGGCCTGCTGGGTCTCCTCAGTGGTCTGGGCTGCCTCCTCAGCGGGCTGAGCCGCCTCAGCCTGATCGTTCACCGGCTCCTGAACCGTCTGGGCCTCGGCCTGGGCGGGCTCGGCCGCCTGGGCTTCTGCTTCCAGGGACAGCTCCTCAGAGGCCTCCGCAGGGGCCTCCTGGGGCTGTGTCACGGCCGGGGCAGCCGCCTGCTCCTGATCGTCAGTCTGTGCCTCTCCGGCCGCACTCTCTTCATCATAATAGGCCGCCGTGGGCTCCACCAGGAGCGCCTGGGGCTCAAAAAGGGACGCCGCAAAGCCAGCGGCCCCCGTGACAGTCAGGGTCAGAGCGATAACCAGCGCCGCAGCACACTGGCCCAGATCGCGGCCCCTTCCTGATTTTCTTGAAAACAAGGTCGAAATCTTTCGTCTCATTCCGTTTCGCTCAGCCTCCATTACATCCGAACTATGTGCTCTAAGTATACACCAGAATGCGCTCTGCCGTCAATCTTGAATGGGGTCCGCGGAGGGGCCGCCGCAGCCCTCTCCGCTGCCGGCCCGGGGTGCTTTGGCCAGGATGCGCTGGTTCTAAAACGCTTCAGAAGCCAGAATCATTGCACGATTTTCCGGCAATTTATGGCAGATCGACTAATTTATGGGTTTTGGGTTGCTGTCTTGACACCTGTATGGTATACTGTTTGCCGCCTGATGCAGAACATTTGCGGGGCCCTGGGGGCCCCTGGACCGGAAAGGCGGTAAAAAGATGGAAAATGTGAAAGATTTCTTAAAACGGAAAGATATTGTCATTACACCCCAGCGGTACCTGATTGAGGCTCTGGGCGCCATGGCCCAGGGCCTGTTCGCCAGCCTGCTGATCGGCACCATTCTGAACACCCTGGGCCAGCAGCTGGGGGTGGAAGCCCTGACCACCATCGGCGGCTATGCCTCCTCCATGAGCGGCCCCGCCATGGCCTGCGCCATTGGCTGCGCCCTCCACGCCCCCAACCTGGTGCTGTTCAGCCTGGTGACGGTGGGCTGGGCCTCCAACTCCCTGGGCGGGGCCGGCGGCCCGCTGGCCGTCCTGCTGATCGCCATTGTGGCCGCCGAGCTGGGCAAGGCTGTCAGCAAGGAGACCAAGATCGACATCCTGGTGACCCCGCTGGTCACCATCTTTGCCGGCGTGGCCCTGGCCCTGCTGATCGCCGCCCCCATTGGCGAGGCCGCCAACCAGGTGGGCACCCTGATCATGTGGGCCACCGAGCAGTCGCCCCTGGTGATGGGCATCCTGGTGTCGGTGATTGTGGGTGTAGCTTTGACCCTGCCCATCTCTTCGGCAGCCATCTGCGCCGCCCTGGGCCTCACCGGCCTGGCCGGCGGCGCCGCTGTGGCGGGCTGCTGCGCCCAGATGGTGGGCTTTGCCGTGATGAGCTACCGTGAAAACGGGGTGGGCGGCCTGGTGAGCCAGGGCCTGGGCACCAGCATGCTCCAGATGGGCAACATTGTCCGCAACCCCCGGATCTGGATCGCCCCCACCCTGGCCAGCGCCATCACCGGGCCTCTGGCCACCTGCCTGTTCCACTTCCAGATGAACGGCGCCGCCGTTTCCTCCGGCATGGGCACCTGCGGCCTGGTGGGCCCCATCGGCGTCTACACCGGCTGGGTCAGCGACATCGCCTCGGGCGCCAAGGCCGCCATCACCCCCTTTGACTGGGCCGGCATGGTGCTGATCTGCTTTGTGCTGCCCGCCCTGCTCAGCGTCCTGTTCTGCGCAGCCGAGCGGAAGATGGGCTGGATCAAAGAGGGCGACCTGAAACTGAACTGACCGCCCCATCCTGACCTGCTGTTGCACAAGCCTCTGCCCCGGCCCGGGGGCGGGGGCTTGTTTCGTTCCCCCCGGGTGCATAAACTTCTTGTATAAAGAGTCATTCTTATACCCGCTGCAGAAAACAGGCCGGCTGGCTGTTTTTTGCTTTTTTCTGCCTTTCCGGCCCTCATACGCAGTTTTTTGCAGGATTCACAAAAAATTCATAGTCGACTCATAATCCGTCTCTATTTTTCTGATATAAGAAGAGCGAGCCTCCTGCCGGTGCGCCGGAACCGGTCAAAACCAGACTTTTGGGCCGGTATATGCATAAATTTTACCTTTCAACCGCCAAAAAACATCTGGTCAAGACCCGCGGATTATGCTATACTTGCTGTGTCCGCTATTTGGCCGGCACCGGGAGCTGCCGGGACCGGCCCGGGCAGGACGCAACAATGCAGTCAAAGCAGCCGGTGTCCGGCCGGCCAGGAGACGGAAAGGAATCGTGTAAACATGAAGATCGGATTTACCGAGCTGGTCCTCGTCGTGATCGTGGCGTTCGTGTTCATCGGCCCCAACCAGCTGCCTGAATACGCACGCAAGCTGGGCAAGATGCTCCGCGATGTGCGCAAATACACCAGCACCGCATCCAAAGATATTCAGGAGAACATCGTTGAGCCGCTGAACGAGATCCAGCAGCCCCTGAAGGAGGCTATCTCCCCCCTGACGGATATCAAGAAGGATCTGGACAACAGCGTCAAGGACGTGACCAAGAGCTTTACTGGCATCGGCAAGACCAGCAAGGCCGAGGCTGAGGCCGCTGCCGCCGAGGAACCGGTGGAGGAGCTGGAGGAGCTGGGCGAGGATACCCCCGCCGCCCCCGAGGTTGCACCTGCCGCCCAGACTGCTGAGGCCGCCGCCGAGGCTGCTCCCGCTGCTGAAGCCGCACCCGCCGCTGAGGCTGCCCCTGCTGCCGAGGCTCCCGCTGAGCCCGCCGCAGCTTCCGAGGCTTCGGCCGAAACCGACAAGACCGGCGCTTCGGTTTGAGCTTTGTCCAACAACTTTGCAGCAAGCCGCAGAACGCGGCTGTGTAGACTAGTGTGACGGGCTGTGTGCCCGGAAAGTAAAAAGGAGAACAGATTATGCGTATCGGCACCACTGAAATCGTAATGATTCTCATCGTCGTCCTGGTTATTTTTGGACCCCGGAACCTCCCCAAACTGGGCAAGATGTTTGGCCAGACCATGAAGGGCTTCAAGGAAGGCATCGATGACGACGAGGACACCACCAAGAAGTCTGAGACCAAGACCGACACCAAGAACGACGAGGAGTAATTGTGGCCACGAAAATAAAGCACAGAAAAGGCGCTGAGGTGATGGGCGACGACGGCAGCATGACGCTGGGCGGCCATCTGAGGGAGCTGCGCAATCGCATCGTGATCTGTGCGGTCATCTACATCGTGGCAGCCGTCGGTTTCCTGGCCATTGCCGACCAGCTGATCGACTTTCTGACAGCCATGGCGGATGGGGTGTACAACTTCATCTCCATCGACCCCCAGGAAAAACTGATCCAGTATTTCCGGGTGGCCCTGCTGGCCGCGCTGGTGGTCACCATCCCCTTCATCGCCTATCATGTATATGCCTTTGCCAAGCCCGGCCTGAAAAAGAGCGAGAGCTTTTTCTTCGGCCTGGTGCTGGTGCTGGGCCTGGGCCTGTTTGTAGTGGGCGTGCTTTTCGCCTACTTTGTCTCGCTGCCCTTCATGCTCAACTTTATGGGCACCCTGGCGGGCGCAGATTACATCGTACAGACCACCAGTATCGCCAGCTACATCAGTTTCTGCATCACCATCTTTTTGATCTTCGGTGCAGTGTTTGAAATGCCGCTGGTGGTCATCATCCTGGCCCGGATGGGCATTGTCAGCCCCCAGCTGATGAACAAGGCCCGCGGCGTCATGATCGTCCTGATCTTCTTTGTGGCGGCCGTCATTACCCCGCCCGATATCGTCTCCCAGACCATGGTGGCTCTGCCCATGTGCCTGCTGTATGTCATCAGCACGGCGCTGTGCAAGATCTTCTACAAGAAGCCCATGGCCGACGAGGACGAAGAGGAAGAAGAAGCAGACGAGGAAGACTGATCCCCGCGCCTGCATATCACGAAAAAAGCCCGGCAGACGGGCGGTGCAAGCCGCTGTCTGCCGGGTTTTCTTTGTCTGTTCAGTTTTTGGCTGCCGAGCGGCCCGCCGTCAGCCCCGAGCCAAAGGCCCAGTGAAGGTTGAAGCCGCCGCAGCTGCCGGCGCAGTCCAGGGTTTCCCCCACGAAATAGAGCCCCCGGCAGCCTTTCAGCTGGAAATCCGGCTCCAGTTCCTCCAGGGACAGGCCGCCCCCGGTGGTCTGGGCCTGTTTCCAGCCGCAGAGGGTCGGGTTTTCAAACCGCCAGCCCTTGCACAGGGCGGCCAGGGCCCGCCAGCCGTCGGGGCCGGTGGGCGCCGCCTTTCCCAGGCCGGCGGCGGCCCAGAGGGCGTCCCCCAGCCGCTGGTCCAGCAGCCCCTGCCAGAAGGCCCCGGGGTCGGGCAGGCCGGCGGCCCGGCGTGCAAACAGGTCTGCCAGGGCAGGCGCCTCCCGGCCGGGGAAGAGGTCCAGGGCCAGGGCGGGCTTTGCAGGGCCCCGGCCCGGGGCCAGCAGCCCCGACAGCTGCATCACGCAGATGCCCGACAGGCCATAGTTGGCAAACTGGATTTCCCCGCTCTCCCGGGCCAGGGGCTTGTCCCCGTCCAGGAGGGTGACGGTGCCCCGGACCCGGAGCCCCGACAGCTTTTGGAGCAGGGCGGGGTCCCCGCAGCGGATGGGAGTGAGGCAGGGATAGAGGGGCTCACATTTGCCCCCGCACCGCCGGGCCAGGGCAGGGCCAAAGCCCCCGGTGCCAAACTGGGGCCCGGCGCTGCCCCCCAGGGCGCAGACCACCCGGTCGGCGGTGAGCAGCTGTTTGGCCCCATTCTGCTCCACCTGGACGGCGTAGCGGCGGCCCTTCTGGCCCAGCTCCAGGATCCGGCAGCCGGTGCGGCACTGGATGCCCAGGGCCTGTACCCACCGCAGCAGCAGACCCGTGAGGTCGGCGGCCTGGTTGGAGTAGGGGTAGAGCCGGCCCTCCTCATCGGTGCGGGTCACCAGACCCAGCTTTTCCCACCAGCCCGGCACGTCGGCCTGGTCGATCCCCCCCAGCAGGGCCGCCAGGGCCCCGGGGGATGCGGTAAAATACCGGCCGGGGTCGCTGCTGGCGGCGTTGTCCAGGTTGCAGCGGCCGTTGCCGGTGGCCAGCAGCTTTTTGCCGGGGGCGGGGTTCTGGTCCACCAGGGTGACACGGACCCCTTTGCCGCCGATCTGGGCCGCGCCGATGGCGGCTGCCAGCCCCGAGGCGCCCCCGCCCAGTATCAGGATTTCTTTCATCTCGCCCGACCTCCTTGTGTTGGTGGGTTCAGTATACCATACACCGGCCCCGGCTGCCAGATCAAACCTGGTCCCGCAGCTCGGTGAGGTCGGCCCAAAACCGCTTGGGGCAGTGGGTCATCCGGCAGCGGTCATTCCGGCGGCCGGCAATGGCCAGGGTCTCATAAAACTGCTTCCACAGCTGCTGGTATTCCGATTCGGCAGCGTCGGGCTCAGGCAGGGAAAGGGGCGCCGTCACCTGTTCCAGCCGGGTTTTCCCTGCCTGGTGCAGCAGGACTTCTTTGTGGGCGGCGTCGTAAATCAGAAAATCTTCCCCGCCCAGCCGGGCGCAGAAAAAGGGCCGCAGCAGGGGAAGGACGTGGTTTTTGGGGTGGATCACCGCGCCAAGCATCCCCCCGCTCTCTTCAAACCGGACAAAGCCCCGGTATTTTTCCGCTTCCCACTCCACGCTGCGCACCAGCCCCAGGGCTTCGGCCACTTCGGGGCGGCCCAGCTGTTTCAGGGCCCCGGGGCCTTCCCCAAAGCCCAGGTGGAGGTACCGCAGCAGGGCCAGCTCCTTGTCCGGCTGCCCCGACAGAAAGCCGATGGCCGCCGTTTTGGCGGCGGCGGGGCCCAGCTTTTCCCGGATGCCCCGCCGGACCCGCCCCGCCCGGCCGGGGTCGGTGGGGATTTCCTGCACCGGGCAGAGGGAGGGCTGTTCCTCCTCCGGGGGCCAGATGGCAAAGGGCAGCTCCCGCCGGGCAAAGCTCTCAAAGACACAGCTGAAAAAGCCGGCCAGACTGCCGTCGTAACAGTAGATCAGGTCGGCTTCTCTCAAAGGGTGTTGGCCAGACATTGGACCGCCTCCTCCTGGACCAGCCGGCCTGCCAGCCGGGGCGGGGTGCCCTGGGCGGCCAGCTGCTGGACTGCGGGGGCGCTGAACAGGCTCAGCTGTTCACAGCCCGCATTGAACACCCCGGGGTCGATGAGGGCACGGGCAATCTGCTGGCGCCGGGCGCTGCCCCGGCCGCCGCTGGCCCCGGTGAACCCCCGGCAGGTGATGAAGTACTGGGCCCGCTTGAGGACCACCCCCATCCGCTTGAGCTCCTCCAGGCCCAGGGTGCCCTGGCGCCGGGCGGTGCGGATCCGCTGGGCGCTCTTGACCCCGATCCCCGGCACCCGCAGCAGCATCTCATAGGGGGCCCGGTTGACGTCCACCGGGAACAGTTCCAGATGGCGCACCGCCCAGCCGCACTTGGGGTCCAGGTAGGGGCTGAAATAGGGGCTGGACTGATCCAGGATTTCCTCCGCCCGGAACTGGTAAAACCGCAGCAGCCAGTCGGCCTGGTACAGCCGGTGCTCCCGCACCAGGGGCGGCTTGGTGTCCAGGGCGGGCAGGCGGCTGTCCTCTGCCACCGGGATGTAGGCCGAGTAAAAGACCCGCTTGAGGCTGTACTTGTGGTACAGCCCCTCGGTGAGCCGGAGGATCTGGTAGTCAGTCTCGGGGGTGGCTCCCACAATCATCTGGGTGCTCTGGCCCGCCGGGGCGAAGGCGGGCGCATGGCGGTAAAGGGTCAGCTCCTCCCGGCTGGCGGCAGCCGCGGCGGCAATCTGGCCCATGGGGCGGAGGATTTCCCTGCGGCCCTTGTCGGGGGCCAGCAGGTGGAGGCTGCTCTCGCTGGGCAGCTCAATGTTGACGCTGAGGCGGTCGGCCAGGCAGCCCAGCCGCTGGATCAGGGCGGGGCTGGTGCCGGGGATGGCCTTGGCGTGGATGTAGCCGTGGAAGCCGTATTCCTCCCGCAGCAGCCGCAGCACCTCGATCATCCGCTCGGTGGTGTAGTCGGCTGTGCCCAGCACGGCGCTGGACAGGAACAGACCCTCGATGTAGTTGCGGCGGTAAAAGGCGATGGTCAAATCGGCCAGCTCCCGGGGGGTAAAGGTGGCCCGGGGCAGGTCGTTGCTGCGGCGGTTGACGCAATAGGCACAGTCAAAGGAACAGCAGTTGGTCATCAGCACCTTCAGCAGGCTGACGCACCGGCCGTCGGCGGTGAAGGCATGGCAGCAGCCGGGGGCATAGCAGCTGCCCAGCCCCCCGGCCCTGCTCCGGCGGCCCGAGCCGCTGGAGGTGCAGGCCACATCGTATTTGGCGCTGTCGGCCAAAATGGTCAGTTTTTCCATCACCGACTGTTCCATGACGCACACTCCCTGGGGCCGGGGGTCACCACTTGGTCTTGGTTTCCACCACCCGGCCTGCAATATGGAGCCGGTTCAGGTCCTCGCCCTTGATGACCAGCTCGCTGTAATTGGGGTTGAAGGGCTGCAGCACCACGCTGTTGCCCCGCTGGATGTAGCGCTTGAGGGTGCCTTCGCCCTCGTCGCCGTAGATGATGACCCCCAGGTCCCCGCTTTCCAGGGTGTCCTGGCGGTGGACCAGGGCCAGGTCACCGTCCTGAATCCGGGGCTCCATGCTGTCCCCCCGGACCACCAGATAAAAGTAGTTGGCCGGGTCTTTCACCCGGGCGTATTCCTTGCCGTAGTCCTCCTCAAAGGCCAGGGCCCCATAGCCGGCCTTGACGGTGCCGATCACCGGGATGAGGCTCTCGGCGTAGCCCCCGAAAAAGCGGCTCTCGGTCTCGGTGAGGTCGGCGGCGGGCTGGTACAGCCCCAGCAGATAGTCGGCTGTGGTGCCCAGGATCCCGGCGATGCGGGCCACGGTGGAGGGGTCGGGGGAGGATTTGCCGCTCTCCCACTTGCCCACCGCCTGCTGGGTCACCCCCAGCCGGGCGGCCAGCTCGGCCTGGCTGATCTTCTGCTTTTTGCGGCACTGCTTCAGCAGCTCGGAAAATGACATGCGTAACGCCCCTTTGCTCACCGGCATACTGCCGGTTATTCTATGGTTTTATTATACAACCAAAAAGTGTCCCTGTAAAGGACCGCTTTCAAAAAACAGGAAAAAAAGTTGTATTTTGTCTTGACAATGACCAGCGTTTGGTTTATCATAGAGGCACAAGAACAACTTTCAGTTGTCTATTCAGTTGTAAAACCGTGCTGAGGAGGACGTTGCAATATGAAGTGCCTGTTTTGGAAATGCTGGATTCTGGCAGCAGCCCTGGGCCTGCTGATGGCCCTGGGCGCTTTTGCAGAGGGTACCATCGGGCTGGCATCGGCCGCCGTCTGCACCCTCGGCGCGGTGTATCTGATGCGCTGGTTCTGGGCCATGGAGCAGCGGGCGGAACGTCAGGCCGCCCTGCGCCGCCGCAAAAGGGTCCTTGTCCCCCGAAGCCCCTCCGTCAGGCCTTCGGCATCCGTCCCTCACGACTCTTTGCAGGCAGCTTCCTGACCTTTTTCCATCAAAAAATACCCCATCTGCCCTGCGGTGTTCCCGCGGCCAGATGGGGTATTTTTCAGTTCATCCGATTAGTACATCGCGACGCCGAACAGGGCGTGGAAGCAGCGGATCAGCAGCTCCCACACAGACATGGGACGCAGCATGATGTTGGGCAGGTCCACGGTGATGCCGGCAGCCATGGCGGGCATGACGCAGCATGCGGTGAGGATCACAACCATCAGGGCTGCGCGCTGAATCTGTTTGTTACGGTTCATAGATGACTCCTTGCCGCCTGCCGGTGGGGCAGGCTTTTGATATTGTTTTTGTCCGGGGCCTGCGGCTGGCAGGACCGGGCCCCGGCTGCCCGGCCCTTACAGGGTCTGGGCTTGCTGGATCAGGCTCCGAATGTGGTGCACCAGCATTTCCAGGGCGGGGCCGTTCTCCCCGCCGTTGGGGACGATGATGTCCGCGTTGCGCTTGCTGGGCTCCACAAAAGCCTCGTGCATGGGTTTGACGGTGGTGCGGTACTGGGTGATGACGCTGTCCAGAGACCGGCCCCGCTCCTTGACGTCCCGCAGAATCCGGCGCAGAATCCGTTCGTCGGCGTCGGTGTCCACAAAGATCTTGTAGTCAAAGAGGGCCAGCAGCTCCGGCTCGGTGAAGGGGAGGATCCCCTCCACAATCAGCACCGGCGCCGGCTCAATGTGCTGCACCTGGTCGGACCGGTTGTGGATCGAGTAGTCGTAGACCGGGCAGTCGATGGCGCGGCCCGCCTTCAGCTCCTTCAGGTGGTGGACCAGAAGGTCATTGTCAAAGGCGTCGGGGTGGTCGTAGTTCAGCAGGCACCGCTTTTCATAGGGCAGCTCATCATGGCGCTTGTAGTAGCTGTCATGGGGGATCAGACGGACTTCCTCTTCCCCGAACCGGGCTTTCAGCCGGAGGGCCAGGGTGGTTTTGCCGCTGCCTGAGCCGCCCGCGATTCCGATGATGAGACTATTCATAGTGTTCCTCCCCATGGTCTGGCGCAGCAGACCGCTTTGTAGTATACTGATCCCAGCGCCCGCCCCTGCGGGGGAAAGGCCGCTGTTTGTTCTTCTTTTAATCATACCACAAAACGCTGCGTTTTGACAGTCTATACCAGGCCACAGGAGGAATTTGCATGAAAAAGATCATTCTTGCACCCTACATCGACCAGACCGACCGGTGGGTCAACGGCTGCGAAAGCATCAGCGCCGTCATGGCCCTGGGAGCGGTGGGGATCCAGGTGGACCCTGACACCTTCATCCAGCGGGATCTGCCCCATATCCCCTTCTGGGAACAGGACGGGGAGCTGTGGGGCCCCGACCCCCACTACGTCTACCCCGGCGACCCCCACGACCACACCGGCTACGGCTGCTACGCCCCCTGCATCTGCCAGGCCCTCCAGAGCGCTCTGGAGGCTGCCGGTGCCGCCGACACCTGGGAGGTGGTGGACGAAACCGGCCTCACAGCCGCCCAGCTGTGCGAAAAGTACATCGACGCCGGGCTGCCGGTGGTGTTCTGGGCCACGCTGGACTTCCAGCCGGTGCCGGGGGTGGACCGCTGGCGTCTGCCCAACGGCCGCTGGTTCGACTGGAAGCTGAACGAGCACTGCCTGCTGCTGGTGGGGTACGACGAGGACAACTACTGGTTCAACGACCCCTGGCACAACCACGGGGTCTGTCCCCAGCCAAAAGCCCTGGTGGAGGCCTGCCACCAAGCCCAGGACCTGTACGCCGTAGCCCTTCGCCGCAAATAACAAAACCGCCCGCCGTTCCCATATAGAGAACGACGGGCGGTCTTCTTTTATTGCGTCAGACAGACATTCCCGGGATTACCAGAGGTTGGCGGTCTCGTTGTAGAGGCCCTCGTAGCTCTTGGCAGAGACGCCCCAGCCGAAGTCGCAGTTCATGGCGTACTCCACCAGGTTCTCCCAGTTTTCCTTGTTGTAGTAGGCGGCGTTGGCGCGGCAGCATGCGTCGTACAGCTCGTGGGCGCTGTAACCGGCAAAGGTGAAGCCGTTGCCCTGGCCCAGGCTGGAGTCGTGGATGGAATCCCGCAGGCCGCCGGTCTCACGGACGATGGGCGGGGTGCCGTAGCGGCAGGCCACCATCTGGGACAGGCCGCAGGGCTCGCTCTTGGACGGCATGATGAAGCTGTCCGAGCCGGCATAGATCTGCTGGGCCAGCGCGTTGTTGAAGCCGATGTAGACGCCCACACGGCCGGGATGGCGTGCGGCCAGATCCGAGAAGAAGCTCTCATACTGGCTCTCGCCGGTGCCCAGAACCACCAGCTCGATGCCCAGGTCCACCAGGCCGTCGGCGATGCTCTGGACCAGGTCGAAGCCCTTCATGCCCACCAGGCGGCTGACCATCGAGAAGACGGGGCTGCCGTCCTTGTGGAGGCCGAACTGATCCTGCAGGGCGGACTTGCAGGCCGCCTTGCCCTCCCGGAAGTTGGAGGTGTCGTAGTTGTAGGGGATGGAGGGATCGGTGGCCGGATTGTTGGCGTCCATGTCGATGCCGTTCAGGATGCCGCACAGCTTGTACTGCTTTTCACGCAGCAGGGCGTCCAGGCCGTAGCTGAACCAGGGGTCCAGGATCTCCTGGGCGTAGGTGGGGCTGACGGTGGTGATCTTGTCGGCGGTCTCGAAGGCGCCCTTCATGAAGTTGGCACAGCCGTCGTACTCGACGATGTGCTGGTCGCGCCGGCCGATGCCGCAGGTATCTTCCAGGATATCCAGGCCATACTTGCCCTGGTAGGCGATGTTGTGGATGGTGAAGATGGTCTTGATCCGGTTGAACTTGTCCAGGTGACGGTAGTACAGGTTCAGGTAGACCGGGACCAGGGCCGTCTGCCAGTCGTTGCAGTTGATGATGTCGGGGGTGAAGTCCAGATAGAACAGGGTCTCCAGCACCGCGCGGGAGAAGAAGGCGAACCGCTCGCCGTCATCGTAGAAGCCGTACAGGCCGCGGCGCTTGAAGTAATACTCGTTGTCCAGGAAGTAGTAGGTCACGCCGTCCCACTCGGCCTTGAACAGGCCGCAGTACTGGCTGCGCCAGCCCACCGGCACCGAATAGTTGGTCACATACTCCAGGTGATCCCGGAAGCCCAGATCGCCGTACAGCGGCATGATCACGCGGGCGTCCACACCATCCTGGACAAGGGCCTTGGGCAGAGAACCTGCCACGTCAGCCAGACCGCCGGATTTGGCAAAAGGCGTGGCCTCCGATGCAGCGTAAAGAATCCTCATATGCGCAAATACCTCCTCGTTGTTTGATGGGTCAGACGCTCAGACCATGTGGTTCTTCTGAACGTAAACCGGGAAACTGCTGGTGCCGGAAAGCTTCTTGCCGGCAGTGATCTTGACGTTCTTGTCGGTGACCACGTAGTCCATCTCCACGTCTTTTTCCACCACGGTATCCTGCATCAGGACACAGTTGCGGACCACAGCACCCTTCTTGACCTTGACGCCGCGGAACAGCACGCAGTTTTCCACGGTGCCCTCGATGGTGCAGCCATCGGCCAGCAGGGAGTTGGAAACCTTGGAGCCCGCCACATAGCGGGTGGGGTTGTCGTCGCGGATCTTGGTGTAGACCGGGCTGTTCTTGGGGAACAGGGCGTCCAGATTCTTCTCATCCAGCAGCTTCATGTTCTCGTCGAAGTAGCTCTTCATGTCGCAGACATGGGCCACATAGCCGGTGTACTCCATGGCCTGGACGTTCAGGATGTTGACGTTGTGGGCTAGGATATCCCGCTCGAAGTAGATCAGGCCGCGGGCGGTGGCGTCCTTCACCAGACGGATCAGGGTCTCGCGCTCCAGGACGTAGATGTTCAGGTCCAGGTTCTGGATGCCGGGGCGGTAATCGTTCAGCAGCAGCTCGGTGACCCGGCCGTCGCCGTCGATGGTCAGGGTGTAGTTGTCATCCTTGCGGCCCTCGGGGATCTCGGTCTTCTGGTAGGCCACGGTGATGTCGGCGCCGCTGGCCTGGTGGGCCTCCAGCAGAGCATTGAAGTCGAAGTTGACGGCGATGTTGGCGTCGCACATGACCACATAGCGCTCCTTCTGGTTCTCCAGGAAGCCCAGGATGGAGGCCAGAGCCTCGACGCGGCCGGAGTAGATCCGCACGCCCTTCTCAGCGAAGGGAGGCACGATGTTCAGGCCGCCGTGACGGCGGGCCATATCCCACTCGCGGCCGGTGCCCAGATGGTCCATCAGGGAGTGGTAATTCTTGCGCACCACGATGGAAACATTGGTGATGCCGCAGTTGGACATACTGGAGAGCATGAAGTCCACCATGCGGTACCGTCCCGCGAAGGGGATGGACGCCATGGTGCGCTCCGTCACCAGCTCGGGTACGGTGTTATCATAGCTGTTGGGAAAAATAATGCCCAACGCATTGTTGTTCTGGCTCAGCATACTTCCTCGCCCTCCTTGACCGATTCAAATACTTTGGCGCCCTCTTTGACCACAGCGCCTGCGCCGACGGTGAGGCCGGTGCCCACATGTGCGATGGGGCCATCGCCGCCAACCTTGGCGCCTGCGCCCACCACGACATCCTCGGCCAGGATGCAGCGCTTGACCACTGCACCGGCCTTGACCACAACGCCGTCCATCAGGACTGCGTCCTCAACGGTGGCGCCGTCTTCCACCACGACACCGGCCGACAGCACCGAGTGCTTGACGTTGCCGTAGATGCGGCAGCCCTCGGTCACCAGAGAGTCCTCCACCACAGCGCGGGAGCCGATCTTCTGGGCGGGCAGCACCGGGTTGCGGCTGTAGATCTTCCACTCTTCGTCGAAGATATCAATGCCGGAATTCTCGGGGTCCAGGACCTCCATGTTGGCTTCCCACAGGCTGTCGATGGTGCCCACGTCACGCCAGTAGCCCTTGAAGTGGTAGGCGTACATCTTGCGGCTATCCCGCAGCAGGGCGGGGATGATGTTCATGCCGAAGTCGTTCTTGGAGTTGGGGTCAGCTTCGTCCTCTTCCAGATACTTCTTCAGGATATCCCAGTTGAAAATGTAGATGCCCATGGAGGCCAGGTTGGACTTGGGTACCGGGGGCTTCTCCTGGAACTCGGTGATGCGGTCGTTCTCGTCGGCCACCATCAGGCCAAAGCGGGAAGCCTCTTTCCAGTCCACTTCCATGACGGCCACCGAGAAGTCAGCGCCCTTCTCCTTGTGGAACCGGAGGAAGTCGGCATAATCCTGCTTGCAGATCTGGTCGCCGGACAGGATGATGACGTACTTGGGGTCGTAGTTCTCGATGAAGCTGATGTTCTGGTAGATGGCGTTTGCGGTGCCCTTGTACCAGTCGGTGCCCTTGGCCTGCTCATAGGGGGGCAGGGTGTGGACGCCGCCGTACAGGCGGTCCAGGTCCCAGGGCTGGCCGTTGCCGATGTACTCGTTCAGCTTCTGGGGCTGGTACTGGGTTGCGATACCCACCGTATCAATACGGGAATTGACGCAGTTGGACAGCGGGAAGTCCACAATGCGGTATTTGCCGCCGAAGGACACCGCCGGTTTTGCCGTTTTCTGTGTCAGCGCGTACAAACGCGAGCCACGTCCGCCGGCAAGGATCATTGCCACGATTTCTTTTGCCATAACTTTATTCTCCCCTTTTGCTTTGCGCCCCTGTCGGTCAGGGGCGAAAATCAACATACAGTAACAACCCCATCAGGCCCTTGGGCCTGTCGGTTGCGGCGCCGCCTTATTCTTCAGCGGCTTTTTCCGCCTTGGTCTTGCGCCGGGTGGTCTTTTTCTCGGCTTTGGCCTCTTTCTCCGCCTTGGTTTCCTTGGCGGGGGCGCCCTTTTCCACCTTGGACTTGGTGGTGCGCCGGGCGGTGGTCTTTTTCTCGCCGGCGGCCTCGGTCTTTTTGGTGGTGGTCTTCTTGGCGGTGGTCTTGCCGGCCGCGGACTTGGTGGTTCGGGCCTTGGTCTCCTTCTTCTCGGGCACCTCAAAGTAGAGGGCGCTCAGAGGCGGCAGGGTCAGGGTGATGCTCTGATCAAAGCCGTGCTTGGGGACCTTCTTGGAGCGGATGTTCTTGTTGTGGTACTTGCCCGAGCCGCCGAAGGCCGCATCATCGCTGTTGAGGATCTCCTTGTAGCTGCCGGACACCGGCGCGCCCATGGTGTAGCCCTCCCGCAGGATGGGGGTGAAGTTGCAGACGATCAAAACCTGCTTGCCCGCCGCGTCCTTCCGCAGGAACGCCACGATGCTCTGCTGATAGTCGTCCGGGACAATCCACTGGAACCCCTCCCAGCTGTAGTCCACCTGCCAGAAGGCGGGGTGGTCCTTGTAGAACTGGTTGAGGGTCTTGACGTAATTCTGAAGCTCCTTGTGCTTGTCGTAGTCCAGCAGCATCCAGTCCAGGGGCTTTGCCTCATACCACTCGTTGAACTGGCCGAACTCCTGGCCCATGAACAGCAGCTTCTTGCCGGGGTGGGCCATCATGTAGCCGAAGAAGGTGCGCAGGTTGGCGAACTTGTCGTCGTACTCGCCCGGCATCTTGTTGATCAGGCTGCACTTGCCGTGGACCACCTCGTCGTGGCTGATGGGCAGCACAAAGTTCTCGCTGAAGGCGTAGAAGAAGCTGAAAGTGACTTTGTTGTGGTTGTAGGAGCGGAACAGGGGGTCGGTCTTCATGTAGCTGAGCATGTCGTTCATCCAGCCCATGTTCCACTTGAAGTTGAAGCCCAGGCCGCCGTCCTTGGCCGGCTTGGTGACGTTGGGCCAGGCGGTGGACTCCTCTGCGATCATGTACTTTTCGGGGTGGCGGGTGAGGATGGCGGTGTTCAGCTTGCGCAGGAAGTCGATGGCTTCCAGGTTTTCCTTGCCGCCGTTGACGTTCTGCTCCCACTCGCCGTCCCGGCGGTTGTAGTCCAGGTACAGCATGGAGGCCACAGCGTCCACCCGCAGGCCGTCGATGTGGTACTGCTCCAGCCAGTACAGGGCGCTGGAGATCAGGAAGCTCTGGACTTCCTTCATGCCGAAGTTGAAGACCATGGTGCCCCACTCTTTGTGCTCGCCGCGGCGGGGGTTGGGGTCCTCATAGCAGGGCTCGCCGTCAAACATGTACAGGCCAAACTGGTCTTTGGGGAAGTGGGCGGGCACCCAGTCCATAATCACGCCGATGCCGGCCCGGTGCATCTTGTCCACAAAGGCCATCAGGTCCTTGGGTGTGCCGTAGCGGCTGGTGGGCGCGAAGTAGCCGCTCACCTGGTAGCCCCAGCTGCCGTCGTAGGGGTACTCCATGATGGGCAGCAGCTCCACATGGGTGTAGCCCATCTCGGTGATGTAGGGGATCAGCAGGTCGGCCAGCTCGGAGTAGTTGTAGGGGATGTACTTATCTTTGTCCTCCGGGTCCTGCTTCATCTTCCAGCTGCCGGCGTGCATCTCGTAGATGTTCATGGGGCCGTTGATTTGATCTTTGGCCTTCTGGGCATCCATCCACTCGCTGTCGCTCCAGCCAAAGCCGCTCAGATCATAGACCTTGCTGCCGTTGGAGGGGCGGGTCTCGGCGTGGAGGGCGTAGGGGTCAGCCTTGAACACCAGATCCCCGGCCCGGGTGGTGACGCAGTATTTGTAGATGTCGAACTCCTTCATCCCCGGGATGAACAGCTCCCAGATGGAGGCGCCGTCGCTCTTCTTCATGGGGTGGCTGCCCGGCTTCCAGCTGTTGAAGTCGCCCACCACGCTGACAGCGGTGGCATGGGGCGCCCACACCCGGAACATGACGCCTTTTTCGCCCCCCTGCTCGGTCAGGTGGGAACCGAAAAAGCGCTGGGCCTCATAGTTGTTGCCCTGCTTGTACAGATAAACCGGCAGATCGTCCTCAGGGTTCAGGTTTTTCAGCACGGGCGGTTTTTCTGCCGCCGGTTTTGCTGCTGCCTGGGGCATCTGTTCCGCATTCTGTTTCATTTCATCGGTCTGTTTCATATATGTGCAGCTCCTCCCTGGCGCAGACGGACGCCAGCCCGCAATTTCTGCAAATGGTTTGGGGCCAGCCGCTGCGCGGCCATGGCCCCGGTTGTATCTACATTACTATATTAAATAATTCTAGGGGATTTTTCAAGGCCTTTTTCATAAAATACGCTATAATCTTTTCTCTGAAAATTCCGGAAATAGACAACAAGCACAAATTTTGACATTTTTTCTATGCAAACCTGACATAGCTTTTCCCCCAACGTGAAAAAAAGCCCCCATTCCTCTGCGCACAAAAGAGGAATGGGGGCTTGGGAGCTTATTTACTTGCAGGCAGCCTCAGCCAACCACATACACGTTGACATTGATGGCGCCGTTGAGGACCGATTCCGCATAGGTCTCGTAGAACAGGTCCACCAGGACATGGCCGTCCTGGAGGGCGATGCCGGTATCGGTGGCCACCGCATAGCCGTAGACAAAGCGGCCGTCGGTGGAGGTGATATAAAGCAGGGTGCCGTAGGGAATAATATCAGGGTCAACCGCCACCGTGCCGTAGCCCAGGCCCAGGCCGGAAGCGCCCCTGCCGCTGCGGGAATAATAGCCGGTGGCCTTGCCGGTCAGCACCTTGGTGTAGCTGGAAGGCGGGTTGGTGGTGCCGTCGGGGCCGGTCAGGGGAGAGACCGGGGCGCCGGCGCCGTATGTTTTCAGCAGTGCGTCGGTGGGCTCCACGGTGGTGGTCACATCGGTGACGATGCTGTTTTCCAGCTCGCCGTCCACCCAGCGGTGGCGGGTGGTGACGGCGCACTGGCCGTTGGAGCCGGCCTGCAGGGTGGTGACACGGTCGGTGTCGCGGAAGTACAGGCTGGTGTAGACGTACTCGGTGTCGTAAGGAATGGTCTGATATTCCACCGTCTCCTCATAGTGGACCCGGTGGACCTCAATTTTGCTGCCGATCCCCACCAGGCTGTCCTGCTCGGGGACGGTATAGTCGTCGGGCCCCAGGGTGATGCCCGCCTTTTCCAGGGCGTCGGCCACCGTGCCGTAGACCATCTTGACAGGGATCTCCTGGCCGTCGGCCTCCACCGTCACGGTGAAAGCGCGCTCAATGTTCAGGGTGGCCAGGCTGCCGCCAAAGGCGGTATAGTACACCCGGTCGCCCTCGGCGGCCTGGATGCCGGAAAGGTTCATCAGACGGGTGGGGTCGCTCTCGCTGGTCAGCAGCAGCTGGCTGGCCCCGTTGGAATCGGTCACATAAGTCACCCGGATGCTGACGGTGGTCAGGATCAGGGTCAGTGCAAGGCCCAGGCTCAGGATGCCCATGGCCAACAGGCGCTGGCGCGCCATCGGTTTCTTTTCGTGGTTACATTCGGAAGTGATACGAAACAACTCCTCTCTTTTTACAGTTTGGCTTTGTTTGCGGGCTGCTTCCTCCGCCCGCTGTTTGGCCGGTTTGATCACCCGGACCGCCGCCGGGCGCCGCCGCCAAAAGGACGGCGTTTAACTTCCTTACAGGTTGGTTTTAATCGTTGTATCGTGTGTTGGACACATCGCAACAACTGCCCTATCTTAACAGACCATCCCCGATTTGTCAAATCCGGGGGTTGGAAATCGTTATATTTTTATCGTTCTTTTTCGTGCAAAATGTACAATCTTTTTTTGAGAAGCTTTCTTTTTCCGTCGGCATCCTCCGATTTTCGATCGAAATGCCCCCGGGATACTGTAACAGAAATTTAACATTTATTTTTCGATTCGGATGCAATTTTTTCCGTTTCAGGGGTTCAGGGGGAAAGAAAAATTTCACTTTTTCCCGCTTCTTTTTTCTGCCGGAAGGACACCCTGTCCGGCGGCTGCCGGGGCCGGTACAATAGGGTCAGTCCGGCGGGCCTTCAACCCGCGCCAAAATCACTTAAGCGGGGCACGCCCGCCGCGCCCCGGGAAAGGAAGGAACTGACCCATTATGATGCACATTGAGATCACGGCCCAGCAGACCTCGGGCTGTACCGATTTCATCCCCCATCCCGAGCGGCTGCACCTGGGCAGCCAGTACGCCGAAGGGGTGGACACCCTGTCTTTCACCCTGCCCGAGGAGTGGGCCGGCAAGACCGTCTCCCTCCACATCGAGCAGGAGAACGGCACCCTGCCCACCCCCCTGCTGCTGGACGGGGAAGGCTGCGTGGCGGTGGACCGGCGGCTGACCGCAGCCCGGCTGGGCCGCTGGATGCTCACCGCCACCGACGGCGCAGGCTACACCGCCTACACCCACCCCGGCACCTACGACACCTGTGAGATCATTGCCACCGACGGCTTTGACGACTCCTCCATGACCACCCCCTACGAGCAGTTTGTGGCCCAGGTGCTGGAAGGGGCCCAGGCGGCAGCGGCCTCCTCCCAGGCGGCCGCCCAGAGCGCCCAGCAGGCCGCCGCTTCCGCCGCCCAGGCCTCCGAGGCAGTCCAGACCGCCGGGGCCCAGGCCACCACTGCCGCCGCCAAGGCAGAGGCGGCCAGCGCCAGCGCCGACCGGGCCGAAGCAGCTGCCCGCCGGGCTGAAGGCGCGGCCCCGGAAGGGGGCACCGTCATCAGCGTCAACGGCCAGGGCGGCAGGGTACAGCTGGGGGCCGCCGACGTGGGGGCCCTGCCCCTGCCTGCCCAGCCTGCGGCAGGCTGCCTGCTGCGGGTCCAGACGGTGGACAGCGAAACCAGCGCCGTCACCACCGAGACGGTGCCTGAATCCGACCTGACCAGCTTTGTCCGCCGCACCGACCGGCCCACCGACCAGGAGGCAGGCCCGGTGAAGGTGGGGACCGGCTTTGGCCTGACCCTCACCGAACAGGGGGAGCTGCGGCTGACCCCTGCCGACGCCCCCATGCTGGACACCATGGACAATGCCTGGTCCCCCCTGACCCCCAGCCTGGTGCCCCTGGCCGTCAAGCTGGCCCTCACCGCCCTGTGGGACAGCGCCGCCTGGAGCGACCAGGACCGGACCCAGGCCCGCACCACCCTGGACGCTGCCCAGGCCTCGGCCCTGGAGATCCTGACCCAGCGGGTGGAAGCCCTGGAGCTGAAATACAACACCGCTGTCACCCAGAACGCCTTTACTGCGGACCTGTCCACCCTGAACAACCTCACCGCTTCCGGCACCTGGAACGCCGGTGAAGCCCGGATCGAATTCTGAGAGGGGGGTCTGCAGCATGGCAACCACACTTTCCGATCTGTCTGTGGGCAGCAAGGTCTCTGTCAAAATCGACGGCCAGTCCATCAATTTTCTGGTGGTCCACCAGGGCAACCCCAACCCCGCCCTCTATGACGCCAGCTGCACCGGCACCTGGCTGATGATGGAACCCATCTATACCAAACAGTGGTGGGGACATTCCGGCAACTATGCCGACTCCTATGCCCATTACTGGCTGAACACCACCCTCTTCCCCAAGCTGGACAAAAACATCCAGTCCATGGTCCTGCCGGTCAAGCTGCCCTACGCCGACTACACCGGCGTTTACACCGGCGCAGATGGGCTGGAGTGCCGGATGTTCCTGCCCTCGGCCTATGAGCTGGGCTGGACCAGCGCTTACATGCCCACCATGGTGGAAGACGGCGCCTGCCTGGATTACTGCCGGGACTTCAAAGACATCGACAGCCGCCGCATCGCCAAGACGCTGGCAGGTTCCAAAATATGGTACTGGACCCGCACCCCCGACGAAGAATCGTCAAGCTCGGTCTGGCTGGTGGTCAGCGTCAACGGTGACTGCGCCTCTTCGACCAACACGTCCAGCTACGGCATACGTCCCCTCATGATTTTCGACCCCAAGACGCTGGTGGACAAAAACAACGCGGTGCAGGCCAATTCTGCCCCCGTCATCACCAGCCCCAGCGGGGTCAGCGGGGCCAACCTGGGCCTGCGCACCGGGCCCTTCCTGCTGGAATACACCGCCACCGACCCCGAGGGCAGCGACGTCCACCTCACCGAGAAGCTGGACGACAAGACCACCCGCACCCTGGACACCCCGTCGGGCACGGCCCAGCAGTTCCAGGCGGTCAACGACAGCCTCACCTTCCTGCAGCTGTCCAACGACGCCCACACGGTGGCGATCACCGCCAGCGACGGGCTGCTGAGCTCCCAGATGACCCTCTCCTTCACCAAGGCGGTGACCCGGGCCACCCTGACCCTGGTCCAGCCCCTCCCGGCCGACGCCCCCATCCAGGTGGCCGCCATGGTGGTGGCAGGGGAGATCCCCGAGGACGCCGACCTGTCGGTGGAGGTCACCAACAACGCCCTGGACCCTGAGCCCGTCTGGCAGGACGCCACCGACGAGGTGCGCCGGGGCTACAACATCCTGTTTGAAAACCGCACCGCCTCCCAGCAGCCGGCCTTCAACTTCCGTCTGGCAGCAGCCCGGGGCCCTTCGGGCACCGGCGGCCACATCGACCAGGTGGCCGGTGCCTTCCAGTAACCATTTTCTTCTCCCTTCTTCCATAGAGGGGGCCGGCCAGGCATCCGGCCCCCAGCAAAAAATCCCTGCTCCTTCGGGAGCAGGGATTTTTTCGTGGTATTGTTTTACTTCTCGGCGGCGTAGGCCGAGAGGGTGCGGCTCAGGCCGGCCAGACGGGCCCGGACTTCTGCCGGGGCCACCACCGTCACCTTGCCCTCAAACCCGCAGACCCAGCCCAAAAAGGGCCCGCTGACGCAGATGGGGGCGGTGAAGTGGAACCCGCCGTCCGGGTCATCGATCAGGATGATGTCCCGGCCAAAGCGGTCGGTCATGGTCTCCCGCAGGTCGGGGGTGCACCGGAGGGTGACCCGGTACTCGGGGCCGCCGTACATATTAAAGTGCTTGTTCAGATAAACCGGCAGGCTGAACCGCTCGCAGAGGTCTTTGCCCCGGCAGGGCTGATCCTGCAGCACCGTCACATGGCTCATCCGGTCCACCCGGTAGTGGCGGATGCCCGCCGGGGTGCTGTAGTCCTGATAGGCGATCAGGTAGTAGCTGCCCCCGTCCCAGGCCAGCTGCCAGGGGCTGACGGTGTGGTCCTTGCCGTTGTGGTAGTGGAAGGACACCTGGCGCCCGGTGTTGATGGCCTCGTGGAGGGCGTCGATGGTGTACAGCACCTGGGGGTTCTGGCTGCGGGGCCGGCCCGCCACATACACCTGCCGCTGGAGCTGCACCGCCTCGTAGTGGGAGGCCAGCTGCTCCAGCTTGGCAATCAGGGCGTCGGTCTTTTCCTGGGGGATGAACCGGCAGCTCTGGACCGCATCCACCAGCAGCTTGAGCTCGGCCAGCTCAAAGGCCCGGTGGGCCAGCCAGTAGCCGCCGCCCCGGCCCCGCTGGAGCACAATGTCATAGCCCATTTCCCGCAGGGCGTCGATGTCGGCATAGACGCTTTTCCGTTCGCAGGGAATCCCCCGGTCCATCAGCATCTGGGCCAGCTGGGGCACCGTCAGGCGGTGGTTTTCGTCGGTTTCCAGCTCAAAAATGCGCGCCAGGGCGATGAGTTTATGCTTTTGCTTTTCCTGTCTGGCCACGGACGGCCTCCTTCTCTCTGGCTTTTAGCCAGGCGTCTTTTTGTCGAACATACTCCGCCGCCGGGTGGACAGCCGGAACATCTCCTCCAGGCCCTCCCGGTCCCCCGCCACCAGGGCGGCCCGCAGCTGGGCCAGGGCCCCGTCGAACTGGTCGATCTCCTCGATCAGGTTGTCCCGGTTCCACAAAAACAGCTCGGACCACATGGTCTCGTTGATCTTGGCGATCCGGGTCAGATCCCGGAAGGAATCGCCGGTGTACTCGCACAGGGCGCTGTTGTCGTTGGCGCACATCAGGCTCACCGCGATGGCGTGGCACAGCTGGCTGACGTAACCGATCATCCGGTCGTGCTCCTCCACCGTCAGGGTGGAGATGTGCTCAAACCCCAGCACCTCGGCCAGCTCGGTGACCCACACAATGGCTTTGGCGGTGTTTTTTTCGGTGGGGGTGATGATGAAGTTGGCGGGGGCAAAGTTCACCTCGGCGGCGTGCTCCACGCTGGAGGTCTCCCGGCCCGCCATGGGATGGCTGGCAATGAACTCCACCCCCGGGGGGCACATTTCCTGGATCGGCCCCACCAGCCCCGTCTTGACGCCCGACACGTCGGTGAAGATGCAGCCGGGCTTGAGCAGATGGCCGTAGGTCTTGAACCACTCCAGCAGGGTAGTGGGGTAGAGGCCGAAGATGATGTAGTCGGCCTCCGACACCAGATCCTCAAAATCATGGGTCTTGCCGCTGCGGATGTACCCCTTGTCGATGGCATACTGCAGGTGCTTTTCGCTGCGGTTGATGCCGTCCACCGTAAACCCGGCCCGGGTCAGCTCCAGGGCATATTTGCCCCCCAGCAGGCCCAGGCCCACAATCAGATAGCGCTTTGATTTATCCAGCATCTTGGTCTACCTCCAGGCCCAGCCGCTCCATGTCGGCAAAGAAGCCGGGCCAGCTCTTGCGGATTGCTTCGGCCCCCTCGATCACCGCCGGCACCCCTGCGGCTGCCGCCAGCACCGTCAGGCTCATCACCACCCGGTGGTCGTTGTGGCTCAGCAGCGGCCGGGCCGGGGCATGCAGGGGGCTCTCCCATACCGTGATGGTGCCGCCCTCGCTCTCGATGCGGCCCCCGAACTTGCGCAGTTCCTGCTCCATGGCCGCGATCCGGTCGCTCTCCTTCAGCCGGAGCCGGCCGGCGTTGCGGATCACCGTCTTGCCCCGGCACAGCAGCCCCATGGCCATCAGGACCGGGCCCAGGTCGGGGCAGTCGGCCAGATCGATGTCGGTGCCCTGCAGGGGGCTTTTCCGGAACCGGAACCCGCCCCCGGCCTGCTCCACCGCTGCGCCGCACCGGCGGAGGATCCGGGCGATGACCACGTCCCCCTGCAGGGTGTCCGCTGCCAGGCCGGTGACGGTGACATCCCCGGCCAGGGCCCCCAGCACCGCCGGGAAGGCGGCCTGGCTCCAGTCCCCCTCCACGGCGGTATTACAAGGCGTATAATGCTGGTTTCCCGGCACCAGCAGGGTGGTGTCATCCAGCCAGCGGCTCTGGACCCCAAAGGCGGCCTGGGCCGCCCGGGTCATCTGGATGTAGCTGCGGCTCTCCACCGGGGGGCGGAGTCTGAGGGTGCTGTCCCCGGCCAGCAGGGGCAGGGCAAACAGCAGCCCGCTGACAAACTGGCTGGACACATCCCCCGCCAGCTCAAAATCCCCCGGGCGCAGGGGCCCCGCCACCGTCAGGGTGTCCCCGGCCTGTTCAAACCGAAGGCCCTGCCGTCCAAACAGATCCTGATAGACGCTCTGGGGCCGCTGCATCAGCCGCCCGTGGCCGGTGAAGGTCACCGGCTGGCCCGACAAAGCCGCCAGGGGGATCAGGAACCGGAGGGTGCTGCCGCTCTCGCCGCAGTCCACCGGCCCCGCCGCCGGGCGGAAAGCCCCGGCGCCGGTGATTTCGGCCCAGGTGTCCCCGGTCTGGACCGCCGCCCCAAAGGCCGCGGCGGCCCCCAGGGTGGCGTCAATATCCTGGCTGTGGGCCAGGTGGGTCAGGCGGGAAGTCCCCGCCGCCAGGGCGGCGCACAGCACCGCCCGATGGGCCATGCTTTTGCTGGGGGGCGCCGTCAGGGTGCCCGCCGGGGCAGGCCCCGGCCTGATTGCCGCCCGCATCCCTTACATATCCCGGCCGATGGCCCAGGCAACCTGACGGCACTTGGCCACAGCCTGGGCAAAGGCGTCGGGGGTCAGGCACTGGGCGCCGTCGCTCCAGGCGTGGCGGGGGTCATAGTGGACCTCCACTTCCAGGCCGTCGGCGCCGGCAGCCACAGCTGCGATCATCATGGGCTCCACCAGGTTGGCCTTGCCGGTGGCGTGGCTGGGGTCCACCACCACGGGCAGATGGGTCTTTTCGTGGATGATGGGCACTGCCGACAGGTCCAGGGTGTTCCGGGTGTACTTCTCGAAGGTGCGGATGCCCCGCTCGCAGAGAATGACGTTCTCGTTGCCGCCGGCCATGATGTACTCGGCGCTCATGATCCACTCTTCGATGGTGTTGCACAGGCCCCGCTTGAGCAGGACAGGCTTGTGCATCTTGCCCACGGCCTTCAGCAGCTGGAAGTTCTGCATGTTCCGGGCGCCGATCTGGACCACGTCCACATACTCCTCGAACTCGGGGATCTTGTCCTCGCTCATCAGCTCGGAGACGATGGGCAGGCCGGTGGCCTCCCGGGCCTTCACCATATCCAGGATGCCCTCGGTCTCCAGGCCCTGGAAAGAGTAGGGGGAGGTGCGGGGCTTGTAGGCGCCGCCCCGGAACAGGGTGGCGCCGCCGGCCTTGACGCTGGCTGCAATCCGCTTGGCCTGGTCCTCGCTCTCGATGCTGCAGGGGCCGGCCATGACGGCGATCTTTTCCTTGCCGCCGATCTTGACGCCGGCGCAGTCGATCACCGAGTCAGCGGGGTGGAACAGGCGGTTGGCCCGCTTGTAGGGGGCCGACACCCGGGTGACGTTCTCCACCCAGGGGTTGGCCATGATGTCCCGCTCGTCCAGCTTGGTGGTGTCGCCCACCAGGCCGAAGACGTTGTAATCGGTACCAGTGATCAGGGTAACCGACAGGCCCTGCTTTTCGAACTTGTCGACAATCTTGTCCAGCTCTTCCTGGGGGGTGCCTTTTTTGGTGGAAATAATCATGGGTATCGTTCCTTTCTTCTTACTTCTATATCGCCTGTCTCCGGGCGGCGGCCCTCCTCTCCGTGGGCGCCGGGCGGAAACGGTTTATCCAAACAGATGGTCCAGGGCTTCCAGGGCCCGGCTCACCGCCTGGTCCAGGGTGCCGTCGTTGGGGATGATCGCGTCGGCTGCCTTCTCATAGAGGGGCCGGCGCTGGGCTTCCATGGCCCGCAGGGCCTCGGGGCTGGAGGACAGGGGGCGCCCGCCTCCCACCGTCAGGGCTTCCAGGGGCCGGTCGATGAACAGGATCACCCCGTTCTGCCGCAGGGCCCGCACATTTTGGGGGTCCTTGACGGTGCCGCCGCCGCAGGAAATCAGCAGCCGGCTTTCCTTGCCGAAGCGGGCGGCCTGGGCCGCCTCCCGGGCCCGGAAGCCCGCCTCCCCCTCAGCTTCAAAAATCTCAGGAATGCTGCAGCCGGCGGCCTTGACGATCTCGTCGTCCAGGTCCACAAAGGTGCGGCCCAGCTTTTGGGCCAGGGCCCGGCCCAGGGTGGTTTTGCCGCTGGAGGGCATCCCCATCAGGGAGACATTCAAAATCTCGCCCCGCAGGGAGGCGGTGGTGCGGCGGATGGCCCCGGCCCGGTCGGCAAAGGGGGTATCCAGGAAATATTCCGCCGCATAGACCGCCTGGGCCACCAGCATTTCCAGACCGCAGGCCGTCACCGGCACCCCGGCTTCCTCGGCCCGCAGCAAAATCTCGGTGCGGACAGGGTTATACACCACGTCCACCACCGCTTCCAGCCCCGGCATGGCGGCCACATCCAGCAGGCAGGTGCCTACGTTGGGGTACATCCCCGCCGGGGTGGTGTTCACCACAATCTGGGCCCCCGACCGGGCGGCCTCCTCATAGGACAGCTCTCCTTTGGCGGGGTCGGGGCGGCGGCTCACGGTCAGGACCCGGGCCGCGCCCTGGTCCCGGGCCACGGCGGCGGCGGTGTTGTGGGTGCCGCCGGTGCCCAGAATCGCCACCGTCCGGCCTGCAAAGTCCACCCCGCGGCTCTTGCACAGCCAGGCAAAGCCCATATAGTCGGTGTTGTAGCCGTAGAGTTTGCCCTCCCGCTGGACCACCGTGTTGACGGCGCCGATGGCAGCGGCTTTGGGATCGATTTCATCGCAGTATTCCATCACCAGCCGCTTGTAGGGGATGGTGACGTTGATGGCCTTGAAGGCCCGTTCTTCCAGAAAGGCCCGGGCCTCGGCCTCGGTGGGCAGGGGGTGCAGCTCGTAGTGATAGCCGCACAGCTGCTCATGGATGATTTTGGAGTAAGAGTGCCCCAGCTTGGAGCCGATCAGACCATATTCCATTTCAGCAGCCCTCCCCGGTGCGGAAGGATTCCGGCCGCACCATCCAGGTTTCTCCGTAGCGGGCGGTCAGCAGATCCCCGATGGCCACCGCTGCGGCGCAGGTCTGGACCACCGCCGCCCGGGGCACAATGCAGGGGTCGTGGCGGCCCTTGATGGACAGCAGGGCATTTTCCCCGGCGGTATAATCCACCGTCCGCTGTTCCTTGTAAATGCTGGGGGTGGGCTTGACCACCGTGCGGAACACCACCGGCATCCCGTTGGTCAGCCCGCCGTTGATGCCGGCGTTCCGGTTGGTTTCGGTGACGATGCGGCCGTCCTCCACCCGGAAGGGGTCGTTGGCCTGGCTGCCCCGGAGGGCCGCAAAGCCGAAGCCCTCCCCGAACTCGATGCCCTTCACAGCCGGCACCGAAAAGGCCATGTGGGCCAGCAGGCTCTCCACACTGTCAAAGAAGGGTTCGCCTACCCCGGCAGGCAGACCCAGGATGGCAGTTTCCAGCAGGCCGCCCACGCTGTCCCCCTCGGAACCGGCGGCCCGGATGGCCGCCTGCATGGGTTCTTCCACCGCGGCGTCCACCAGGGCAAAGCCGGCGGTTTTCTGCCCCAGGGCATCGGCCTGGGCCGCCAGGGCCCTGGGGTCATCCCGGGCAAAGGGGGTGTCGCTGATGCCGGCGCACTGGGCGATGTGGGTCACAATCCGGACCCCGGCCCGCTCCAGGGCCCCCAGCACAATGCCGCCCCCTGCCACCAGGCCGGCGGTGATCCGGCCCGAGAAGTGGCCGCCGCCCCGGGCATCCTGAAAGCCCCGGTAGCGGGCGTAGGCGGTGTAATCCGCGTGGCCCGGCCGCAGCAGGGCAGCGGTGGCAGCGTAATCTTTGCTGCGGGTGTTCTGGTTTTCGATCATCAGGGCGATGGGGGTGCCGGTGGTGCGGCCCTGGACCACCCCCGACAGGATGCGGATCTGGTCCGCCTCCACCCGGGCGGTGGACAGGCCGTCCCCCCGGGCCCGGCGCTTGTCCATCAGGGCCGCCAGGGCCTGGTCATCCACCGGCACGCCGGCGGCCATCCCGTCCAGCACAGCCCCCACCGCTGCGCCGTGGCTTTCGCCGAAAATGGTGAGGCTCAAGCTGGAGCCAAAGGTGTTTTTCATCCCTCAGTCCTCCAGCCCCAGCAGGGTGCGCAGGCTCTCCACCGGCACCGTCTCGGCCCGCCAGCAGCCCAGACCCGGCACCTTGATGATGGTGATCTGGCTTCCCTGGGCCTTTTTGTCGTGGATCATCTCGGCGTAGACCTTTTCCTTGTCAAAGCCGGTGCGGGTGGGCAGGCCCAGCCGCCGGTACACCGCCCGGGTCCGCTTGCGGAGGGCGTTGCTCTCGATCATGGGCAGCATGCCCAGGGCCACGCACTCCCCGTGGAACAGGCCGGTGGTGCGGCGGCCCTTGATGCCCTTCACCGCCTCGATGCCGTGGCCGATGGTATGGCCGAAATTGAGGGCCCGCCGGGCGCCGTGCTCGGTCTCGTCCTGCTCCACAATGCTCTTTTTGAATTTCAGGCTGCGGTAGATGATGGTGTCGATGTCCTTGTCCACATCCCCGTTTTCAAAGATGCCGAACAGCTCGGGATCGGCCAGCAGGCCCGCCTTGATTGCCTCGGCCAGGCCGTTGATGTAGTGGCGCCGGGGCAGGGTGGCCAGGGTGTCGGCGTCCACCACCACCAGTTTGGGCTGCCAGAAGGCCCCCACGATGTTCTTGGTGTCCCCCAGGTCCACGGCGGTCTTGCCGCCGATGGAGGAATCAATCATGGACAGGGTGGTGGTGGGGCAGTTGATGAAGTCGATGCCCCGCATATAGACCGCCGCCGCAAAACCGGCCAGGTCACCCACCACGCCGCCGCCCACGGCGATCACCAGGTCCCCCCGGCCCATGTTGAAGTGCAGCATCTGGGTCAGCACCGATTCCAGGGTCTTGAGGCTCTTGCTGGCCTCCCCCTGGGGGACGGTGATGATGGTGGACTCGCGGCACTGGTCCGCCACCTGGCGGGCGTAGAGGGGCGGGACCCCGCTGTCGGTGACCACCGCCACCCGGCGGTTCAGGTTGGCGAACTGGTACAGGTTCTGCAGGGCCCCCCGCCGCAGGATGATCTCATAGCTGCGGGCCCCCAGGTTCATGGTCAGCTTGGTGCCAAGAAAAGCTTCACTCATTTTGTATACACTCCTAAAATACGCACGGTCCGGCAGGTGGCGTCCAGATCCCGCAGCAGAGCCTCGCTCTCGGCTTCGGAGGGGTCGCCCACCAGCTCGGCATAAAAATAATATTCAAAGGGCATGTGGGGCATGGGCCGGCTCTTGATGGATTCCATATTGAAGCCGGAAGCGCCGATCTTCTGGATCACCGCCGCCAGTTTGCCGGGCTTGTTGTCCACCGTGAACAGCAGGGAGAACCGGTTGCCCCTGGTGGGCTTTTCCCGGCTGATGACAATGAACCGGGTGGTGTTGTCCCCGTCGGTGTTGATGTCGGGCACCAGCACCTCCAGGCCGTAGAGGTCGGCGGTTTCCCGGCTGGCGATGGCGGCCTTGGAGGGGTCGCCGCTCTCGGCCACATACTTGGCGGCCATGGCGGTGTTGCCCACGGCGGTATAGGGCAGGCCCATCTGTTTTAAGAAGGTTTCGCTCTGGGAGATGGCCTGCTGATGGCTGTAGACGTGGCGGATCTGGGGCAGGGTGGTGCCGGGCAGCACCAGCAGGTTCTGCCGCACCGGCAGGTCGTACACCTGCACCACCCACAGTTCGGGGTGGCGGTAGCACAGATCCAGCACCGCCGACACATCCCCGGCGTGGCTGTTTTCAAAGGGCACCACGCCCCGGGCAGCGTCCCCCGCCGACACCTTGGCAAACACTTCGTCCCAGGTGGGGCAGCTGATGGCCTCGGCGTGGGGGAACAGGTTCCGCAGGGCGATGTGGGCAAAAGCCCCCTCCACCCCCTGGTAGGCCACCCGGTTCTGCCCCAGCAGCAGCGCCTCATACTGGCGGGCCACCGCCATCCGGTTCCGCACATGGTCCAGATAATAGGGCCGCAGGGCCGGGTCCTGGATCCGCTGGGCCGCTTTGGCCAGCACCAGCTCCTCCCGGGCCGGGTCATGAATGGGCAGGCCGTGGGCCTTTTTGTACCGGGCCACCTGCATCACAGCCTGCATCCGCCGCTCAAACAGGGCGGCCAGCTGGGCGTCCACCTCGTCGATTTCCCGGCGCGCCTGTTCCAGCTCGTCCATCGCGGTTCACTCCCTTCTTGTATTGAATGATTCCTTTTCTGTTTTCTGGCGTGATAATATCAGTATACCATAAAGGGTACAGGGAGACAATCACGGGAGAGGCAGTTTTCAGGCCGGTTTCAGGCCCAAAATCCGGGAAAATTCACAACAAAAAACACCCTGTACGCTGTAGGCGTACAGGGTGCGGCGGTCAGGGTTTGGGCTGGTTTTTCCCCCGCAGCTGCTCAAAGGAGCGGGCTTTGGTGTAGCAGGGGCCGTAGGGATTGTCCAGGTCGGCGGGACGGGGGGCCTTTGGCTCCGGCCGGGCAGGGGAAAGGGGCTTTTTCCACCGGCGGACCAGCCGCAGCCGGCGCCGGCTCCAGCAGTTTGCCATGGGGGTTACAGGATGGTCTGGTCCAGCCGGGTGAGGGCGGCCAGGATGTTCTGGCGCACCGCCTCGGGCAGCTGGGTCTGCTCGTCCTTCTTCATGCCGGCGGTCTGGATGGCCGGCAGGATGGTGACCCGGACGTTCCCCGGGTGGACGATGTTGCCCCGGCCCTCAAACAGGGCCCGGGCCCCCGAGATGGCCACCGGCACCACCGGGACGCCGGTCTTGATGGCGATGCGGAAAGCGCCGGCCTTGAACTCGCCCACGCCCCCCTCTTCGCCCTTGTAGCGGGTGCCTTCGGGGAAGATGGTGAAGCTGTCCCCCGCCTTGACCACGGCGGCGGCGTCCTTCAATGCCTGGAGGGAACCCCGGATGTCATCCCGCTTGACGTAGACGCAGCCCAGCAGGTTCATCCACCGGCTCAGCAGGGGGATGTTGGCCAGCTCTTCCTTGGCCAGGATGCCGTGGGGCCGGTCCAGGGCCGCCAGCATGATGGGGATGTCATAGTAGCTGCGGTGGTTGCCCACAAACACCACCGGCCCCGAGGCGGGGATGTTCTGGACACCCTCCACCGTCATCCGGACGCCGGACACTTTCAGCAGCCCCCGGCACCACCGGGGAATCTGGTAATTTATAATCTGGCGCACCGTTTCCAGATCGCCGGCGGCCTTGGCTTTTTCGGCCCGGCGCAGAGTTCCATAGCGCAGCAGCATATAGCCAAACATGTACACATACATTGCGATGGTGCGCAGGATATACAGGATCTGCAAATCGTTTTCCTCCCGTTGGTTTGATGATATGTTTCTTTATTTCTTTTGTATTGTAACACAGTTTGGTGCAAAATGGGAGATGAAAACGCTTTTTTTATAAAACCATTCCCCCCAAAGGCTTGCAAAATCCTCCAAATACAGGTATTATGTAAGATACATACAGGAATTCAAGGGGGAGGACTGGGCGTTTTGTACAGACTCCCCAGAGAGGGACGACGCACATGGGACTGTTTCCGTTTGGCAAAGACTACAGCAAAGAGGGTCCCGGGGTGGAAAAGGACACCCCCCGCAAGACCGGCATCCCCCGGTTTTTTGAGGTGGTGGGCCGGGATCTCACCGGGATGTTTCTGGCCAATTTCTTCACCTGCCTCAGCGCCCTGCCTGCCATCTGCCTGGTGACGGTGGGGCTTCTGGGCCGCAGCCTGGTGGTGATGCTGGCGGGCGCCGTGATCGGCGGCGCCATCGCCGGGCCTTTCCTGGCGGGGACCTATGATACCGTCCTCCGGGCCCTGCGGGACGAGCCCGGCTACTGGTGGGCCACCTACCGCCGGGCCTTCCGCCAGAACTGGAAAAGCAGCATCCTCCCCGGCATCCTCTACACCCTGGTGGTTACCTTCCAGATTTATATCCTCTATTTCTGCTTTTCCACCGCAGCCCAGGGGGGCAGCGTGGGCACCGGCATGTGGGTGGCTGCCATCCTGAATCTGCTGGTGTTCCACATGCTGTTCACCTACATGTGGCCCCAGGTGGTGCTGCTGAAGCAGCCCTTCCACCAGACCCTGGCCAACAGCCTGCTGTGCATGCTGGGGTTTTTGCCCCATGCCCTGGCAGCCTCGGTGATCCAGATTGTATTCTGGGGCATCGTGATCCTCACCATGCCCCTGGGGGTCATCCTGATGGTGCTGCTGGGGTTCTGGTTCGCCAGCGAGATCTGCTGCCAGATGATCGCCGGGGATCTGGAGCAGGTATTCCATGTGGAGGCGCAGATCCGCGCCCAGAAAGACGCTGAACTGGCCCGGGCCCTCGCAGAGGAGGACCAGGACAGCCCCGGCGAGTGAGGGGGAAGGCCCGGAATGGAACAAAAAAACAATCTGATCCTGCAGGGCACCGAGACCTTTTCCCGGGGGGCGCTGGACAATGTGGCCCTGGAAAACGGCTGTCTGGTGCTGGACAGTTCGGCGGGGCGGTACCTGCCCTACGGCAGCTACACCTCCCCTGAGCTGGCCATGCCTGCCTTCTGCAACCTGAACGTCAGCTGGAACGCCCTGGCCCCTGCCAACACCATGCTGGAAGTGCGGTGCCGGGTGTATGCCGGCGGGGACTGGACCAGCTGGATGAGCTTTGGCAAATGGGCCCCCGATTATCCCCGCCGCAGCGTCCACACCCAGACCGAGGACGGGCTGGTGTTCCTGCTGGGGGACACCGTCACGGTGGCCGCCCCGGGGGGCGGCTCGGGGATCCAGCTCCAGGTCAACCTGTCCACCAATGACAACAAGATCACCCCGGCGGTGCGGCTGCTGGCCGCAGCGGTGCGGCCCCTGGCCTGGGACCGCCAGGACGGGGCGGTGGTGAACCACCGGCTCTACCTGCCGGAATACAGCCTGTCGGGCCGCGACCCCAGCTTTGGCCGGGAGATGGACCTCTCCCTGGTGATGGCCTCTCTGATGAACCGCTGGGGGGAGGATATCCTCCCCGAGGAGGTGGCCTACACCATGCTGGACTTCGCCAACACCGGCGTCCACAACGCCGCCTATGCGGTGGCGGCAGCGGCCTGCTGCGGCTATCCCAGCTGGCAGGGCTGGCTGGATTTGAAAGAGCTGCGGGCCCAGATCCACGATGGCTGTTCGGTGGGTGTCGAGATGGAAACCCGTCTGGCGGGCCAGAAGGAGCCGGTGCGGGTCTGGATGGCCCTGCGGGGCTTTGGCCACGACGACGAGGTGATGGCCAACTTTGTACTGCTCAACGACCCCACCGCCGACAGCGGCGCCGTGGCCCGCACCATGGCGGTGGCAGATTTCCAGCGGTATTTCACCGGCCGGGCCATTGTGCTGCGGCCCAAGCCCCGGACGGTGGACACCACCCGGCCCCGCCGCATCCGCTGCGGGTTCCAGCCCGCCGGGGGCGGGGAGTGGTTCTTCACCCGGAAAGGGGTGCGGGACCCTCTGCCCGAGGAGTTCAGCGGGTGGATCGCCTGCACCATCTATGACGGGGTGGCCCACGCCACCACCGCCAACAAGACCTTTCACCGGATGGAGCGCACCCCCGACGGCGGGGTGCGGTTCCCCGCCGACCTGGCCGGCGCCCAGGGGCGCTGCTGCCTCTATGCGGTGGACCAGACCGGCTCGATGCGGGTGGCAGAAGTGGTTTTGACCCCGCCGCCCCCCAGCGCCGGCTGAACCCAGCACCACAGCAGCCAGGCCAGTGGGCCCGGCCGCTTCAAAGTATCAGGAAACGCTGTCCCCCCTGCGGCCCTGCGGCCGCGGCAGGGCGGCGGGCCTTATCAGACAGGAGGAACGATTATGGCAAAAACGATCATCACTTTGAGCCGTGAATACTGCACCGGCGGGCGTTATATTGCCCAGAGCGTGGCCGACGCACTGGGCATCAAGCTCTACGACAAAGAGCTGATCACCATGGCGGCCCGGGATTCCGGCCTGTCCGAGGAGGCTGTGGCCGCCAGCGAAAAGCGCCACACCCACAGCCTGCTGTACAGCCTGTATACCATGGGCACCGACCTGCCCCTGAGCGACCAGGTCTTCATCCTCCAGAGCCGGATCATCAAGAAGCTGGCCGAGGAAGGCCCCTGCGTCATCCTGGGCCGCTGCGCTGACTATGTGCTGCGGGAGCGCACCGATGTGCTCCACGTTTTTGTCCATGCGCCGGTGGAGTGGCGCCGCGAGTACGCCAAGAGCAACCCCATCGTCAAGGCCACCACCGAGAAGGGCATCCGGGACGAGATCGACAAGACCGACCGCCAGCGCGCCGCCTATTACAACTACTACACCCAGAACCGCTGGGGCGATGTCCACAACTATGACCTGAGCGTCAACGCTGCCCTGGGCAAGGACGTCTGCGTCCAGATGATTCTGGCTGCAGTGGAAGCCAAGGAGAAGCAGCTGGGCTGACGCCGGGCTGTCTGTACTTTGGGCAGGATGCGGGGGCATTCTGCCCATCTTTTATGCGCGGCTTTGCAGCGCAGGAAGGGAAAAGCCGCCCCCGGGTGGAATACTGAACAAGGGCGCTGCCCCCAAGGAGGCATCCGACTATGAAAAATCTGAAATGGAACCTGATCCTCATGAGCCTGCTGTACCTGGCCCTGGGCATCTTTCTGCTGGCTGTGCCGGGCACAGCCCTGAACATTGTCTGCTACGCTTTGGGCGGGGTGGTGCTGGTCTGCGCCGTTGTCCAGCTGGTGCGGTATTTTACCGCCAGCCACAAGGTGTTCCAGAGCCAGTTCACCCTGATCTCGGGGCTGGTCTGCCTGGGGCTGGGCGGTTTTCTGGTGCTGCGCAGCGACCTTGTGGTGCGGATTCTGCCGGTGGTGTTCGGGCTGTTCGTCCTGTTTGACAGCCTGGGCCGGATCCAGAACGCCCTGGACCTGCGCCGCTGCGGCTACGCCAGCTGGAAATGGTTCATCCTGCTGGCTTTGCTCAGCGTGGTGCTGGGGGCCGTCATGATCTTTGACCCCTTCGCCGCCATGGAGACCCTGGTGATGGGGATCGGCATCATCCTGATTGTGGAGGGTGCCTTCAACCTGGGCGGGGCCATCTACACCGCCCTGGCCATCCGCCGGTTCAACAAGCTCCACCCCGAGACCCAGTCCATGCTGGAATCGGTCACCGGCCTGGACCTGAACGGCGACGGGGTGGTGGGGGCCGACTACACCCCCGCCGACGCCGAAGCCACCGCCCGGGAGCTGGACACGGTGGACGAAGATGCCGAAACCCCGCAGGAATAACAACCCTGCCCGGGGCAGAAATACAACAAAGGGAAACGACCATGGAACGATACGATCTGATCATTGTGGGCGCCGGCCCTGCCGGCATTTTCACCGCTGTGGAGCTGCTGCGCCACGGCAGCAAAAAGAAGATCCTGCTGGTGGAAAAGGGCAAGCCGGTGGAGCAGCGCCGCTGCCCCAAGGCCCAGCTGGGCCACTGCGTCAACTGCCGGCCCACCTGCGCCATCACCACCGGCTTTTCGGGGGCGGGGGCCTTCTCGGACGGCAAGCTGAGCCTGTCCTATGAGGTGGGGGGCGACCTGCCCTCCCTCATCGGGGAAAACTTTGCCCAGCAGCTGATTGACTACACCGACAAAATCTATCTGGATTTCGGCGCCGACCCCCATGTGGAGGGCATCTACACCGGCGAGGAGATCCGGGAAATCCGCAAAAATGCCATCAAGGCGGGCCTCAAGCTGGTGGACTGCCCCATTCGCCATCTGGGCACCGAAAAGGCCCATCAGCTCTACCTGGCGGTGGAAAAACACCTCCAGGACGCCGGGGTGGAGATGCTGTTCTCCACCGAGTGTGAGAACATCCTGCTGGAAGGGGATGTGTGCCGGGGCGTCCTGGTGCGGGAGCCCTCGGGCCAAACCCGCTCCATCTACGCCGACACGGTGGTGATCGGCACCGGCCGCCGGGGCGCCGACTGGCTGGAAAAGCTGTGCGCTGAGCACAACATCGCCCACAAGCCCGGCACCGTGGACATCGGCGTCCGGGTGGAGTGCCGCAACGAGGTGATGGAAAAGGTCAACCGGGTGCTGTATGAGTCCAAGCTGATCGGCTATCCCCGGCCCTGGAAGAACAAGGTCCGCACCTTCTGCCAGAACCCCGGCGGCTTTGTGGCCCAGGAAAACTACGACAACGACCTGGCGGTGGTCAACGGCCACAGCTACAAGGAGAAAAAGAGCGAGAACACCAACCTGGCCATCCTGGTGTCCCACAACTTCACCGAGCCCTTCAACCAGCCCATCTCCTACGCCCAGAAGGTGGGGGAGCTGACCAACATGCTGGGGGCCGGCCACATCCTGGTCCAGCGGTACGGCGACATCCTGGACGGCAAACGCACCTGGCCCGAGGAGCTGGCCCGCAGCAACGTGCGGCCCACCCTGCCGGATGCCGTGGCCGGCGACATCACCGCCGCCATGCCCTACCGGGCCATGACCAACATCATCGAGTTCATCAAGATGCTGGATATGGTGGTGCCCGGCTTTGCCGCCTATGAGACCCTGCTGTACAGCCCTGAGCTCAAGTTCTACTCCAACAAGGTCAAGATGGACCAGAACCTGGACACCAACATCCAGGGCCTCCACTGCCTGGGGGACAGCTCGGGCTGGACCCGGGGCCTGATGATGGCCAGCGTCATGGGCGTGCTGATGGGCCGCAAACTGGCCGAAAAGGAAGGTCTGGTCCTCCGCCCCCTCCAGGACGATAACGATCCGTAATATTCCATTCTGTAAAGTTTGGCGGAAATCCTGTTTTTTGAAAAAACAAGAACCGGAAAACACTGCAAAAAAGGACCCCCGTCCAGCCGGACAGGGGTCCTTTTCCTGCTGCTTTTGAAGCGGATCAGCCGTCGATCAGGACGACGCTCTTCATCCGCACGGGGGTGGCGGGCTTGTCGTTCCAGTCGGTGCGGACCGAGGCAATCCGGTCCACCACGTCCATGCCGGCCACCACATGGCCGAAGGCGGCGTACTGGCCGTCCAGGTGGGGGGCATCCTGGTGCATGATGAAGAACTGGCTGCCGGCGCTGTTGGGATCAGCGGCGCGGGCCATGCTCACCACACCGCGGGTGTGGCGGATGGGGTTGGCCACGCCGTTGGCCAGGAACTCGCCCTTGATCTTCCAGCCGGGGCCGCCGGTGCCGTTGCCCAGAGGGCAGCCGCCCTGGATCATGAAGCCGGGGATCACCCGGTGGAAAGTCAGGCCGTCATAAAAGCCAGACTTCACCAGCTTCTCGAAGTTTTCACAGGTGATGGGGGCAGCCTTCTTGTCCAGTTCAATGTCAATGACGCCGCCGTCTTCCATAGTAATACGAACCATAGTGCTTCTCCTTCATTGCGGGGCCCCGGCGTCCAATGCCCGGGGCACACTTACCTCATCCTGCCCCTGCCGGCTTTTCGCACACGCCGGCGTGCAGGGTATCCTATCGACCATTTTACCATACTTTTGCCCCCAAGGAAAGGGTGAAAAATGGCAACTCCAGGTAAAGCTCTGGTCAAGAAAGGAAACTTTGGGGGCTGTCAGACCCAGGCCGGCTTTTCTTCGTACAGTTTTCCCCCCTTGACCCGGACGATCCGGTTGCAGATGGAAAGGGCCTGGCTGTTGTGGGTCACCGTCAGGACGGTGCGGTCGCGGAGGGCCCGGATGTTTTCCAGCACCCGGCGCTCGGTGGCCTCGTCCAGGGCGCTGGTGGCCTCGTCCAGCAGCAGCACCGGGGCCCCGTAGTAGATTGCCCGGGCAATGGCCAGCCGCTGGAGCTGGCCCTCCGACACCCCGGCGCCCCCCTCGCCGATTTTGGTCTGGTAGCCCGCCGGCATGGCCCGGATGAACTCGTCGGCGCAGGCCACCCGGCAGGCGGCCTCGATCTGTTCCGCCTCCCGGGGGGTGAAGTCGGTTTTGTCATAGCGGAAGGACACCACCTGCTGGATGGTGCCTGCAATCATGCTGTGGCCCTGGGGCACATAGGCAAACAGCTTGCGGGTGGCAGGGGAAAGGGGAATGTCGTTGCCCTCCTTGTCCCGCACCGTCACCTGGCCCGACTGGAAGGCGTAGAGGGACAGCAGGATTTTCAGCATGGTGCTCTTGCCGGCCCCCGAGGCCCCCACAAAGGCGATACAGTCCCCCCGGTGGATGTCCAGGGAAATATTTTCCAGGGTGGGGTCGTCCTGGTCGTAGGCGAAGGACAGCCCCTTGATCACAATGGCTTCCATATCGGGGGCCGGGTCATCCTCCCCGAGGGATTCCTTGGGCAGGGCGTCCAGATCCATCAGCCGGTCCGCCGAGGCCTGGAAGGAATACCAGGTGGAGATCTGCTGGGTCACATCCCCGAAGGGGTTCTGGATCTGGCTCACCAGCTGAAGCGCCGCCGACAGGGTGCCGTAGGAGATCTGCCCCCGCAGCACCCCTGCGCCAAACCACAAAAGGCAGGCCAGATATCCCAGGTCGGCCAGGACGCCGTAGCCGGTGTGGAGCACATTGGAAAACCGATTTTGGCGGTAAACCGCCCGGCGCAGATCCTCCAGCCGGTCTTTCCAGGCGGTGGTGGCGCTCTGGTAGGCCAGGAAGGTCTGGACCATCAGGGTGTTGTTGAGGGTGTCCTGCTGCACCGCCTGGACGTCATCCGACCGGCGGAGCACCGCCTGCTGCAAATGTTTCATGGGGTTCCGCAGCAGGGCCATCCCCAGGGCCAGCCCCGCCAGCAGCACCACATACAGCACCAGGAAGGAGGGCTCCCACCAGTAGAGCACCAGGGCGGCGCCGCCGGCCCGCACCAGCATGGACAGCGACCCCGGTATGATGGTCAGCATCCCTGAGGTCAGGGCATCCACATCCCGGTTCAGGCGGCTGTTCAGCTCCCCCATGGCATAGTTCTTGATGGCGGAGTATTCGGTGCGCAGCAGCCCCTCGTACAGCCCGCTTTTGAGGCTGGCCGACACCTGGAAGCTGACCCGCCGGTTCAGGTGAAACAGCCCGCTCCAGATCAGGTCCTGCACCCCGAACAGGGCCGCATACAGCCCAAAACCCAGCACAAAGGTCCGGCCCTGGCCTCCCACGGCCCCATCCACCAGCACCTTGAACACCAGGGAAAACAGCACCCCGTTGAGGGCGCTCCACATCCGCAGCACCGCCACCCCGAAGGCACCGTACTTGTATTTTCCCGCCCGCTGCCAGACCCATCGGATCTGCTGGCGGGCCGTATATTTACTGATATATTTTTTCTTCATGGGCGTTTCCCCCGCATTCGGCGGCCCAGCCCCAGCCGGATCCTTCTCGTAAACCGCCGCAGCGGGTACCCGGCCATCCAGAGCCATGTATACAAACGGTATATTTCCCCGGCCATGGAAATCCGCCGGCCCCGCCGGGCGATTTCCACCGCCACCCCCACCACCTGCTGCCGGGGGATGGCCTCCTGGCTGCAGCAGTTGTCCCCCCGGGTGTAGTAAAAGGCGTCATCCTTTCCGACCACCCGGTGGAGCAGGTACCGGCCGTCCGGCAGGCGGGCCAGGGCCCGGTCAGCCGGGGCCGGGGCGACGATGACATGGGACTGCCCCTCGTACAGCAGGGGCTGCATGCTGATCCCTTTGGTCCGCACCAGCACCAGCTCCCCCCGGGACAGCTGCTCCTCAATGGTCACAGGCTGGCCAGCCACAACGGATACCCCGCCAGCCGCACCCAAAAAGCCGTCCCGGTGGCCATTGCGCCCTCCTCTCACCCCTGCGCCGCCAGAGAAAAAGAGGCAGTCAAGCCTGCTGACTGCCTGTCATTGCCTGATGGGAACCCGCTTGGAAATCAGCCCACAGGGGGCTTGTAGTTGGGGTTGGGATAGGTGTGCTCCCAGGTCTTCCCGTCCTGGTTTTCGGTCACGGTGATGTATTCGTCCCAAGTGTTTACCGCTGTACTGGCCGTCACCACATCCTGGGCCGCCGGCGTCCGCAGCCCGCAGCCAGGGGCCAATCCAGCCTGCCGCCCATGCCTTCGGCTCTCCCGTCCAGGCAGGCAGTTCAGGCCTTCCTCTACCTTATTTAAGCTATAACTACCATAAAAGCCGCCTTTCTGTCAAGCCCGAAACGCGCGCCGGCAGCAGGCCGCCCCTCTGCAGGCAGGGAGCCGGCGCCGGGCCATCCGGGCAAATTTGCCAAAAACTTCCATCTGCCTGTCTGCCCGGCCCCGGCCGGCCGCCGCGCAAAACCCAGCGGAGGGCCGGACGAAAAAGGCCGACGGCCAACTTTACACCAGACCCAAACCATGTTATAATTATTCTGTTAAATTATTTGCTAGTGAGTCTTTTTTTGATTTTTTCTCATCTGGCTTCCATTCAGTCTGCACAAACACTGCACGGCCCGCCCCAAAAGCGGGCCGGTTTGACCCTATTGATCCCGGAAGGAGTTTTCCCTGCATGAAAAAGCTGATCATCCTCACCGGCCTGCTTCTGGTCGTTGCGGGAGCGCTGGCGGTGGCCTTTTCCCCCGACATCCTTTCCCTCATCATCATTGGGCTGATGTGCCTGATCCTGGCGGCGGGCTTTGCCGCCGGCATGGTGCCCCTGCTGCTCTACGCCGACGGCCTGCGTACAGCCCGGGACAACATTCTCAACCTGAACGAAATCACCACCGAAAATCCCTGGGTGGCTTTGCAGCAGCTGGAATATTTCTTTCACCAGCAAACCCTGGACAATCTGTTTGCTGCCTACCGCGCCAAGGTCAACCAGCAGCAGAAGGACCAGCAGGTGGCCAGCGACATCGAGGACGTCATCAACGATGACGCCCTGGCCCTCCGCAGCTGGCAGAACGTGATCAACCAGATCCCCGGCACCATGACCGCCCTGGGCCTGCTGGGCACCTTCCTGGGTCTGATCATGGGCATCAGCGGCATCACCTTCAGCTCGGTGGATGCCACCATCAACAGCATCCAGACGGTGCTCCGGGGCATCGACGTGGCCTTCTACACCTCCATTGTGGGCGTCATCTTTTCGATGCTGTTCAACCTGACCCACAAGCTGCTGTGGAATATCCTGATCCGGGAGCTGGGTCTGTTCACCGAGAGCTTCCACATGTACATCATGCCCAGCGTGGAAGAACAGATGCGGCTGCGCAGCAGCAAAGAGATGGAGCAGATCCTGGAGCGGCTGGACCGGCTGCCCAAAAACCACGGCTATATGCCCTCCGCCGCCGCGCCTGCAACCCTCAGCGCCGGCAGCGAGCAGCGGCTGATGCCCGAAATCCTGGAAGGGCTGAAGGACGGCGAGTTTGTGTTCTACGTCCAGCCCATCTGTGATCTGAACACCCGGGCCATCATCGGCGGCGAGGCGCTGATGCGCTGGTCCCACGGGGATTACGGCCTGGTGCCCCTGGATGACTTCATCCCCCTGGTGGAGGCCAACGGCTACATCACCAAGCTGGACCAGTACATCTGGGAGGAAGTCTGCAAGACCATCCGCCGCTGGATCGACAACGGCCAGCGGCCGGTGCCTCTGGCCATCAACATCTCCAAAACCGACCTGATGGCCATCGACCTGATCCAGTTCTTCCAGCATCTGATCCACAAATACCGGATCCCGCCCCGGTACCTGGAGCTGGAAATCGCCGAGAGCGCCTATCTCCAGTGCGAAGGCGCCGCCAAGGATACCAGCGAGGCCATGCGGCAGATCGGGTTCCGGATGGTGATCGACAACTGCCGGGATGATTTTCTGGGCCTGCTGGCCCTGCGGGAGGCCGCCATCGACGCCCTCAAGCTGGATCTGCGCTACTTCACCAACGACCAGCACCGGGGGGCCGAAAAGCTCCAGAACGCCCTGGACCAGGCCAAGAAATTCCATCTGCCGGTGATCGCCTCCGGCATCGAAAACTCCGAACAGATGACCATCCTGCGGCGGGCCGGGTGCACCTCCGGCCAGGGCTACTATCTCCACAAGCCCATGTCCCTGCAGGAATTTGAAGAGTTGATCCAGAAATGAAACAGCAACGCAAAAAGAAACGGAGCGGCGAGCCCCTCAGCTACTGGCAGTCCACCGCCGACATGATGTCGGCCCTGCTGCTGATCCTGCTGCTGGTCATCATGCTGCTGCTTTTGTACATCATTCAGATCCCGGAAGAGGAGTATGTGGATTCCTATCCCGGCTCCTATTCTTCCTCTGCCGCCTCCTCGGAACCGGAGGACGACTGGGATGACGATTGGGACGGCGGCGGCTGGGGCGGCTGGGGCGGCGGCGGTGGCGGCGACGGTGAGGACGATTACCAGTACCCCACCCCCGGCGGTGGCGGCGGCACCGGCATCGGCATCGGTTTCGGCAAGACCGCCGTCTATGTGATGGTGGTGGACGCCGAGACCCAGGCCACCATCAAGGAGGCCGGCATCACCTTTGAGCTGTACACCGCCGACGGCGGCATCCAGTTCCTGAATACTTATTATCCCCAGAAGATCGAGTACCGCCAGTACAACACCACCGACCAGGGCGTCTTCTATCTGCCCGAAAAGATTTTCCAGGGGGATTACTATCTCCACGAGCTCAACGAGCCGGACGGCTACGATTCCGCCGGGAACATCAGCTTTTTGGTGAACGAGGACCGGGACTGGGACGACCCCCTGGTGGTCACAGTGCCCCTGTCCCCCTCCAAGAACATCATCCGCATCCAGATGAAGGACGCCGACACCGGCGAACCGGTGTCCGGCGGGGTGTACGACGTGGTGGCCGCCGAGGATATCGTCACCAAGGACGGCACCCTGCGCTACACCGCCGGCCAGACGGTGGACCAGATCACCTGCGACGCAGAGGGCTACGGCGAGAGCATCGAGCTGTATCTGGGGGATTACACCCTGGTCCAGTCCACGGTGCCCCAGTACTACGCCGCCGATGACGGCGAGCCTTTGGAAGTCTCGGTGGAGAAAAAGCAGAGCGGCGTCCAGGCTCCCATCCACCAGATTGCCTGCGAAAAGACCACCGTTGCCATCCAGGTGGTGGATGAACTGTATCCCACCACCGGCCTGGGCGGCGCCACCTTCCGCCTGACCAAGAGCGGGGTGGGCACCACCACCGTGGAGGCCGACGAAAACGGCCAGCTGGTGCTGACCAACCTGGACAAGGGGGTCACCTACCGGCTGCGGCAGCTCACCAGCGCCGATTCCTACCGCTTTGGCACCGAGGACTTTGTCTTTACCGTTTCCTCCGACGGCCGGGTGGAGGAGGAAGCCCGGAAGGAGCACACCATCACCAACCGCCTGATCCGGGTGGAGATCAGCGTCATCGACCGGGTGCTGCGCACCAGGGTGTCGGACGCCAACGTGGCCCTCTATGACAGCCAGGACCAGCGGCTGGGCATGTGGGATTCCTCCGGCCTGGCCCAGAGCCTGGAAGGCCTGGAGCCCGGCACCTATTACCTGGTGCTGGACGGCAACACCGGCCGCCATATCGACTTTGAAGTCGCCGACACAGCGGCGGTCCAGGCCATCAACGTGCCTGTGTGGACCATGCCCGGCGTCGGCATCCTGACCCTGATTGTGGCCGCAGCGGCCGCCATTGTGGCCCTGCTGGTCCGCTGGAAGAAGAACCATCCCGGCCCCCATCTGCCTCCGCCTTCGGCGGCCCTGCGGGCGGCGGCGGCCAAAGCCAAAGCCCTGCGCACCGCCGGTGAGGCGGCCAGCGAGGGACAGGGGACCGAAACGGCCCCCGTCCCGGCCGCAGGCCCTGCCCCCGACCCCGAAAAGGGCGGCAAAAAGGGCAAAAAGCGGCGCCTGCCCTTCGGCAAGCGAAACAAAGCCGATGATTCGGCCCACACTTGAGAAAGGAGAGAATCATGCAGCAGGACGACAATGATGTAATCCGATTGGACGACGTTGTCCACGCCCTGGTGAAAAACTGGCTCTTGATCTGCATCACCACCGCCATCGGGCTGGGCCTGGGAATCGTGCTGTCGGTGGTCTCTTATATGCGGGGGGAGATGTCCAAGGAGTATATCGTCACCTCCTCCATCGCCGTGGTTTCCCGGACCACCACCGGCAACTATTCTTCCGACCATACCTACCCCAACTCCACCGATTACCAGCTGTCCGAGGACATGGTGGACGCTGTGATCTATGTGCTCAAGAGCGACAAGGCCATCCGGGCCGCCATCCAGGAGCTGGACCTGGTGGGCATCTCGGAGACCGATATTTACAACAACCTGGTTCTCACCCAGTACAATGAGACCCAGATCATCGAGATGTCCCTTTACTGGCGCAGCGCTGAGGAGGGGGTCCAGATCCTGAACGCCATCAACGATGTGGCCTCCGATGTGCTGCTGGAAACCCTCCAGGTGGGCAATGTGTCGGTCATCAACAGCCCCTCCGCCCGCTACCGGATCGGCGGCAGCGTCAACGCCTCCATGTGGCTGTATATGACCCTCATCGGCCTGGCCCTGGGCATCGGCATCAGCCTGCTCAAGTCCATGCTGATGCCCACCGTCATCAAGCCTCAGGACATTGAGGACACCCTGGGCCTGGAGGTGCTGGGCGAAATCCCCGAAAACACCGCCTATTTCCGCCAGCGCCACTCCCTGCTGGTGGAAGACGACGACCCCGCCACCTTCGATGTGCGGGAAAGCTTCATCTCGGCGGCCCACATCCTCCACAACCGGCTGGGCCCCGGGGAACACCACTGCCTCTACATCACCTCGGCCCAGCAGGACGAGGGCAAAACCAACGTGGCCGCCAACCTGGCGGTACAGCTTTCCGATCTGGAGCATAAAGTATTGCTGGTGGACCTGGATACCCGCAACCCCACCCTGGGTAGCCTGTTCCTGAACAAGGTGGACTATGCCCACACCCTCAACGCCCTCTACCGGGGTGATTCCTCTGCAGAGGAGGCCATCACCAACCTCACCGGCTACCTGGATCTGCTGCCCTCCATCCTGGAGTCCAGGGAGATCCCCCTGGGAGACGCCCTGCTGCGGCTGATCAAGGATCTTTCCCAGAACTACGACTATGTGCTGATGGACGCAGCCCCTGTGGGCCAGGTGGCTGAGACTTTGAGCCTGAACCGGATTGCCGACACCGCCTTGTTTGTCATCCGGTTTGACTACTCCAACGTCAGCACCATCCGCAGCTCCCTGAGCCGGCTGAAAAAGTCGGGCATCAAGCCCCTGGGCTGCATCGTCAACCGGATCAAGCCTCTGGGCAGCGCCGCCAAGCCGGGCGACAGCGACCACGGCTCTGCCCGGCGGGACCGGCCCCGGGAAGAAGCGGGCGCTGACGCCGGCCAGGAATCCGGCCAGCCGACCTGAATCATCCATTCTTAAACCGCAGGCCTGCCCTCTGGTGTGGGGGCAGGCTTGTCTGATGTCAGTCTGCCCGCGGGGGCAGCATCCTTTCAACTATGACCGAATTTGATTTTCTCTTGCTGCTGTTGTGGCAGGGCGTTTTCCTGCTGGGTTATCTGGCGGTGTTTGTCACCCTCTGGCGGGACCTGTATTCCCGGCACATCGCGCCGGGGCTGGCAGCAGGCGTCCTGCTGATCTTTCTGTGCAGCGTGGGCTTCACCGGCCTGCTGTACCAGTATTTCGGCTGCGACCCCCTGGTGCTCTATGTCCTCCTGGCCTGCTATGGGGCGGGCCTGGCAGTCTGGCTGGGCCGGCTGCTCTGGCGGCACCGGCGGGAAATGGTTTCCCGGGTTTTGGCGCTGCTGGCGGCGGATCTGGCCGCCGTCCTGTTCATCACCCTGGCTTCCCGTCTGGGGGACCCCACCCAGGGCGGCCTCCAACTGGTGCCCCTCTTGGATATCATTCAGTCTGCCCGCAACGGCCTTGTCCACCCGCTGGAGCACGCTCTCCTGAACGCCCTGCTCTTTGTCCCCACAGGCTGCCTGGTGGCCCAGCTGGGCCCCAGGCCCCTGCGCCGGGTGGAGCTGAACTTTCTGGCGGGGCTGGTTCTTTCCATCGCCATCGAGACCATCCAGCTGGTGTTCCATCTGGGCCTGTGCGACATCAACGATGTCCTTTTCAACGCCCTGGGGGCCGCCGCCGGCGCCCTGCTGGCCCGGTTTCTGCCCCTGGATGCGCTGTGGAAGATGGTGGACTGATCCCAATATTTTAATCGCCCGGGGGCCGCAAAGGCTCCCGGGCCTTGTTGTGCCCGCTGCCCTGGGTCAGACAAAAACACAGCAGCCCCGCGGCATTGCGCCGCGGGGGCCGCTGTGTTTGGCAGGGATTTCGGACTTATGGTACAGGAGTGAGTTTAGGAGGTACTGACAAGTCCTGGGAGATTACAACATTACAGGCCAAAGAGTGCCATCAGCTTGGGCAGCTGACCCTGGAGGGCCGAGCCGGTCATGAACAGAGCAAAGATATAGCTGATGGTCATGCAGATCCGCAGGGCGGTGGGGCTCTTGTAGCCCTCGTTGACGTCCTTGCGCCAGATCAACAGCAGGATGAACAGGCCGCCCAGCATGGCGGCAGTGGTGACTGCGCCCGGACCGATCACAATGCCGGTGGCAACGAGCGCCGGGCCCGGAAGCTGGGCTACTCCACCCTGATCTGCACCACCGAGGACGACCCCAAAGTGGAAAAAGACTGCCTCAGCCGGCTGCGCAGCGGCTTTGTGGACGGCATCATCCTGGCCGGCACTGGCCGGAACGGCCGCCTGGTGCGGGATATCCAGGCCAGCGGCATTTCGATGCTCCAGATCGTCCGCTGCCAGGACGCCCGGATCAGCAGCATTGTGGCGGACTACCGGGTCTGCGGCGCCGACGCCGCCAAGTATCTCCGGGCCCGGGGCTGCCGGAAACTGGGGCTGATCAACGGTTCTTTTCAGTATGCCCCCTATAAGGAGCGGTATGAGGGCTTCACCCAGGCGGTGGAGGCCCTGGGTCTGGAAGCCCACTTCTGTGAGTCGGACCGGCCCATCAACAGCTTTGAGTACGGCTACGACTGCGCCAACCAGCTGCTGGACGAGACCCCCGACCTGGACGCCATCCTGGCGGCGGTGGATGTCCAGGGGCTGGGGGCCATCCGGGCGGTCACCCAGCGGGGGCTCAGGATCCCCGACCAGATCAAGATCATCAGCCTCACCGGCCACGAGATCGGGGCCATGCTCCAGACCACCATGACCTCCATGGAGATGCCCGCCCAGCGGATGGGGGACAAAGCGGCCCAGATGATCATCGAGGAGATCGAGTCGGGGGCCGGCCCCGACCAGCGCAGCATCCCCCAGCACCTCAGCTTCACCATGCAGCTGGAAGAGCGGGAGAGCACCTGACCGGCCGTCCCCCAAAAAGACAGCGAAAAAGAAAAAGACCTGGAAGCGAACATGCGCTCTCAGGTCTTTTTTGGCGGAGACGGTGGGATTCGAACCCACGTGCCCTTGCGGACAACTTGATTTCGAGTCAAGCTCGTTGCGACCACTTCGATACGTCTCCATGGATAGGGCTGCCGTGCATTGTCACGATAGCCCTATTATTATACCAAAAACCCGCCGGGCCGTCAACCGTTCCCGGCGGGTTTTGAGCATTTTTATTTGCCGCCCAGCAGGATGGCCAGGACAGCCTTCTGGACATGGAGCCGGTTTTCCGCCTCGGTGAAGATCTCGTCGGCGTGGTCCTCAAAGACCGCGTTGGAGATCTCCTCCCCCCGGTGGGCCGGCAGGCAGTGGAGCACCATGTGGCCGGGCTTGGCCAGCTGCAGCAGCTGGCTGCTCACCTGGTAGCCCTGGAAATCCCGCATCCGGCGCTGGGTTTCCTCTTCCCCCACCGTGTTGTTCCAGACGGCGGTGACCACCACGTCGGCGTCCTTCACCCCTTCCTTGGGGTCGTGGAGCAGGGTGAAGGCCGGGCCGTACTTGTGGGCGAACATCAGCACATCGGCGGCGGGGCGGTAGGCCGGGGGACAGACGCAGGTCACCTGCATCCCGGCCAGCAGGCCGCCCACAATCAGGCTGTTGGCCATGTTGTTGCCGTCCCCCACAAAGCAGAGCTTCTGGCCTTCCAGGGACCCCCGGCGCTCCCGGATGGTCATCAGGTCGGCCAGAACCTGGCAGGGGTGGGCGTAGTCGGTGAGGCCGTTGATCACCGGCACCCCGGCGTATTCGGCCAGCTCTTCCAGGTCCCGCTGGCGGTAGGTCCGCCAGACAATGCAGTCATAGTACCGGCCCAGCACCCGGGCGGTGTCCCGCAGGGGCTCGCCCCGGGCCGCCTGGAGCTCGGTGGCGGCGTTCATATAGCTGCCCAGGCCCCCCAGCTGGTACACACCCACCTCAAAGCTGGTGCGGGTGCGGGTGGAGGTCTTGGAGAACATCAGGGCCACGCTCTTGCCCGCCAGCAGGGGCGGGGTGCCCCCCGCCTTCTGGGCGGCTTTCAGCTCGTCAGCCACGTCCAGGATGTGGTACAGTTCCTCCCGGGTCAGGTCGTTCATTTTCAGCAGATGCTTCATCTCGGCCTCCTTGCTCAGGCCTGGACCGGGTCCATCCCGCACAGCACCTCGTCCAGAATGGTCAGGGCCCGCTCGATGTCGTGGGCCGTCACCACCAGGGGAGGCAGCAGGCGCAGGCGGGTCTTGGCGGTGAGCACCAGCAGGCCCCGCTCCCGGCAGGCTGCCAGGACGTCGGCGGCGCTGATGCCGTCCTCAAACTGGATGCCCAGCATCAGGCCCAGGCCGGTGACCTCCTTCACATGGGGCAGCTTCTGCAGGCCGGCCCGCAGCTGGGCGGCGTGCTCCCGCACACCGGCCAGGAAGCTCTCGTCCAGCCGGTCCATCACCACGTTGGCGCCGGCGCAGACCACCGGGTTGCCGCCAAAGGTGGAGCCGTGGCTGCCGGGGCCCATCCCCTCAGCCACCTTTGCATTCATCAGCACCGCGCCGATGGGCAGGCCGCCGCCCAGGCCCTTGGCCAGGGTGACGATGTCGGGCCGGAGGTTGAACTGCTCGCAGGCCAGGAAGGTGCCGGTGCGGCCCACGCCGGTCTGGACCTCGTCCACAATCAGGACCAGGTCCTTTTCGTCGCACAGGGCCCGGACCGCCTGGACATACTCCTGATCCAGGGGGACCACGCCGCCCTCGCCCTGGACCAGCTCCAGCATGATGGCGCAGGTGCTCTTGTTCACCAGCTTGGTCAGGGCTTCCACATCCCCCGCCGGGGTGTAGACAAAGCCCTCGTTGAAGGGTCCGAAGTAGTGGTGGAAGGTGTCCTGGCCGGTGGCGGTCAGGGTGGCGATGGTGCGGCCGTGGAAGCTGTTCACCAGGGTGATGATCTGGTCCCGGCCCTCGCCGTAGTGGTCAAAGCTGTATTTCCGGGCGGCCTTGATGGCGCCCTCGTTGGCCTCGGCGCCCGAATTGCCGAAGAACACCTTGCTCATGCCGGTGCGGCGGCACAACTTTTTGGCCAGCTTGCCGCAGGGGGCGGTGTAGTAGAGGTTGGAGGTGTGCTGCAGCTTGTGGGCCTGCTTGGAGACAGCCTCGGCCCAGTTCAGGTCGCAGTAGCCCAGGCTGTTCACCCCAATGCCGCTGGTGAAATCCAGGTAGTTCTGGCCTTCGGGGCCGTAGGCGTGGAGGCCGTGGCCCTTCTCGATCACCATGGGGTTGCGGTTATAGGTATGCAGGACGTAGTCGTTGTCCCGCGCAATGACTTTCTCGGAATTCATAAGGTTTTTCCTCCCTGATCTGGATGCAGTCGTAACCCTTTCCGGCCCGCCGGAAAGGAGAGGGGCAGGGAGCGTTTACTCCCTGTGGCTGCGGCGGTAGAACCGGGTGCCGGAACCGCGGTTGGAGAACAGCTCCAGCAGCACGGTGTGGGGGACCCGGCCGTCGATGATGACCGCTTCGTGGACACCCTGGTAAATGGCGTCGGCCATGCCGCCGATCTTGGGGATCATGCCGCCGGCAATGATGCCCGCCGCCTTGTAGCCCTCGATCTCGCTGACCTCCACTTCGGGGATCAGGGTGCTCTCGTCATCCTTGTCCCGCAGCAGGCCGGCGATATCGGTCATGGACACCAGCTTCTCGGCCTTGAGGGCGATGGCAATCTGGGCCGCCGCCGTGTCGGCGTTGAT
>CALWZK010000005.1 GCA_944386015.1 uncultured Faecalibacterium sp.
ACTTGAACCTCCACCGAGTTGCCCCGATTAGAACCTGAATCTAACGCGTCTGCCAATTCCGCCATATCCGCTTATTCTGTTATGTCCCTGCCGCAGCGGCTGAGGACGTGAGTTATTATAGCACACTCGGAGGAATTGTCAAGGGCTTTTTTGAGATTTTTGAAAAAAGCCCCCGCCGGCGGGGCGGAGGCCATTCACTGCGCGGTCAGCGGTCCTCGGGCGGGACGTCGTCCAGGCTGCCTTTGCCAGGCTCGGCGCCGGTCCAGCCCAGGCGTTTGGCGTCGGGGGATGCATCCCCTTCCCGCAGGGCGGTGTCATAGGCGTCCATGCCGTAATAGGCGCCGGCGGGGCCCAGCTCCAGCCAGAAATCCTCCGGCTCAGGCAGGCGCATGGAGTCCTCCGGTTCAGGGACAGAACGGTCTTTCCAATCACTCATATTCTGAAACCTCCTTGTGGGTTGGACTGCATACAGTCTGCCCGGGCGGCATATACTTTATACGCGGCCTGCCGGCGGTGCCGGGCGGGCCTGTGTATGTTTGATCCAAGGAGGAATACCTTGATGGAAACCAAAGGCTGGAAAAGTTTCTGGACCGCCCTGTGGGTCACCCTGCTGGTCCTGCTGCCCCTGGTGGCAGCCACCCTTTTCTACGCCCAATATCAGGCCGAGCAGCGGGTCCGGGCATCCGAGAGCCAGAGCGGCGTGCCGGTGCTGATGCCCCGGGAAGAAAACCACCTGACCTTATTGACCTGTGTGGCGGGGGACTCCCCTGCCTTTGTGCTGCTGTATCTCAACGCCGACCAGAACTGCATCCACCTGCTGGCCATTCCCAGCCAGCTGGCGGTGCCCTTCAGCGACGGGGAGTCCTCTCTGGCGGACTGCTACCAGGCCGCCGGGCCGGCCCGCTGCCTCCAGGGGCTGGGGGATGTGATGGATCTGCCCGAGGACACCCGGTATCTGGCCGCCACCCCCGAAACCCTCACCAGCCTGTGCGACGGCTACGGCAACCTGCGGGTGGGCTTTTCGGGGGCGCTGACCGCCAGCGAACTGGAACGCTTCGGCCAGGAGGGCGTAGGGGACTGGAGCGCCGCAGCAGCCCATGATTTCCTGGAGGAAATCGGCCAGAGCCTGGCCCCCTACACGGTGGCCGGGGCCCGGGCTGCTGTGTGGGACGCCTTCTTCCGGCAGAATCTGGACCTGCTGCCCGCTTCCCTGCCCGACGCCCTGCGCCAGGCCAGCGATTCCCTGCTGACCGACCTCACCGCCGGGGACCTGCTGACCCTGGAGGACACCCTGGAACTGCTGGCCAACGGGGACGCCGCTGTGTCCAGCAGCGCCCTGCCCGGCCAGTTCAGCCGGGCCGACGGCCTCTATACCCTGGACCAGGAATCGGAGGCCGCGGTGCAGGCCTTTTTCAATGTGGCAGCCAGCGAAGAACAGAGCCCGTCCTCCAGCGCCCCGTACCCCAGCACCAGCGTGCCGGGCGGGCAGGAGGCAGAATCCGCCATGTAATAGCTGCTGAGGGCAGCCAGCCGGATGCCTGCCTGGCGGGCCGCCCCGGCCAGGACGGTGTCGGGGGGCATCTGCCCTTTAAAATGCACCAGCAGGTGGAGGCCGGTGTGGAGCCCCGACAGCTGGACCGCCGGCCCAAAGGCCTGGGTCAGAGCCTGGGCCAGTGCGGTGCGGCGGGCCTTGTAGACCACCCGGCTGCGGGCCAGGTGGCGGGTGAAATACCCCTCCCCGATGAACCGGGCCAGGGTCTGCTGCTCAAACCGGCTGACGGTGCCGGAATAGAGGGTGTAGCGCTGCTCCCAGGCGGGGATCAGGTGCTGGGGCAGCACCATATAGGCAATGCGGATGCCGGGGGCCAGGCTGCGGGCCACGGTGGACAGGTAAATCACCGGGCCGTCGGCCCCCGCCATCCCCTGCAGGCTGGGCAGGGGCCGGGTGTCGAACCGGAACTCCGAGTCGTAGTCGTCCTCAATGATATACCGCTGGCCGGGGCGCTGGGCCGCCCAGCCCAGCAGTTCCGCCCGCCGGGGGGCCGGCATGGTGACGCCGGTGGGGAACTGATGGCTGGGGGTTACATAGCAGACCGCCGCGTCCGAGGCCGCCAGCGCCGTCACCGACAGCCCCCCCGCGTCCACCGGTAAAAAACGGCAGAGGTGGCCGCTGTTTTCCAGCACCTGCCGGGCCCGGGGATAGCCGGGATTTTCCACCGCCGCCGGGCCCTTCAGCAGCGGGGCCAGCAGGCTCAGCAGATATTCGATGCCCGCCCCCACCACAATCTGGTCGGGGGTACAGCGCACCCCCCGGTATTCTTCCAGGTAACGGGTCAGGGCCTGGCGCAGCTCAGGGTCTCCCCGGGGGTCGCCCCGGGCCAGCAGCCCAGGGGAAGTGTAGAGCAGCTCCTTCTGGAGCCGTGCCCAGGTGCGGAAGGGAAACAGCCCGGTGTCCACCCCGCTGGTGGACAGGTCATACACCACCGGCGGGCCGGCAGAAACTGCTGGCTGCACACTGGCGGCATCGGTGTGCCCCCCTTCTGCCGGGCGTCCGGGCAGGGCGGGATATTCCTGTACATAAAAGCCGCTGCGGGGCCGGCTGGCCAGGTAACCCTCGGCGGCCAGCATCTGATAGGCGCCGTCCACCGTGTTCACCGACACCGACAGCTCCTCCGCCAGGCTCCGCTTGCCCGGCATCCGGGTGCCCGCCGGCAGGGCCCCCGAGCGGATCTCTGCCACCAGGCTCCGGTACAGCTGCTCATACAGGGGCACCTGGGAAGCCGGGTCCAGGGCGGTGGTCAAATGCAGCATAGCTTCCCTCCTTCGGTTCACAACTGAACCCATAAAAAAGTTGTGTTCTGGGTATTTTCATGGAGCCAGTTTTGGCTATAATAGGAGCATACCTGCAGGGCCCCCGGATGTCAAGGCCCGGGACGAAAAAACTTTTTGGAGGGATCATCATGTCATCCACTGCCATGTGGCTGCTGCTGGCAGTCGTGGTCATTGTTATTCTGTTTGCCAGTGCGCTGTACAAGCGCACTTTCACCCCCCATGAGCTGGCTCTCACCGGCGTCATGGCAGCTTTGAGCTTTGCCGCTTATCTGTTCTTCCGGGTCCCCTTTTACGGCGGGTCCTCCTTCCATCTGGGCAACACCTTTACAGCGCTGGCTGCCCTGCTGATGGACGGTGTCTCGGGCGGCCTGGCCGGCGCCATCGGCTTGTCCCTGGCCGACATCCTGGCCGGCGACCCGGGCTATGCCATCACCACCTTTGTGCTGAAATTCATCATCGGCGTGGTCTGCGGCCTGGTGGCCCACCGGCTGTGCCGGATTGACACCGCCGATTCCACCCGCCGCCTGTCCTATCTGGTGCGGGTAACGGTGTCGGCTGCTTCGGGCCTGCTGGTCAATGTGATCACCGACCCCCTGCTGGGCTATTTCCGCAATGTCTACATCTTCGGCCAGGACTACACCGCCGCCCAGGCCCTGGCCGCTGTGGCCGGGGGCGTCACCCTGGCCAACAGCCTGGTGTCCACCGTCTGCGCCGTGCTGCTGTATCTGGCCGTCAAGCCTGCCCTGGACCGGGCCGGCCTGCTGCCCCGCCGCGACGATAAAGAGGCCCATCTCCACCAGGCCAAAAAGGTCTGAGGCTGCATTTCGGGCCTGTCCCGCTCATATCTTAAAGAGGAGCTGTACCATAGGGGTACGGCTCCTCTTTTTGTGTTTTGGGGAGGTGACCGGAGATGCTCACCGCTGTGAATCAGGCCGTCTGGGGCCCGGTGGGGGTGGGGCTGCTGGCAGGGGCCGGGCTGTGGCTGACGGTGCGGACAGGGTGGTTCCAGCTGACCCATCTGCGGCTGTGGCTGGGGAAAACCCTGGGGGCCATCCTGGCCCGCAGCCCCGACCTGGGCCGGGAGGGGGAAGGCAGCATCAGCCCTCTCCAGAGCCTCTGCACCGCCCTGGGGGCCACCATCGGCACCGGCAGCGTGGTGGGGGTGGGGGTGGCCCTGGCCAGCGGCGGCCCGGGGGCCATCTTCTGGATGTGGGTGATGGCCCTGTTCGGGATGATGACCTCCTACGCCGAGAACCTGCTGGGCCTGCGGTACCGCCGGCTCCATAACGGCCAGTGGCAGGGCGGGCCCATGTATTACCTCTCGGAGGGGCTGGGGGCCCGGCCCGGCTGCCGCACCCTGGGGCGGGCGCTGGCAGGGCTGTTTGCCCTGCTGTGCATCCTGGCTTCCTTCGGCATCGGCAACCTGAGCCAGTCCAACGCCATCGCCGCCAGCCTGGAAACCGTCTTTCACCTGCCCCCGCTGCTGACCGGAGCCCTGCTGGCCCTGGCCACCGGTGTGATCCTCTGGCGGGGGATCCAGGGTGTGGCGGCCGCCGCCGAAAAGCTGGTGCCCCTGATGGCGGTGTTCTACCTGGCAGGGGCCCTGGCCGTCATCCTGACCCATCTGCCCGCCCTGCCGGCGGCCCTCACCGCCATCTGGAAAGGGGCCTTCGGGCTCCGGGCCGCAGGCGGGGGCGCGGTGGGCTACGGCGCCGCTGCGGCGGTGCGGTGGGGGTTCATGCGGGGCAGCTTTTCCAGCGAGGCGGGGCTGGGTTCCTCTGCCATTGCCAGCGGCGCCGCCTCCACCCGGGAGCCGGTGCAGCAGGGGATGTGGGGAATCTTCCAGGTCTTTGTCTCCACCTTCCTGATCTGCACCGTCACCGCCCTGGCCATCCTCACCGCCGGGCTGGTGGACCTGGACACCGGCCGGATGCTCACCGCCTCCCCTGCCCCCGACCTGGCGGGAGAAGCCTTTTCCGCCACCTTCGGCCCCCTGGGCCCGATGTGGATTGCGGGGTCGGTGCTGCTGTTCGCCTGGTCCTCCATGCTGGGCTGGAGCCAGTACGGCGCTGCCTGCTGGGAATACCTCTTCGGCGCCTCCACGGTGTTTGCCTACCGGCTGGCCTTTCTGGCCCTGATTGCCGCCGGGGCCGCGGTGGAATTCGGCGCCGCCTGGACTTTGTCCGACACCTTCAACGGCCTGATGATGCTGCCCAACCTGGCGGGTCTGCTGGCCCTGTCCGGGGAGGTGGCAGACCAGACCCGGGCCTATCTGGACCGTCTGAAATAACGCAAAAAAGCCCCGCGCCGGGGCAAATCTGCCGCAGCGCGGGGCCGAAACCGTCTGATCCTGCTACGGGATCAGACTCTTTTTTCTTTTAAGCGTATCTCTCAGCGGGCCGAGACATACTTATGCAGGGTCTTGCGGACAGCGCCGGGGCCAGCGTACAGCTCGGCCACCATGCCCTCGATCTTCTCGCCCAGGCCGACCTCGTACAGGTCCACGCCAAAGACGTCCTTGCGGCTGTAGAGAGCCTTCAGGCAGCTGAAGTCCTGGGCGCCTTCCTTGACCTCCAGGCCGGAGACGATGGCGCTCAGCTCACCCAGCAGCGGATCGGGAGAGGGCTCGAAAGCCTTGCCCTCGTCGTCAATGCCGCGGATGTAGCGGGCATAGCCGGCCAGCACCAGGGGGATCAGAACCAGGTTGTTCAGATCCAGGCCCTTCTCCTTGTAGGCCTTGATGGTCTCACCGAAGCGGATGGACAGCTTCTGGGAGGTATCGGTGGCGATGCGCTGGGGTGCATCGGGCATGAAGGGGTTGGGCAGACGGCGGTTCAGCACAGCGTCGATGAAATCGGCGGGCTTCAGAACGCCGGGGTCCACCACCACAGGCATGGCCTCGATGTAGCCCATCTTGGTGATCAGGCCGCGGATGTCCTCATCGGCCATCTCGGCGCTGATCAGGGTGTAGCCCAGCAGGCAGCCGTAGATGGACATGGCGGTGTGCAGGGGGTTCAGGCAGGTGCAGACCTTCATCTTCTCCACCTTGTCCACCGTCTCGCGGTCTGCGTACATCACGCCGCCCAGCTCCAGCGGGGGACGGCCATTGGTGTACTTGTCTTCCACCACCAGGTACTCGGTCTCTTCGGCGTTGACGAAGGGAGCGGTGAAGGTGTGGCGCTCGGTGATGATGGTGTAGTTGTCCTCGAAGCCGTCATCCTCCAGCATCTTCTGGACCTTGGCGTCGGGGCGGGGGGTGATCTTGTCGATCATGCTCCAGGGATAGGAGACCTTGGTCTCATCCTGGACATAATCCACAAAGCCGGCGGGCACCAGACCCATCTCGGCCCACTTCTCTGCGTAGGCGTAGACGCCGGCCTTGACCTTGTCGCCGTTGTGAGAGCAGTTGTCCATGCTCTGGAGGGTGACAGGCAGGGCGCCGGCCTTGTAGCGCTCGTACAGCAGAGCGGTGACCTTGCCCATGGCGAACTGAGCATTCATGCCCTTCTCCAGGTCGGCGGGAGAGAAGCCGTAGCCCTTCTCGGTGATGGTGAAGGACACCATCTCCAGGCTGGGAGCCTGGAAGATCTGGACCAGGCGGGCCCAGTCCTCGGTGAACTGGGGATCAGCCTTCAGGCTCTCGGTGACCGAGCCGATGACTTCCTTCTCAATGGTGCCGGTGGACTGCAGGCAGACCAGCAGGCTCAGGTTGTCATAGGGGCGGTAGGCCTTGTCGATGATCTCGTAGTCAAAGCTCTCGGCCACGATGACGCCGCGGTCATACTTGCCGGAATCCAGCACCTTCTGCAGGATGGCTGCGGGGAAAGCGCGGAAAATGTTGCCGGCGCCGAAGTGGACCCAGGTGGGCTCAGCGGCGGTCTTGGCCTTGACGGCCTCGCGGTCAAACTGGGGCAGCTGATAGCCCTTCTCCGCCCACTCGGCGCTTACGGGGCCATGCTCAATGTCAGTCAATTTCATGAATCCATGCTTCCTTTCGTATCTCAGGACAGACGAAACTTACTTCTTTTCCTTGTCGGCGTCCAGTTTGTCCAGCATATCCCAGATGCCCCACATATACATGATGCCCAGGGCGCGGTCATACAGGCCATAGCCGGGGCGGACGGTGCCGGGGCCCTCGCCCCACAGGTGACGGCCGTGGTCGGGGCGGATGTAGCCCTCGTAGTGGCAGTCGTGGTAGGCCTTGATGATGTCCAGGATGTGGGTATCGCCGTCGCAGTCACGATGGCTGGCCTCGGAGAAGTCGCCATTGGGGAAGTGCTTGACGTTGCGGATGTGGGCAAAGGCGATGCGGTCGCAGTGCTTGTAGATGATGTCGGCCACATTGTTGTTGGGGTCGGCGTTCAGGCTGCCGGAGCACAGGGTCAGGCAGTTGTAGGGATCATCCACCATGGACAGGAACCGGTCGATGTTCTCGCCGCTGGTCAGCAGGCGGGGCAGGCCGAAGATATCCCAAGGGGGATCATCCATGTGGATGGCCATCTTGATGTCGCACTCGTGGCAGACAGGCATCAGTGCTTCCAGGAAGTACTTCAGGTTCTCCCACAGCTTCTCCTTGGTGACAGGGGCATAAGCCTTGAACAGCTCGTCCAGCTTGGCCATACGCTCAGGCTCCCAGCCCGGGAAGGTCATGTTGTACTTCTCGGTGAAGCTCATGATGTAGTCGGCCATGGCCTTGTAGTCGCCCTTGATCATGTCCTTCTGGTAGTACAGGGCGGTGGAGCCGTCGCCCACCGGGTGGAACAGATCGGTGCGGGTCCAGTCAAAGATGGGCATGAAGTTATAGCAGATAACCTTGACCCCAAACTTGGACAGGTTGCGGATGGTCTGGATGTAGTTTGCAATGTAGCCGTCGCGGGTGGGCAGGCCGATCTTGATGTCGTCGTGAACGTTCACCGACTCCACCACGTCCATGTTGAAGCCGTAGGGCTCGAGCTGCTTTTGCACCTCAGCGATCTCGTCCACTTCCCACACTTCGCCGGGCATCTTGTTGTGGAGGGCCCACACGATGCTGGTGACGCCGGGAATCTGTTTGATGTCGGACAGCGTGATCTTGTCGTTGCCTTCGCCGTACCAACGGAAACCCATTTGCATTGGCATATTCTTCTCTCCTTTATCTTGGATTGATGCGCGGCCGCCCTGCGCAAAAGCGCAGAGTGACATCTTGTTGTATCCATTCTAGTATATCAATCTCGTTTTGGCAAGTGGTAAACCCCACATTCTTTTGAAAATCTTTTTGTGGATTGTTTCCAAATACAAAAAACCGTGAGAAAAATTTTACGTTTCTCACGGTTCCATTTACGATTCAACTGTAAAAACAGGCGTCCTGAAGTCCTTATCCCTCGATGAAGTAGTCGGGGTGGCGTTTGCGGGCCTCCTGCACCGACACCTTGTAGCGCTGCAGGTGTTCCCGCAGGGCCTGTTCCAGGGCCTCGGCGTCTCCCGACTCCAGGGTATCCACGATTTTGCCGTGCTGCACCGGCACCGACTCGTTCTCCCCCAGCATCAGGCTGAACAGCCGCAGCCGTTCGATGTGCTTGAAGGTGGAGAGCATGTGGTCGAAGTGCTCCTCCATCCCGCAGAACTCAAAGGCCAGCCGGTGAAACTTGTTGTCGATTTCCAGCATGTGGCTGGTTTTGAGGGGGCTGTCGGGGGCGGCCGATGCCGCCACATATTCCTCGATGTTGGCGCGGTAGGCCGCGATGTGTTCGGCCTTGCAGTGCTTGTGCACATGGAACAGCATCTCTTTTTCCAGGGTAAACCGGGCAAACTGTTCCAGCCGCATCAGCTTGAGATCAATGGGCGCCACATAGGTGCCGCTCTGGGGTTTGATGGTGACCATGTGGGCGATGTTCAGCATGATGAGTGCCTCCCGCACCGGGGTCCGGCTGATCCCCATTTCTTCCGCCAGTTCCCGGTCGTTCAGCGGATCCCCGGGTTTCAGCTCCATGGTGACAATCCGGCCCCAAAGGGTCTGGTACGCTGCTTCGCGCGCGCTGGATGCTGCCATAGGGCAAACCTCCTTTCCTGCCTTTTTATTTTTGTATGGTATGCCTTTTTCTTCTCCCTACCATTGTAGACGCAACCCTCTGTTCCGTCAATGCACCATTTGTTCAAATTTTATCAAATAATTTTGCAAAAGGTCTGCATCCGCTCCAAAAGGCAGCAAAGCCGGCTCTGTTCAGCCCTTGAGCCGGGCCGCCAGGGGGCTGCGGCGGCCATACAGGGGCCAGTACCACACCGCCACCAGGGCCAGCCCGCAGACCACGTCGATGACCGAGTGCTGTTTGGTAAAGGTGGTGGAGATGCAGATCAGCCCCGCCCACCCATAGGCCACCACCTTGAGCCAGGGGCGTTTCTGGGCCAGCCGGCTCTTGGCAAAAGCCAGGGCCATGCAGCCCGAGCTCTGGCAGTGGATGGAGGGGCAGACGTTGTTGGAGGCGTCGGCCTTCCAGATCAGCTGCATGATGTCCATGGCGATGTTGTCCCGGCCCACCTGGGCGGCGGTGGGCCGCAGGTCCAACCCGTTGGGCAGCAGCATATAAAGGATGAGGCAGAAGGTCATCCCCGAGAACATCATCAGGCAGAGCCTGTCATAAGCGGGGGTGTCATACCACCACAGCAGGGCGGTCACCGCCGCCAGCAGCACAAACCAGCTGCAATAGGGAAAAATGAACCACTCGCAGAAAGGGATCAGATCGTCCAGCGGACTGTGAATGATGTATTTGGGGTTCTTGATGGTCCAGTCCAGGGTGAAGAACCAGATCAGGTAGACCACCCAGTACAGCTGGAACCAGAGATGGGGCCGAAGCCTTGCGATTTTCAGCATTGTATTCTCCTTGCCATCCGTCTTTTCCTGGAATTGACGTTCATTTTACAGCAGGCCAAAAAGTGCCGTGCTGCGCAAACCTTTGCTATTGTAACACATCCCCCGCCCTTGCGCAAATGGGAAAAGTACAGTAGAATAAGGTCGGAACGGGAATTGTGCCCCGCTCCCGAGAGGGACCGGCCCCAGGCCGGAAACGCATCCTTGACAGCTGGAGGCAGTATCATGTATACTTCACCCATTCGCTTGATTGCAGTCGATTTGGACGGCACTCTGCTGAACGATCAAAAGGAAATCACACCCCGCACCCGGGCGGCGCTGGAAGCGGCCGCGGCCCGGGGGGTGGAACTTGTCCCCGCCACCGGCCGGACGGTGTCCGGCATTCCCGCCGAGCTGCGGGCCATGGCGGGGGTTCACTATGCCATCACGGCCAACGGTGCCCGGGTCATGGACCTGACCACCGGGCAGGCGGTCCGGGAGCTGTATATCCCCCGGGACAAAGCCCTGGCGGCCTATGATGTGCTTTCCCGGTACGACTGTCTGGCCGATCTGTTCCAGGACGGCCAGGGCTACACCACCCAGGCCAACCAGGCCGCCGCTTACCGCTTTGTCCCCGACAACCTGCGGGCCTATGTGCTGAACACCCGGAAGATCATCCCCGACCTGCGGGCCTATATTGCCAGCCAGGACCGGGGCCTGGAAAAGCTGACCGTCTTCTTCACCGACGAAACCCAGCGCCAGAAGGCCTGGGCCGAAGTGGAGGCCCTGGGGGTGACGGTGGTGTCCAGCCTGCCCATGAATATGGAGATCAACGCCGCCGGGGTGGACAAGGGGGCCGGGCTGCTGGCCCTGGCCGGCCATCTGGGTCTGCCCGCCTCCGCCCTGATGGCCCTGGGAGACGGCGGCAACGATACCGCCATGATCCGGGCCGCCGGGCTGGGGGTGGCCATGGGCAATGCCTTCCCCGAAGTGAAAGAGGCCGCCAACTATGTGACTGCCTCCAACAACGAGGACGGCGCGGCCCGGGCCATTGAGAAGTTTGTGCTGGAGGACAAGACAGAAACCTTATGAATCATCAACCCATCCAACTGGCCGCCCTGGATCTGGACGGCACCCTTCTGAACCATCAGAGCAAGGTCACCCCCCGCACCCTGGCCGCCCTGGAGCAGGCCATCCACCGGGGGGTGGTGGTGATGCCCGCCACCGGGCGGGGCCTGTCTGCCCTGCCCCGGGTGGTGGCCTCCATCCCCGGGGTCCGGTACGCCCTCACCTCCAACGGCGCAGCGATCTGGGACATGGGCGAAAACCCGATGGCCGCAGTCCGCAGCCGGTACGGCACCCCCGGCGACGAGCCGGTGACCCAGCCGGTCTGCCTGTATCGGCATCTGATGCCCGCCGACACCGCCCGGGCTGTCTATCAGCTGCTGGAGCAGTTTGAAGGCGAGCTGGACTACTTCTCGGACGGCCGGACTTTCAAGACCCCTGCCGGCATCGCCTGGAGCAAGGCCTGGATGGCCCGGCTCCTTTCCACCGAGGCCAAGCAGTCGGACGATGGACGGTTCACCATCCTCCCCGACCTGCACCCCTATTTTGAGGCCCACGCCGGCGAAATCGAAAAATTCTGTATGTTCTTCGGTTCCAAGGAGCAGGCCGACCGGGTTCTTCCCCTGCTGGCCGCCATCCCCGGGGTGGAAGTGACCCAGGGCTCCCCCGACAATGTGGAAGCCACCGCCGCCGGCGTCAACAAGGGCACCGCCCTGCTGGCCCTGGCCCGGCACCTGGGCATCCCCCAGGAAGGGGTTCTGGCCATCGGCGACAGCGAAAATGACCGCCGGATGCTGGAAGCGGCCGGTGTGGCCGCTGTGATGGCCAACGGCATGCCCTCGATCCAGTCCCTGGCAGACATCCTTTCGGTGCAGGACTGCGACCACGACGGGGTGGCGGAACTGTTCGACCGGCTGGGTCTCACCGCCGGTTGAACCCGGTTCCCGTCGATTTTATGCAATGTATACAAGTTATGTCAGGAAACATTGTGCTTTGTGAGTATTACCAAAAGCAGCCGCTTGGTTTATACTAGTAGCATATCAACAGTATGCCTGGACAAGCTATGCCCGTAGATTTGGGCATACTGCGCAACGCCTGAAAGTAAAGGAGAATGCGTTATGAATCCCATTGCGGAGAAAATCTATGAAATTGGTATTGTCCCCGTTATCGCTTTCAATAGTGTAGATGAGGCCCTGCCCCTGTGCAAGGCTCTGTCGGACGGCGGCCTGCCTGCCGCTGAGGTTACCTTCCGCACCGCCTGCGCTGAGGAGTGCATCAAGCTGATCCACAAGGAGATGCCCGATATGCTGCTGGGCGCCGGCACTGTGCTGACCATTGACCAGGCTGACCGCGCCATCGACGCCGGCGCTTCCTTCGTGGTGGCCCCCGGCTTTGACCCCAACGTCACCAAGCACGTCATCGAGCGGGGCTGCGTTGCCATGCCCGGCACCTCCACTGCAGGCGAGATGCAGCAGGCCATGAACCTGGGCTGCGAGGCCATCAAGTTCTTCCCTGCTGAGGCCAACGGCGGCGTTGCCATGCTGAAGAACATCGGCGCAGCCCTGAAGACCGCCAAGTGGATGTGCACCGGCGGCGTCAACGCCAAGAACGTCAACGATTATCTGAACTATGACCAGATCATCGCCGTGGGCGGCACCTGGATGTGCAAGAGCGACGTCATCAAGGCCGGCGACTGGGCCAAGATCACCGCTATGTGCAAAGAGGCTGTTGACACCATGCTGGGCCTGCACCTGGCCCACATCGGCATCAACACCGAGAACGAGGAAGAGGCCATGGCCACTGCCAACCTGCTGGCCGGCCTGCTGAACATGAAGGTGGCCCCGGGCAACTCCAGCATCTTTGTGGGCAACAAGGAGTTCGAGATCATGAAGAAGCCGGGCCGCGGCAAGAATGGCCACATCGCCATCGGCTGCAACAACGTGGACCGCGCCATCTATCACCTGAACCGCCGCGGCGTCAAGTTTGACCTGGATTCCAAGAATGTGAAGAACGGCAAGACCACCGCCTGCTACCTGGCAGACGAGATCGCCGGCTTCGCCATCCACCTGGTCAAGGCCTAAATCATCCCCCTGTCTCAATCCCGCCGCAGAACCCTGCGCTCTGCGGCGGGTTGTTTGAAGTTTACCCCATTGAATCACAACATCGAAGGAGAATATCAAATGAAAGTCGTTACCTTTGGCGAACTGATGGTCCGTCTGCAGCCGTTCAACTATGAGCGCTTTGTGCAGGCCAACACCCTGGAGTTTACCTTCGGCGGCGGCGAGGCAAACGTTGCTGTCTCGCTGGCCAACTACGGCGTGGACGCCGCATTCGTCACCAAGCTGCCCGCCCATGCCATCGGCCAGTGCGCTGTCAACAGCCTGCGCCGCTACGGCGTTGATACCAGCATGATCGTCCGCGGCGGCGACCGTGTGGGCATCTACTACAACGAGAAGGGCGCTTCCCAGCGCGGCTCGGTCTGCATCTATGACCGCGCCAACAGCGCCATCCAGCTGGCCCAGCCCTCCGACTTCGACTGGGATAAGATCTTCGAGGGCGTCGACTGGTTCCACTTCACCGGCATCACCCCGGCCCTGGGCGAGAACGTCGTCGAGATCTGCCGCCAGGCCTGCAAGGCTGCCAAGGCCCACGGCGTCAAGATCAGCTGCGACCTGAACTACCGCGGCAAGCTGTGGACCCGTGAGCAGGCCCGCGCTGCCATGACCGACCTGTGCCAGTATGTGGACGTCTGCATCTCCAACGAGGAGGATGCAAAGGACGTGTTCGGCATCGAGGCTGAGTCCACCGACATCTACGGCGGCAAGCTGAACGCTGAGGGCTACAAGAGCGTTGCCAAGCAGCTGGCCGACAAGTTCCACTTCGAGAAGGTGGCCATCACCCTGCGTGAGAGCCACAGCGCTTCGGACAACGGCTGGAGCGCCATGCTGTACGATGCTGCTTCCAACGAGTACTGCTTCTCCAAGAAGTACGAGCTGCGGATCATCGACCGCGTGGGCGGCGGTGACTCCTTCGGCGGCGGCCTGATCTACGCTCTGCTGAACGGCAAGAGCACCCAGGACGCTGTGGAGTTCGCTGTGGCTGCTTCTGCTCTGAAGCACACCATCGAGGGCGACTACAACATGGTCTCTGTCTCCGAGGTGGAGAAGCTGGCCGGCGGCGACGGCTCGGGCCGTATCCAGCGCTAACCTGCCCCGCCAGCGGCGGGGGGCAATTCCCCCCGGCCTGCGGCCGCGCCCCAATAGGGCTTGCGGCACAAACTGCATGATAAAATAAAGAACACCCCTGTCTGCAAGGCTCACAAGGCCAAACAGGCAGGGGTGTTTTTCTGTTTGATTCAGGTTGTCCGGGTACACCGTACCGCAGGTGAGTGTATCAGATGCATAGTCCCCATAGAAAAGCCTTTTTCCGGCCTTTCAAAAGTGAGAGATGGGTTTGCAGGGACTTTGCTGCAGTCAGCAGGAAACGTGAGCGGGAGCAGTGTCCTCTTGCGCTTAGCCAATTTTCCCTGCCGGCCGCAAGAGCGCCCTTGTGAAAATTGGAGCGCGGCTCCAGGTTGCCGTTCGCCAAATATGCTGCGCGGGACGACGCCCGCTTGCATATTTGGACGGCTGCCCCTGCTCCGCTTCGGCTGTTTCTGCCGCAGGCAGCGCCTCAGCTGCGCAGCCAGCGGCGGCTCCCTGTTTCGTCCACTGGACGCGGTCGCCGCCGCTGCCACAGACCAAAACGCCGACTAAGATGCAGGGCCTTGCCGCCGGTGAGACGTAACGTGAGTGCGGCCAGAGTGAGTGGTACCCAGTAAAAAGTTTTTTGCTTACTTTTTTTCAAAAAAGTAAGTTAGTGGGAGATGGTGATGGTCCAGGTGCTGGTCATGGCCTCATCGGGCTCCAGCACTTCGTGCTTGCCCTCCTCGTTGACGCTGTTGGCCCAGCCGTTCCAGGGCTCCATGCAGACGAAGCTCTCGGCGTCCTGCTGCCACAGCACACCGTTGGTGAAGCTGTCGTCGGCGTCCACCGTCACCTTGTGGCCGTTGCCCTTGTCGGTGAAGGACATGGGGAATTCCACACCCGTCAGCAGCCGGATGCTGTTGTCAGCACCCTCCTTGCGGGTCAGGGTGATCTTATCGGGTGCGGCGGGCTGGGTGCCCTTGGCGTCCTCGGAACAGGTGGCGCAGTGGATGTCGAACTCCACATTCTCCAGCTTGCTGGCAATGAAATAGGGGTGATAGCCAAAGCTGAAGGGCATGGGCTTGTCCCCGTCGTTGATGACGGTCAGTTCGATGGATGCGGTGGCGCCCTCCAGGCTGTAAGTCACCATCAGGGTGAAGTCAAAGGGATACAGGAACTTGGTCAGCGGGGTGGACTGGAGCATCAGGGTAACACCATCCGGGCCGACGCTGTCCACCTGCCAGGCGCACAGATCTGCCAGGCCGTGGGTCTCCATGGGATAGGCTTTGCCGTCAAAGATGTGGACCCCGTTGTCCGGGTTGGAGCAGCTGGGGAACAGGATGGGCACGCCAAAGCGGGGCCGGTTGCACTCGCTGAAATTGGGGTGCCGCAGCCAGATGAACTCATCCCCCTCCAGGCTGAACCCGGTGATCATGCCGCCCCGCTCGGGGGTGATGACCAGCTCGGTTTTGGCGGCCGGGTCGGTGATGACGTACTGCTCGTAGCAGGCGTCCCCTTCGGTGACATAACGGGTGGTAATTTGATTCATAGTATCTGCCTCCTGTCTGGCTTTGCGGGCCGGGGGCCCGCTGTTTTTCCTGGTTTGATTGTACCAGATTTTTCGGAAAAGAGCCATATCTGTCTGCCTTATTTTACGTTGTTGTATCCAAACAAGTCAAGGGGTTGGGGGCGGTTTTCCTGCCGCAAAAGCCCCCTGTGCAAATTCCAGCGGTTTTCACAAGGAAGGCCCATAAATTTCAGCGTTTTTTCAGTTGTATACAATCCCGAATTTAAGGTATACTATGGATAAGTGCAATTCTGCCCATTTGCAGATTATCATCCAACACGCAAAAAGGAGTAGCAAAACCATGAAAGCATTTATGGATAAAGAATTCATGCTGCAGTCTCCCACGGCCCAGCATCTGTACCACACCTATGCAGCGGACATGCCCATCTGCGACTACCACTGCCACATCTCGCCCCGCGAGATCTATGAGAACCGCAAGTTCGACAACATCACCCAGGTCTGGCTGGGCGGGCGCCAGCCCGACGGCTCCCTGGCCGGCGACCACTACAAGTGGCGCGTGATGCGTTCCAACGGCGTGCCCGAGGAGTACATCACCGGGACCAAATCCGACCGGGAGCGGTTCCAGAAGTTTGCCGAGGCCCTGCCCATGGCCATCGGCAACCCCATGTATCACTGGACCAACCTGGAGCTGCACAAGTATTTCGGCTACCAGGGCGTGCTGAACGGCGACACCGCCGAGGAAGTCTGGAACCTGTGCAACGAGAAGCTGCAGAATGATCCCAAGCTGACCGTCCGGGGCCTGATCGAGCAGTCCAACGTGGCCTTCATCGGCACCACCGACGACCCCATCGACAGCCTGGAGTGGCACGAGAAGATCAAGAACGACCCCACCATCAAGTTCACGGTGGCGCCTTCCTTCCGTCCTGACAAGGCCGTCAACATCAACAAGCCCGGCTTTGTGGAGTACATGGGCAAGCTGGCTGCCAGCGTGGGCAAAGAGAAGCTGGGCTGCATCCACTGCGTGATGGACGCTCTGGCTGAGCGGCTGGACTTCTTTGTGAAGATGGGCTGCCGTGCAGCCGACCACGGCCTGGACTATGTGCCCTACCGTGAGGCTTCCATCGAGGAAGTGGACGCCATCTACAAAAAGGCCATGGCCGGCGAAGCCGTCACCGTGGAGGAGACCGAGAAGTACCAGACCGCTCTGCTGGTCCACATGGGCCGTCTGTACCACAAGTACGGCACCGTGATGCAGCTGCATTATTCCTGCCTGCGTGGCGTTAACCGCAAGATGAACGCCCTGCTGGGCCCCGACACCGGCTTTGACATGATCAACCAGAACACCTGCGGCGGCAACATTGCAGCCCTGCTGAGCGCTCTGAACGACACCGGCGAGTGCCCCAAGACCATCATCTACAGCCTGAACCCCGCCGATAACGAGCAGATCGGCACCATTCTGGGCTGCTTCCAGGACGATGAGATCCCGGGCAAGATCCAGGCCGGCTCTGCCTGGTGGTTCTGCGACCAGAAGGTGGGCATGGAGAACCAGATGAAGTCTCTGGCCAACCTGGGCCTGCTGGGCAACTTCGTGGGCATGCTGACCGACAGCCGCAGCTTCCTGAGCTACACCCGCCACGACTATTTCCGCCGCATCATGTGCAACCTGATCGGCCAGTGGGTTGAGGACGGCGAGTACCCCAACGACGAAAAGGCCCTGGAAAAGATTGTCCGCGGCATCTGCTTCGACAACGCCAAACGCTACTTCAACCTGTAACTTACTTTTCTGAAGAAAAGTAAGCAAAGGCAGCTGAGCCGAGCGCGTCCTGCGGACGAAACAGCGAGGCGAAGCTGGCGCCGCGCTCCGATTTTTGCAAGCACCCGCCGTGGTGCGCCGCAAAAATCGGCTAAGCGCAAGAGGTTTTACTGGGTACCGGGTCACTCTGGCCGCACTCACGTTACGTCTCACCGGCGGCAAGGGCCCTGCATCTTAGTCAGCGTTTGTGCCTGCGGCACGGTACGAGGGAAAGTTCCTGCAAACCTATTTTCTGCTTGTTGAAAAGTGAGCAAAAAGGCGTTTTCCGGCTGCTGTGCAGCTGAATTGTCTATAGGCGGCGCGGTACGCTGAAAGGTTTGCATTATTTTTTCCATAACTCCATACAAGCCCTCGCCCTTCCGGGCGGGGGTTTTGCTGATACACAGGAAAAGGACGGGAACTTATGATTCATCAACCCATCATCCTGGAAGTGGCAAAAGACACCTATATGATTAATCTGATGGGTCTCCAGGCTCCATCTCTGATTGTGGGCCGCGACCGGGCCCTGCTGCTGGACACCGGGCTGGGCAATTTTGACATGATGGAAATAGTCCGCCGCATCACCGACAAGCCGGTGATGCTGGTTCTCACCCATGCCCACAGCGACCACATGGGCGGCATTGGGCAATTCCAGGAAATTCATATTCATCCGGCCGATCTTCCGGCTGCTCAGGCATTTGACGCTGACCGCTTGATTCACGAAGATGACCGGCTCCCCACCCAAAAGGAATTTGTGGCCCAGGCTGCGGCTGCATTTCGCGCCAGGCCGGAAAATATTTTCGACATTCCCGAAACCGTGATGGAAGACCGGTTTTCGGAGCGCCGGTTCATTCCTTTGCAGCCGGACCAAATCATTGATTTGGGCGGCAGGCAGGTGCAGATTCTGGAAGAACGGGGCCACACGGCCGGTGAGATTGCGGTGCTGGATTTTCAATCCCGGATTCTCTTTGCCGGGGACGGCATTTCCCCCATGTTCAGCATCACCGAAGCGGACATCACAACGGCCCGGAATGATCTGCTGCACATCCGCTCCCATGCATCCGAATTTGACCGGATTTATCATGGGCATTTTGGCGGCACCGATCCTGCCACCCTTTGTTCGGCCCCCGTCTCCATGCTGGATGACATCCTGCAGATCCTGAACGACGCTTTGGACGGCACAGATCCCGGCCAGCCCGCGGGAAGCGAAACCCTGCGCACCCGCTCTTACGGCAGTGTCCAGCTGTACTGGCACCCATCCAAACAATCCCAATAAAAAAACTCCCCCACCCGCTCGGCTTTATGGGCCTTGCGGGCGGGGGAGTTTCTTGTTTTTATCATTTGTTTGCGCCGCCAGCCCCTCCGGGGCGCGGCCTTGATTCCAGGTTTGGCATTTGCAACTTTTCAGGATATCGGGCCGCAGGCCAAACGTTGACTGAGAGCGGCACGGTTTGCCGCTGGTGAGACGTAACGTGAGTGCGGCCAGAGTGACCCGGTACCCAGTGAAAAGTCTTTTGCCTACTTTTCTTCAGAAAAGTAGGTTAGTTGCGGTTGCGGTTGCCGCCCATGCCCAGCAGTCGCAGGACGAACAGGAAGATGTTGATGAAGTCCAGGTACAGGGTCAGGGCGCCGTAGACGCTGGCCTTCTCGGCCAGCTCGCTGTCAGCGGCGTAGTAAGCGTACATCTGGTGCAGCTTCTGGGTGTCATAGGCGGTCAGCAACATAAAGACCACCAGGCCGATGCCGCTGTACAGCAGGGATGCACCCACGCCAAAACCAAACAGGCTGCCCACCAGGCCGGTGACCAGCATGGCCATCAGGCCCATCATCAGCTTGGGGCCCCAGCTGGTCAGATCCCGGCTGGTGGTGTGGCCGTAAAACGCCATCAGGCCAAAGTAGACGGCGGTGCTCAGGAAGGCCATCACCAGGGTGTTCACCGAGAACAGCAGGAAATAATAGCTCAATACCATGCCGTTCAGGGCCGAGTAGGCCAGGAACACGCCCCGGGCTGCCCCTACCGACATCCGCTGCAGCCGGGCGCTCAGGGTGAACACCAGGGCCAGCTCAGCAATGGTCAGAACCAGATACAGGGAATTGACCACATAGAACAGAGGGGTTGCAATGGTCAGCAGGGCCACTGCAAAAGTCACTACCAGACCGGCGGCCATCCAGCGGTAGGTCCGGGCCATATAATCAGCTGCGGACATCGTCGCTTCGGTGTAGCCGCGGTCGTAATCATTATTGTAATAATTCATACAAGACACTCCTTTTTGCCACGAACGAGGTCTTATGGCCTCTTGCCCCGTTCTGATGCTTACAGTATACTATAGAGAAATGAACGTTTCATGAAAAGGCTGTGACTGATTTTGTCTTTCGGTTTGTATTATCATATCCCCTATTGTTTTTCCCGCTGCCGGTACTGCGATTTCTATACCGCCGGCGGCCAGCGGGGCGTCCCCGACGCCTATATTGATGCCCTGGTGCGGGAACTGAAACGCTACTCCCTGCCGGGGTCCCCCGACACCCTCTACTTTGGGGGCGGGACCCCCAGCCTCCTGACCCCGGCCCAGGCCGCCCGGCTGATCCAGGCCGCAGCCCCCCGGGCGGGGGCCGAAATCACCCTGGAAGCCAACCCCGAGACTGTCACCGAGGAGCTGCTGCGGGGCTTCCGGGAAGCCGGAGTCAACCGGCTGTCCCTGGGGGTCCAGTCGGCCAGCGACGCCCAGCTCCGCACCCTGGGCCGGCCCCACAACGCCGCCCAGGCCCGGGCCGCTTTTGAGGAGGCCCGCCGGGCGGGGTTTGAGAACATCAGCGGGGACATCATGCTGGCCCTCCCCCACTACACCAGAGCCGAGTTCGACGAAACTTTGGCCCTGATCCGGGATGGAGGCGCCCGGCACATTTCGGCCTACCTGCTCAAGATTGAGCCGGGTTCGGCCTTTGGCCGCCGCCCGCCCGAAGGCCTGCCCGGCCCCGACCAGGCCGCCGACTTCTACCTTTACGCGGTGGACCGGCTGGCCCGGGAAGGGTACCGGCAGTATGAGATTTCCAGCTTTGCCCGGCCCGGCTTTGAAGGCAAACACAACCGCAACTACTGGGACTGCGGGGACTATCTGGGCATCGGCCCCGCCGCCCACAGCTGCATGGGCGGCCGGCGATTTTATTATCCCCCGGACACCGCCGGATTCATCGCCGGGTCTGAGCCGGTCCAGGACGGCACCTGCGGCGCCGAGGACTATCTGATTTTGCAGCTGCGGCTTTCCACCGGGCTGGACCTGGCCGAATACCGCCGCCGGGGCGGGGCGGCCTTCACCTCCCATCAGAAGGCTTTTCTGGAGCGGTGCGCCGGGGCGGGCTATCTGACCCTGACCCCCGATCGCCTGACCCTCACCCCCCTGGGGATGATCGTCCAGAACAGCATTTTGGAGGAGCTGATTTAAGGGGCCGGGTCCTGTTTTGGCAGCTGGTCCAGATGGATCACCGGCCAGCCCAGGGCCTGGATGGCTGCCCGGTCATGGGTGGCCAGCAGGGCCGGGGCGCCGGCACAGCGGCGGTTCAGCAGGGCCGCCGCCTGTTCCATCGACACCGGGTCCAGGCCGGTGAAGGGCTCGTCCAGCAGGCGGGTGTCTGCTTTGGCCCAGACCGCCCGCAGCAGGGCCGCCCGGCGCTTCTGCCCGCCTGACAGACGGGCGGCGGGCAGGATCAGCGCCTCGCCGGACATCCCCAGCAGGGCAAAATCTGCCTCCACGGCCTGGCGGCGGGCTTTGTCGTCGGGCAATACCAGCAGCACATTTTCCACCGCGGAGAGCTGGGGGCAGAGCCGGTCCTCCTGAAACACCGCTGCGGTCCGGCCCACACCGGCAATGGTGCCGCTGTCGGGCTGTTCCAGCCCCAGCAGAATCCGCAGCAGGGTGGTCTTGCCCCAGCCGCTGGGGGCCCACAGAACCGCCGGCCCCGAGACCGAAAAGGTCAGATCCCGGAACAGCAGGTGATCCCCGAAGGCCTTGGTGAGATGCTCCACTTGCAGGATCATGGTTCCTCCTCTCCGCAGACATGCCGCACCGCCAGCCCCAGCAGGGCCAGAAAGAGCTTTTCAAAGAGGGCGGACAGGCAGATGATCACAAAGGTCCAGGCGAACAAATCCCCGGTGGACAGGGTGATCTTGGCCCTGTAGAGGGCGTCGCCGATGCTGCCGTCGGGCAGGCCGATGACCTCGGCGGCTACCCCGCTTTTCCAGCACAGGCCCAGGGCGGTGCGGCAGCCCTCCCGGAAGGCGGGCAGCACCGCCGGCAGCCAGATGGCCCGCAGCCGCCGGCCCGCCGGCAGCCGGAACACCCTGGCCATCTCCAGCAGCTGGACATCCGTCCCCTGGATGCCGGTGCGGACGGCGCTGTACAGCACCGGCACCGCCATCAAAAAGCTGATGAGGATGCTCAGTTCCCTGCCCCGGACCCACACCAGGGCCAGGATCACAAAGCTGGCCACCGGGGTGGCCTTGACCAGCTGCATCACCGGGTCCAGCAGCAGCTCCACCGTCCGGGACAGCCGGGCGCCCACCGCCAGGGCCACGCTGCACACAGCCCCCAGGCCAAACCCCAGCAGAATCCGCCCGCTGGAAAAGGCCACCCGGGCCCAGAATTCCCCGGTGGGCAGCAGCCGGATCAACGTCCCGGCCGCCTGCACCGGCGACACCAGAAACACTTCCTGCCCCACCGCCATGGCGGCCCACTGCCACAACGCCAGCCAGAAGGCCGCCGCCGCCAGGCGCCCGGGCCAGGATTTCTTTTTGGATTCCACTGCACACCTCCTTATGGTTTCTGTGCAAAAGTATAAAGCAAAAAGGGACGCCCCGCAAGAGGCGCCCCTTTGTTGTTTTCAGGTTTTAGGGCTTTTGTCCAGGCTCAGGCGCCCATCCAGTAGAAGCCGTCGTCCGGCATGGCGCCGCCCACCGAAGCGGGGTCAGCGTCGTACAGCACCTGCAGATAGCCGGCCACGTCGGCCTGCATCTCGTCGCCGGTGACGCAGACGATGTTGCAGTTGGGCAGGGCTGCCTTGGCGATGGCGGCCTTGGCCACCACACCCTGCTCCTCGCAGAGGGCTGCGGTGCCGTCCAGGTCATTGTTGGCGGCATCCACGCTGGCGGTGTAGTCTTTCAGGAAGGCGGCCACCACGTCGGGATGCTCCTGGGCGTATTCGGTGCGGACCACCGTCACGCCGGTGATCAGCTGGGTGTCGCAGATCTTGTCCCACTCCTCGGTGAGGTCCAGGGCCACCCGCAGGGTGTCATCCTGCATGGAGGCGGAGGTCACATAGGGCTGGGGCAGCACAGCGATGGCATCCTCGGCCACGGCCATCTGGGCGGTGACCTCGGTGGCCTCGCTGTAGAACTCGATGGTTACGTCCTTGTCGGGGTCAATGCCATTCTGCTGCAGGATGTACCGCAGGACGTACTCGGGGGTGGTGCCCTTGCCGGTGGACAGGATGGTCCGGCCCTTCAGGTCGGCCACCGAATGGATGGTGTCACCCTTTTCCACCACATACAGGACGCCCAGGGTGTTGACGGCCATCACCTGGATGCCGCCCTGGGTCTTCTGGTAGAGGGTGGCGGCCAGGTTGGCAGGGATGGCAGCCATATCCAGCTCGCCCTTGGTCAGCAGGGGGACAATCTCGTCGGCGGTGCCGTAGAGCTGCAGGTCATAGTCCAGAGAGGCGGAGCCGTCCTCCTCCATGGGCAGCAGGTTCACCAGGCCCATGGTGGTGGGGCCCTTCAGGCCGGCGATCCGCACAGCGTCGGTGGTGGACAGGGGCTCAGTGCTTTCGGACGAAGCGGCCTGGCTGGAGGCAGCCTCGCTGGAAGCAGCCTGGCTGGATGCTGCGGTGCTGCCCGCCGTGGAGCCGCCGCAGGCTGCCAGGGACAGCATCAGGGCTGCCGACAGCAGCAGGGAAACCAATTTCTTCATGATATCGTTCCTTCTTCTCCCAAATTTTTTACAATTTTGAAAAATTGTACAAAACCATTTGCTTTGCAGGGATCATTCTACTATAATGAAGGAGAAATTACCGTTGCATGTGCAACAGAACAGCGAGTTTGACAGCTGTTTATCAATCCCATTTTCCCGCAGCTGCCCCCGGCAGCCTGCCCGCAGTCTGAACAGAACCATGCAGAACGACTTGACCCTCTTACAATCCACTTCCCTGTTCAGCGGCCTGAGCCAGGAAGACCTGGCCGGGCTGCTGGCCCGGATGGGCGCTGTCCACCGCAGCTATAACCGGGGCGTTGTCCTGGTGCAGGCCGGCAGCCCCAACCACAGCGTGGGGATCATCCTCTCGGGGCGGATCGAGGCGGTGCGCCTGGCCCCCGACGGCAGCCCTCTGCCCATCACCCAGATGGGCCCCGGGGGCGTTTTTGGGGACGTGCTGGGCGGGTCCAGCCTGTGCAGCCCGGTGACCGTCACCGCCTGCACCCCCTGTGATGTGATGCTGATCCCCTACCAGCGGCTTCTGTGCCCCGACGGCTCCGCCGCCCAGCAGCAGGTGCTGCAGAACCTGGTGCGCACCATCAGCGACAAATATTTCCTGCTGGCCCGCCGGGTGGATCTGCTGCTGCTGCGGACCCTGCGGGCCAAGGTGTCGGCCTATCTGCTGAGCGAGGCCGACCGGGCGGGGCAGCTGACCTTCCGCATCCCCTTCACCCGGGCCCAGCTGGCCCGCTATCTCAACTGCGACCGCAGCGCCCTCAGCCGGGAGCTGGGCCGGATGCAGCGGGAGGGCCTGCTGGACACCTATCGCAGCAGCTTCAAGCTGCGGGACCTCGACGCCCTCCGCAAGCTGTCCCAATAAACCATAAAGGAGCCATCCAGCCATGAACGGAAAACCCATCCTCTGGATCATCATTCCCTGTTACAATGAGGAAGAAGTCCTGCCCATCACGGCGCCCCAGTTCCTCCAGAAAATCCTGGACCTGTCGGCAGCGGGGCTGATCAGCACCCGCAGCCGGGTCTGTTTTGTCAACGACGGGTCCAAAGACCGCACCTGGGAGCTGATCTGCCAGTTTGCCAAACAGGACGAGCACTTCATCGGCATCAGCCAAAGCCGCAACCGGGGCCACCAGAACGCGGTGCTGGCCGGCCTGATGGAGGCCAAAGACAAGTGCGACGTCACCATCTCCATCGACTGCGACGGCCAGGACGACATCAACGCCATGGACGAGATGGTCCGCAAATACCTGGAGGGCGCCGAGGTGGTCTACGGCGTCCGCAGCCGCCGGGACACCGACACCTTCTTCAAGCGGTTCACCGCCGAGGGGTTCTATCATCTGATGAACCTGCTGGGGGCAGACATCGTCTTCAACCATGCCGACTACCGCCTCATCAGTTCCCGGGTGCTGGAGAGCTTTGCCGACTACCATGAGGTGAACATCTTCCTGCGGGGGATGGTGCCCCTGGTGGGCTTCCCCAGCGCCACAGTGGCCTATGAGCGCCATGAGCGTCTGGCCGGCGAGAGCCACTACCCCCTGTCCAAAATGCTGAGCCTGGCCTTTGACGGCATCACCAGCCTGTCCAACAAGCCCATCCGGCTGATCACCGGGATGGGGATGCTGTTCAGCCTGGTGAGCTTTGTGGGGGTGATCTGGGCGGTGGTGCTGGCCTCCATGGGCAGCACGGTGGCCGGCTGGGCCAGCACCATCTGCATTGTCTGCCTGGTGGGAGGCATCCAGCTGGTGTGCCTGGGGGTCATCGGCGAATATATCGGCAAAATCTATATGGAAACCAAGGCCCGGCCCCGCTATATCATCAGTGAGCGGACCTGGGCCCCCTATGAAAGGAAGTATCACGGATGAGCAAACAGAGCTGGCGAGGGTCTGCCCTCCTGAACCCGGTGCCCCCGGTGCTGGTTTCCTGCGGGAGCCTGGAAAAGCCCAACCTCATCACCATCGGCTGGGCTGGCACCATCTGCACCAAGCCCGCCATGGTGTCCATCAGCGTCCGGCCCGAGCGCTACAGCTACGGCCTCATCAAGGAGAGCGGGCAGTTTGCCATCAACCTGCCCACCGAGGCCCTGGTGCGGGCGGTGGACTGGTGCGGCGTCAAGAGCGGCCGGGATGTGGGCAAGTTTGCCGCCCTGGGGCTTCATGCTGCCGCCGGGGCTGCCCTGCCCGGCTGCCCCATCCTGGAGGAAAGCCCGGTAAACCTGGAGTGCAAAGTTACCCAGACCATCCCCCTGGGCAGCCATGAGCTGTTCCTGGCCGAGGTGGTGGGCTGCTGCGTGGACGAGAGCCTGCTGGACAGCGAGGGCAAGCTCCGGCTGGACAAGGCGGGGCTGATCGCCTACAGCCACGGGGAATACCGGGCTCTGGGCCGGCGGCTGGGCACCTTTGGCTACTCGGTGCGGAAAAAAGCCGCCCCCAAAAAGAAAAGATAAAAAGCCAAAAGCCGGCAGTCCCAGGACTGCCGGCTTTTTCCGTGGGCCAATCGTAAAAATATTTTTAGTTTTTTCCGGTGGACGGAGGCCCCGCCTTTTTGGGCCGGGGGAAGGGCAGGCCCAGCACCACCGAGATGCCGATGGCCAGGGCCGCCGCGATCTTGACGGTGTCGGCGGCGCTGGCAGCCATCTGCAGGTTGTCGTTCTGGATGAAATAGTAGGCGGTGTAGTAGATGCCGGCGCCCGGCACCAGCGGGAAGATGCCGGTCAGCAGGAACACCGTCACCGGGGCCTTGAGGGTGATGGCGAAAATCCGGGCCAGCAAAGTCAGCGGGATGGCCGCCAGCAGGTTGGCGGTGACGGCGCCGATGCCCAGCATCACCGCCAGCTCATAGGTCACCCAGCCCACGGCGCCGGTGGCGGCGCAGGCCAGGTAGCACTTGCGGGGGATCCCGAACAGAATGCCGAAGGAGAGGGTTCCGATGCCGCCCAGCAGCAGCTGCCGCAGCAGATCCAGCATTTGTGTTCCTGTCATGCCACCGTCACCCCCGTCAGCAGCGTATAGGCCCGCAGCACCAGGCCGGTGCCGCAGGCCAGGCAGGCCGCCACCAGCACGGCGTCAATCAGCCGGATGGTACCCGAGAGATAATCCCCTTTCACAAAGTCCCGGATGGACATGGTGAAGGCGACGCCGGGGGTCAGGATCATCAGCGCGCCGATGACGGCGTGGCTGACGTTGGCGCCCAGCACCCCGCATACCAGAATGCAGACCAGGGTGATGAGGGCCGCCCCGGTCAGCTTCTGGAACAGGGCCGGCAGCCGGCTGCACAGCCACAGGTAGAGATTCACGACGGCGCCGGCCACCGCCGCGGCCAGCGCTTCCAGCACGCTGCCGCCGAACATCATGGCAAAGGCCGCCGCCCCCCCGGCGCCGCTGAGGATCTGGACTGCCAGCCCCGGGAAGGGGATCCGCCGGGCGGCCACCAGCTGCTGCTCCGCCTCCTCCAGGTTTACCCGGCCTGCGGCCAGCTGGCGGGACAGCTCGTTCACCGCCGCCACCCGGCCCAGATGGATGGTGCGGTCGGGCACGTTCCGCACCTCGCTGATTTCGGCGGTGCCGGCGCTGGCAAACAGGCCGTTGGTCAGCACATAGACGTGGAACTCCCGCAGGTGGAGGCTGTTGGCCATGATCTGCATGGTCTGCTCCGCCCGGAACACCTCCGCCCCGTTTTCCAGCAGGGTCTGCCCCGCCGCCATGATGAAATCCATAATCCGCCGGCGTTCCTCGCCGTCGGGGTAAATCCGGTTTCTTTCCTCTGCCATAGGCTCCTCCTGTTCAGGGGGCACAGGCCCCGCAATCACCCTATACTTTACCACGAAGGCCGCCGGTTCACAAGCGCAAAAAGTTCACTTTGCCTGTTGACAAAATCCCACCGGACGGATACAATAAGAACGATATCATCAAATTGGCTGTGAAGAGAAGAGTAAGCTCTCGCATTGACCCCTTCCAGAGAGCCTGGACGGTGGAAGCAGGCGGGGAACAGGGAGCTGAAAATGGTCTCGGAGCTGCGCGGGCGAGGAGCAAGAGCACCAAGTCCGCGACGGGTGCGCCCGTTACAGCGTCCGGCTGTACGCAGAATCCGTTCTGCCGCAGCATCGAGGCCGCGCCCCGCAAGGGACCGGTAAAACAAGGTGGTACCACGGAAGCATTCTGCTCCCGTCCTTGCAGGTTTGGAAGGCCTGTGGGGACGGGAGTTTTTATTTTCCGTAACTGTGAAAGAATCAACACACAAAGCAAATACGAACAAAAGAGGGTAACCATTATGACTAAGATTTCGCGCCGCAATTTCCTGAAAGTCACCGGTGCTGCCGCCGCAGCCGCCGCTCTGGCCGCCTGCTCCACCGGCACCGGCAGCTCCGCCCAGCTCCATGTAGCTGTGCCCAACGACACCACCAATGAGGCCCGCGCCCTCCAGCTGCTGGAGAAGAACGGCTTCTTCACCCTGAAAGAGGGCGCCGGCATCACCGCCACCAAGAACGACATCGCCGAGAACCCCCACAACATCGTGATCGATGAGGTGGAGGCCGCCCAGATCCCCAACGTCCTGCAGGACGAGGATTACGCCGTCATCAACTCCAACTACGCCATCCCCGCCGGCCTGGACCCCATGACCGACGCCCTGGCCATGGAGGACGGTTCTTCTGCCTACGTCAACGTGCTGGTCTGCAAGGAGGGCAACGAGGACAAGCCCCTGATCAAGGCCCTGGCCGCTGCCCTGCAGAGCCAGCAGGTCAAGGACTTCATGGTGGAGCAGTACGGCGGCGCCGTGGTGTCTGTTGTGGAGAACCCCACCGACGGCTACGACCCCTCCATTGACTACGACGCCCTGAACGGCCAGACCGTCAGCTGCGCCGCCACCCCCGCACCCCACTGCGAAGTGCTGGAAGTCTGCGTCCCCATTCTGGAGGCCAAGGGCATCACCCTGGACATCCAGGAGTACGACGACTACATCATCCCCAACAACGTGGTGGAGGACGGCACCGTCGACACCAACTACTTCCAGCATCAGCCCTACCTGGACGACTTCAATGAGCAGAACGGCACCCATCTGGTGACGGTGGCCGGCATCCACGTGGAGCCCATGGGCATCTACGGCGGCAAGCAGACCAGCCTTGATGCCATCCAGGCCTGATTCGCGCAAAAGGAGCATCCACTGTGATTGAGATCAAACATGTGTCCAAAACCTTCCAGATGAAGGACGGCGCCGTCGAGGCCCTGCAGGACATCAACTTAACCATTCCCGACGGGATGATCTATGGCATCATCGGCATGTCGGGCGCCGGCAAGAGCACCCTGGTGCGGTGCATCAACCTGCTGGAGCGCCCCACCTCCGGCTCGGTGGTGATTGACGGCACGGCCATGGAGACCCTCACCCCCGCCCAGCTGCGGGACCGCCGCCGGGAGATCACCATGATCTTCCAGCAGTTCAACCTGCTGATGCAGCGCAACTGCCTGAAGAACGTCTGCTTCCCCATGGAGCTGGCCGGCGTCAAGAAAGCCGACGCCGAAAAGCGGGCCCGGGAACTGCTGCAGACGGTGGGCCTGCCCGACAAGGCGCTGGCCTACCCGGCCCAGCTGTCGGGCGGCCAGCGCCAGCGTGTGGCCATCGCCCGCGCCCTGGCCACCAATCCCAAGGTTCTGCTGTGCGACGAGGCCACCAGCGCCCTGGACCCCGACACCACCCGCTCCATCCTCTCCCTGATCCGGGAGATCAACCAGAAACTGGGGATCACGGTGGTGGTCATCACCCACCAGATGAGCGTGGTGGAGGCCATCTGCGACCGGGTGGCCATCCTGGACGGGGGCCGCGTGGTGGAGGAAGGCTCGGTGCAGGAGATTTTTGCCCGGCCCAAGACTGCGGCAGCCCGCCGTCTGGTGGCCCCCGGCGGCGGCATGAGCTCCCGGGAAATGGCCTCCTTTGCGCCGGATGACCACGTCATCCGCCTGACCTTCAATGGTTCTTCTACCTCCAAGCCCCTGGTGGCCAGCCTGGCCGCCGAGACCGGCATCCTGGTGAGCATCCTCAGCGCCGACACCCGTGATCTCAACAACCAGTGCTTCGGCAGCATGATGCTGCGGCTGCCCCGGGATGTGGACCAGGCCCGCAAGGCTGTGGCCTACATCAAGGCGGCGCCCGGCGTAACCGTAGAGGAGGTGACCGGCCTGTGACCGCGATTGATTTTGCCTTTGCAGTGTGGGAGACTTTCTACATCACCATCCTCTCCACTGCCTTTGCCCTGGTGCTGGGCCTGCCCCTGGGTGTGCTGCTGGTGGCCGGCGACAAGGACGGGGTTCTGCCCCTGCCCGGCTGGCTGATGCACGCGCTGAACATTGTCATCAACATCCTGCGCAGCGTCCCCTTCCTGATTTTGATGATCTGCGTGTTCCCCCTGTCCCGCCTGATTGTGGGCACCACTGTGGGCACCAACGCCACCATCGTTCCGCTGGTGGTGGCCTCCTTCCCCTTTGTGGCCCGTCTGGTGGAGACCAGCCTCCGGGAGCTGGACGCCGGCGTCATTGAGGCCGCCCAGAGCATGGGCGCCACCCCCTTCCAGATCATCACCAAGGTGATGATCCCCGAGAGCCTGCCCAGCCTGATTTCCAGCATGACCACCGCCCTCACCACCATCCTGGGCTATTCGGCCATGTCCGGCGCCATCGGCGGCGGCGGCCTGGGCAAGATTGCCATCTCCTACGGCTACTACCGCTATCAGGCCGACATCATGCTGATCGCTGTCGTCCTGCTGATCATTCTGGTCCAGCTGTTCCAGACGGTGGGCACAGCCCTGTGCAACCACAGCGACAAGCGCCTGCGCAAATAAATACAATCCATCTGTGAAAGGAGTTTTCTGCCATGAACCGCGATACCATCTGCGTCCAGGGCGGCTACACGCCGGGCAACGGCGAGCCCCGCCAGATTCCCATCATCCAGTCCACCACCTTTAAATACAACACCAGCGAGGATATGGGCAAGCTGTTCGACCTCGAGGCGGACGGCTACTTCTACTCCCGTCTCCAGAACCCCACCTGCGACGCCGTCGCACGGAAGATTGCGGCTCTGGAAGGGGGCACTGCAGCCATGCTGACCTCCAGCGGCCAGGCAGCCAACTTCTTCGCCCTGTTCAACATCTGCCAGTGCGGCGACCACATCGTCTCCTCCTCCACCATCTACGGCGGCACCTTCAACCTGATCTCGGTCACCATGGCCAAGATGGGTGTGGAAGTCACCTTTGTGGAGTCCACCTGCTCGGAGGAAGAGCTGAACGCCGCCTTCCGGCCCAACACCAAGGCTGTCTTCGGCGAGACCATCGCCAACCCCGCCCTGACCGTGCTGGACATTGAGAAGTTCGCCAAGGCTGCCCACGCCCACGGCGTGCCCCTGATTATGGACAACACCTTCCCCACTCCCGTCAACTGCCAGCCCATCAAGTGGGGCGCCGACATTGTCACCCACTCCACCACCAAGTACATGGACGGCCACGGCGCCTGCATCGGCGGCGCCATCGTGGACAGCGGCAACTTTGACTGGATGGCCCACGCCGACAAGTTCCCCGGCCTGTGCACCCCCGACGAGAGCTACCACGGCATTACCTATGCCGAGCGGTTCGGCAAGGAGGGCGCCTTCATCACCAAGGCTACCGCCCAGCTGATGCGGGACTTTGGCTGCTGCCAGTCCCCCCAGTCCGCCTTCATTCTGAACCTGGGCCTGGAGAGCCTCCACGTGCGGATGGCCCGTCACTGCGCCAACGCCCTGGCTGTGGCCCAGTTCCTGGAGAAGCACCCCAAGGTGGCCTATGTGGATTACTGCGGCCTGGAGTCCAGCCCCTACCACGCACTGGCCCAGAAGTATATGCCGAACGGCAGCTGCGGCGTGGTGTCCTTTGGCCTGGCCGGCGGCCGGGAAGCTGCCAGCACCTTCATGAAGTCCCTGCGGCTGGCCGCCATTGAGACCCACGTGGCCGACGCCCGGACCTGCTGCCTGAACCCTGCTTCCAGCACCCACCGTCAGATGAACGACGAGCAGCTGAAGGCGGCTGGCGTCCCCGCCGAGCTGGTCCGTATGAGCTGCGGCCTGGAGGCCAGCGAGGATCTGATCGCCGACATCGCCCAGGCACTGGACAAGGTCTGATGTTCCACACCGCATTGCAACCAAGGAGGCCCCACCCATGCCGCTGATTATCCCCAAGACGCTGCCAGCCTACGACGCGCTGTACGCTGAAAATATCTTTGTCATGCACCGGGAGCGGGCCCTCTCCCAGCACATCCGGCCTCTGGAAATCGCCATCCTCAACCTGATGCCCACCAAGATCGCCACCGAGACCCAGATTGCCCGGCTGCTGGCCAACAGCCCCCTGCAGGTCCACATGACCCTGCTCCAGACCGCCAGCCACGCCGCCACCCACGTCTCGGCGGCCCATCTGGAGGCCTTCTACAAGACCTTTGACGAGGTGCGGAACCGCCGCTTTGATGGCATGATCATCACCGGCGCGCCGGTGGAGACCATTCCCTTTGAAGAGGTGGACTACTGGCCCGAGCTGTGCGAGATCATGGAGTACACCAAGACCAACGTCTACTCCACCCTCCACGTCTGCTGGGGCGCCCAGGCCGGCCTCTATTACCACTACGGGGTCCACAAGGAGCTGCTGCCCCAGAAGATGTTCGGCATCTTCCCCCACCGGGTGCTGCGGCCTGCCAACCCCCTGGTCCGGGGCTTTGATGAGGTGTTCTATGCCCCCCACAGCCGCCACACCGGCATTTCGGTGGAGGACGTGAACAACTGCCCCGCCCTCCGGGTGCTGGCCGCCAGCGACGAGGCCGGGCCCTTCCTGCTGAGCACCGAGAACGGCCGCCAGATCTTTGTCACCGGCCACCCCGAGTATGACCAGCTGACCCTGGACGCCGAGTACCGACGGGACGTGGCCAAGGGGCTGCCCATTTCGGTGCCCAAGAACTACTACCCCGACGACGACCCCTCCAAGCCCCCCATCTTCCGGTGGCGGGCCCACGCGCATCTGCTCTATTCCAACTGGCTGAATTATTACGTCTATCAAAACACCCCCTACGATCTGGACAATCTGGACAGTGTCTGATATGCTTAGATACAGGGCCCGGTCTTATGGCCGGGCCCTGAGCGTGTCGAAAAACGACACGCTTTAGGGGGAACCCATTGCAAAATGGGGGGCCGCAGTCCTCTTGCGCTTAGCCAATTTTCCCTGCGGGCCGCACAGCGCCCTTGTGAAAATTGGAGCGCTGCGCCAAACACAGCTCCCTGTTTCGTCCGCAGGACGCAGTCGCTGTGTTTGCCCCCTGGGGACAAAATTTGCCGCAGAACCGCACACTCGGCTTTACAGCCTCGCACACTCTCTGCGACAAATTTCCCTGTAGGTGTCTCGGCCGTACGCACATGTCGTCCGGCTGAGACTTTTTTGACAGCCTGAGGGCCCGGTCTTATGCCTAGGCCCTGTTCCCATCACAAGGAGGTTTGTATGGGCATTGAATCCCGCTGGGGGTTCCGGGTGGGCAGCCTGCCCCAGGGACCCCTCAACAAAATCAGCGACGTTCCGGGGGTGACGGTGGGCCACTGCACCCTGGCCGACGGGGAGGTCCAGACCGGGGTCACCGCCCTGCTGCCCCATCCGGGGGACACCTTCCACGACAAGGTGATCGCGGCCTCCCATGTCATCAACGGCTTCGGCAAGACCATCGGCCTGGTGCAGATCGACGAGCTGGGCACCCTGGAGACCCCCATCCTGTTCACCAACACCCTCAGCGTGGGCACTGCTGCCACCGCCCTGGTCAAGTACATGCTGGACCGCTGCCCCGACATCTGCGAGACCACCGGCAGCGTCAACCCGGTGGTCTGCGAGTGCAACGACAGCGGCCTGAATGACATCCGGGGCCTCCACGTCGCCGAGGCAGACGTCTTTGCCGCCCTGGCCGACTGCCGGGCCGACTTTGCCGAGGGGGCGGTGGGGGCCGGCCGGGGGATGCGGTGCCACGGCCTGAAAGGCGGCATCGGCTCTTCCTCCCGGGTGGTGGAGCTGGACGGCCAGGCCTACCACATGGGGGCCCTGGTGCTGTCCAACCACGCCCAGTTCGATGATCTGATCATCGCCGGGGTGCCGGTGGCCCAGCGGCTGGCCCAGGCTGCCCAGGTGGCGCCCCACGAGGACAAGGGCTCCATCATCACCATCCTGGCCACCGACATTCCCCTGACCCACCATCAGCTGGAGCGGATCGCCCACCGGGCCATTGTGGGCCTGAGCCGCACCGGCTCCTACTGCGGCAACGGCAGCGGGGAAATCGTCATCGCCTTTTCCACCGGCAATCACATCCCCCACTACCCCCAGGCCGACCTGCTGCCCCTGCGGGCGGTGGCCGACACCAAAATCAACCTGCTGTTCCGGGCTGTGGCTGAGTGTGTGGAGGAGAGCGTCCTCTCCTCCCTGCTCCACGCCGAAACCGTCACCGGCCGGGGCGGCCTCACCGTCCGCAGCCTGGCCGACCTGCTAACCACCCCCCAACCCTGAAAGGAGACTGCTGCAATGGATCTCATGGAACTTCTCGCCACCCGCCGCACCTACCGCCGCTTCGCCCAGAAGCCGGTGCCCGCCGACGTCATCGCCGACATGGTGGAAGCTGTGCGGCTGTCCTCCTGCGGGGCCAACCGGCAGGCCGTCCGGCTGGTCATCGCCGCCAGCCCCGAAGTTGTGGCCCAAATTCAGCCCCTGGTAAAGTGGGCCGCCTATCTGCCCCCTGAACAGGGCACCCCCAAGCCGGAAGAACAGCCCACCCTGTTTGTGGCAATGGTGCAGGACACCACCATCCCCGGGGACCTGGACACCGACACCGGCATCGCTCTGGCCAACCTGACCCTGGCCGCCTGGGCCAAGGGGGTGGGCAGCTGCATCATGGGCGCCATCGACCGGAACAAGCTGGCCCCCCTGCTGGGGCTGAAGGAGAGGGAAAAGCTCCACACCATGGTGGCCCTGGGCTACCCCGCCCACGGCTCCCGGATTGTCCCCCTGACCGCCGTCACCGGCGTCAAGTATTACCTGGACGAGAACCGGGATTACTGCGTGCCCAAGCGCAGCGCCGAGGAAATCGCCCGCTATCTGTAACCCCTTCTGCCCCCGCCCGGCGGCGGGGGCTTTTTGCTGCCAAATGTTGGGCAAAGATTGTATATATGCGGCAGAAACTGTCGGTTTCCGTATAAGTTATCTCAAATTGGTTTCAATTTGCCTGTGTTTTATGCACAAGTCTTGACATTTGAATTTGTAAAAACTATACTACTGGTTGTCGTCGGGATGGTTCCCGACTCAACGGCGCATCGTTTGTTTGCGATGCCGGGCGGGGTGCCCGCCCTTTGACATAATCTGGTTTATCAATCAAGAGGAGTGTTATGAATATGAAGAAGATTTCTCGCCGCAGCTTCCTGGTGGCTGCTGGTATTTCCGCCGCTCTGGCTCTGACTGCCTGCTCCAGCACCAGCTCTTCCACCGCTGCTTCCGCCGGCAGCTCCACCGCTGATTCTGCTGCTTCCGGCTCTGTCCAGGCCATCCAGTCCCTGGATGATCTGGCCGGCAAGACCGTGGGCGTCCAGCTGGGCACCACCGGCGACCTGCTGATGAGCGAGGAAGTGGGCGAAGGCGAGGACAAGCTGGGCATCGCCGGCGTGGAGCAGTACAACAAGGCCGCCGACGCCGTGCAGGCCCTGCTGACCAACAAGATCGACGCCGTGTGCATCGACGACCAGGTGGCCAAGAACTTTGTGGCTGCCAACCCCGATGAGCTGACCACCCTGGACACCGCTTTCGCCGAGGAGAGCTACGCCATCGCTGTCAGCAAGGACAACCCGGATCTGACCGAGGCTCTGAACGGCGCCATTGCCGAGCTGACCGCCGACGGCACCCTGGATGCCATCCTGGACAAGTACATCGCCAAGACCGAGGGCGCTGAGGGCTACACCACCCCCGAAGGCACCGAGTACCCCAACGGCACCCTGGTGATGGCCACCAACGCCACCTTTGATCCCTATGAGTACATCGAGAACGGTGAGATCGTGGGCATCGACGCCGAGTTTGCCAAGGCTCTGTGCGACAAGCTGGGCTATGACCTGCACATCGAGGATATGGAGTTCGACTCCATCATCGCGGCTGTCAACAGCGGCAAGGCCGACTTCGGCATGGCCGGCATGACCGTCACCCCCGAGCGTCAGGAGCAGATCGACTTCACCGATACCTACTGCACCGCCGCCCAGTCCATCATCGTGCTGAAGTAAGCAGCCGGACGATCTGCGGCTTAAAGAGAAAAAACTCTTTACAAACTGCGGTTTTTGTGGTTTTATAAGAGATGCAGAGGACAGAGCACAGGTGCGAATCCCGGCTCTGTCCCTTCTCTTTATGTATATATGCATAAAAATTCAAAAAATATGCATATTCACCCCCTGTCCGCCCCGCCAAGGAGGGAAGTTCATGGCATTTTTCCAAAACCTATGGGAGGAACTTTCCAGCGAGTTCGTCTCCACCTTCATCGAGGAGCAGCGCTACCTGCTCTTCCTGAACGGCCTGAAAACCACCCTGATCGTTGCCTTTGCGGCAGCGGCCCTGGGCGTGGTGCTGGGCTTTATCATCGCGTACATCCGTACCACCCATGACCAGACCGGCCACCTGCGCATCCTGAACGGCGTGTGCAAGCTGTATCTGACCGTCATCCGCGGCACCCCCACCATGATCCAGCTGCTGATCATGTACTTTGTCATCTTCGGCTCGGTGAACATCGGCAAGGTGCCGGTGGCCATCCTGGCCTTTGGCATCAACAGCGGCGCCTATGTGGCCGAGATCTTCCGCAGCGGCATCATGAGCCTGCCTCCGGGACAGATGGAGGCCGCCCGCAGCCTGGGCCTCAACTACACCCAGGCCACCTGGAAAATCATTCTGCCCCAGGCCGTCAAAAACGTTCTGCCCGCCCTGGGCAACGAGGTCATCGTCCTGCTGAAGGAGACCTCCATCAGCGGCTATATCGCATTGCAGGACCTGACCAAGGCCGGCGACATCGTCCGCAGCCGCACATACAGCACCTTCTTCCCCTACATCTCGGTGGCTCTGATCTACCTGGTGATGGTGCTGTTCCTGGAGAAGCTGCTCAACCACATGGAAGGGAGGCTGGCCCGCAGTGACCGGTAAATCGACCGAAAAGATCATCGAAGTACGCGGCCTGAAAAAGACCTACGGCGGCGAGAAAAAGCGCGGCTACAAGGGCCTGACCCCCACCCTGGACGTGCTGAAGGGGATCGACATTGACATCTACCGCGGCGACGTGGTCTGCCTGATCGGCCCTTCGGGCTGCGGCAAATCCACCTTCCTGCGGTGCCTCAATCACCTGGAAAAGCCCACCGGCGGCACCATCAAGTTTGAGGGCACCGAGGTGACCGAGGCCCAGATCGACAAGATCCGCCAGAAGATGGGGATGGTGTTCCAGCACTTCAACCTGTTCCCCCACATGACGGTGAAGGAAAACCTCTGCATGGCCCCCACCCTGCTCAAGCTCAAGAGCAAGGAGGAAGCTGCACGCAAGGCCGACGAGCTGCTGGCCCGGGTGGGCCTGTCGGACAAGGCCGACGTCTACCCCAACAGCCTGTCGGGCGGCCAGCAGCAGCGGATTGCCATCGCCCGGGCCCTGGCCATGGACCCCGATGTAATCCTGTTTGACGAGCCCACCTCGGCCCTGGACCCCGAGATGGTGGGCGAGGTGCTGGCCCTGATGAAGGAGCTGGCCCACACCGGCATCACCATGCTGGTGGTGACCCACGAGATGGGCTTTGCCCGGGAGGTGTCCAACCGGGTGATCTTCATCGACGAGGGCGTCATCCAGGAGGATGAGCCCCCCGAGGAGCTGTTCACCAACCCCAAGAACCCCCGGCTGAAAGCCTTCCTGTCCAAGATGCTGTAACAACCAACAAAGCCCGGCAGCGGGTGCCAAGTGCACCGTCTGCCGGGCTTTTTGTCATTTCTTGTTCAGGAACCTGATGCAGAGCAGAACCACCGCCAGCATACAGACCACTGTGACTGCCACCATCAGAAGATTCACGATTACCGCAACTGCCATCGCCATAGCGTCCATCCTCCTTTATTCTGTCGAAAGCTTTCTTACAGCATAGCACCCGGCTTTCTGCCCTGTCAAGGGCGGAACCTTCCAAAGATGGCCCCCGGTTTTTCAGCAAAAAAACGGCAGCCGGTGTTTTCCACAGGCTGCCGGGGAATGGTTGAAATTTTACAGGGTGCTGTTCTCGCTGGTGTCGCTGCCGTTCTGCTGGGTGTAAAGGACCATCAGATGGCTGGCACTGGCCTCCAGGTTTTCCTTGGCCTGGCGGAGGGCGGACTCCTCGGCGTCGTTCATCTTCTCGGGGTGATCCTTGCGGATGCTCTTGCGCAGGGCGGCCAGGTCGGCCTTGATCCGGTTCTTTTCCTCCTTGTCGATCTCCTTCTTGCACTTGGAGAGGGCCTCATCCACCTTATAGGCCAGGATCTCGGCCTGGTTGTGGAGCTCCAGACGGCCGTTCCGGCGGCTGTCCTCTGCCTCGTAGGCGGCGGCGTCCGCCATGGCCCGCTGGATTTCGCTCTCGGACAGGTTGGTGGAACCGGTGATGGTGATGTTCTGCTCCCGGCCGGTGCCCAGGTCCTTGGCGGAAACCTTCACCACGCCGTTGACGTCGATGTCAAAGGTGACCTCGATCTGGGGCTTGGAGGAGAAGCCGGCCCGGATGCCCCCCAGCTTGAACTTGCCCAGGGACTTGTTGTCCCGGGCGAAGCGGCGCTCGCCCTGGAGGACGTTGATTTCCACCGAGGTCTGCATGGGCCGGGCGGTGGTGAAAATCTGGCTCTTGCGGGTGGGGATCATGCTGTTGCGGGTAATCAGGGGGGTGGCGATGCCTCCCAGGGTCTCGATGGACAGGGTCAGGGGGGTGACGTCCATCAGCACCAGCCCCTGGGCCGCTGCGCCGGTGGCGCCGGCCAGCTTGCCGCCGCCCTGGAGCAGGCCGCCCTGGATGGCGGCGCCCATGGCCACGCACTCGTCGGGGTTCAGGGTGTGGCTGGGCTCCTTGCCCAGCAGCTCCTTCACCTGGCGGGCCACCGCCGGCATCCGGGTACTGCCGCCCACCAGCAGCACCCGCCCCAGCTCACTGGGGGACAGGCCTGCATCCCGCAGGGCGTTGTTCACCGGCTCGATGGTGCGGGCCAGCAGGTCGCTGGTCATCATCTCAAACTGGGGCCGGGTCAGGGTGGCATTCAGATGATGGGGGCCATCCTTGCCCACCGCGATGAAAGGCAGGTTGATCTGGGCCGAGGGGGCGCTGGACAGCTCTTTCTTGGCCTTCTCAGCTTCTTCCTTCAGGCGGCCCATGGCGGCAGGGTCTTTGGTCAGGTCGATCCGGTCGGTCCGCTTGAACTCCTGCACCAGCCAGTCCACAATCCGGGCGTCGAAGTCGTCGCCGCCCAGACGGGTGTCGCCGCCGGTGGCCAGCACCGTGAAGGTGCCGTCCTCGATCTCGATGATGGAGACATCAAAGGTGCCGCCGCCCAGGTCGTAGACCAGGATTTTCTGGGGCGCCTCGTTGTCCAGGCCATAGGCCACCGCAGCCGCGGTGGGCTCGTTGATGATCCGCAGCACATGGAGGCCGGCGATCCGGCCGGCGTCCTGGGTAGCCTTGCGCTGGCTGTCGTCAAAGTAGGCGGGGACGGTGATCACCGCTTCGGTGACCTTCTCCCCCAGATAGCTCTCGGCGTCCCGCCGGAGCTTGGACAGAATCATGGCGCTGATCTCCTGGGGGGTCAGATCCTTGCCGTCGATCCGCACCCGGTAATCGGTGCCCATCCGGCGCTTGATGCTGGAAATGGTCCGGCCGGCATTGGTGGCCAGCTGGCGCTTGGCCGCCCCGCCCACCAGGCGCTCTCCGTCTTTGGTGAATGCTACCACCGAGGGGGTGGTGCGCTCCCCTTCGGCATTGGTGATGACCACCGGCTTGCCGCCTTCCACCACCGCCACGCAGGAGTTGGTGGTGCCCAGGTCAATCCCGATCACTTTGCCCATATGTGAATCCTCTTTTCCTTGCAGTCCCGGGACGAAGCTGCCGTCCCCTCTTGTTCCCCTATTGTAGCGCAGGATTGTGGCTGTTTTTCAGCTTAAATGTAAAGATTCTATGTTCATCACCTGCTCCTCCAGCTGCTGCATCATTTCCTGCAGGCCAGCTGTACCGGCGTAGGTTTCCCGGATGTAGCTGCGCATCTCATGGATGGCGGTGTGGAGCTCCCGCTCCACTGCCTCGTCCTGTTCCTCCCCGGCCAGGATGGACAGGCCGTGGATGGCCTCGGCCAGCAGCCGGGCCATCTGGTCCGGGTCGGTGCCCCGGGCCTCGGTCTGGGCCATCCGCAGGCAGACCACCGGCCAGCTGGTAATGTCCATCTCCATTTCGGCCATCGACCGGGCCTTCCGGTAGGCCATCAGGGCCCTGCCCGGGTCTCCGGGGGTGCGGGCGGTGCCGGCGCCGTACCGGTCCCCCAGGGCGATCTGGGCCAGCACATCCCCCTGGGCCGCCGCCTTTTTCCAGAGGCTCAGGGCTTTCCGCCGGTCCCGGGGGATGCCATGGCCTGCGTCGTAGCAGTCGGCCAGCCGGCGGATGCCCTCGGGGTAGTTGGCGGCGGCAGCCGCTGCAAACAGGGGCTCTGCCTCCTCCCATCTGCCCTGATAAGCCAGCAGCCGGCCCTGGCGGGTCTCGGCCTCGCCGGGGGTGTCATCGGTGCCCCCGGCATACAGCAGCCCCCGCAGGATGCTTTTGTCCAGGGCGGCGGAGCGGCCCCAGGGGTTAACCACCAGGCCGGTGAGGTCCTCGCGGCCCAGGGTCTCCTCCATCACCTGCTGGAGGGGCAGCTGGGCCATGGGCAGCCCCAGGGTGGCGGGGTTGCCGTCCGCCTCCTCGGGACTGGTAAAGACGGGCAGCATCTTCTGCCCCTTGGGGGTGGTGAGCACCCAATAGGCCAGCCCCTTGGATTTCTCGGGGGGGATGGGGTCCTGGGCCCAGCTGAACTGGCCCCGGGGCCCGCCGGGGGACAGCTGCACCGGCACCAGCACCTGGGTCTGGACTTCCAGGGCATAGTTCAGCCCCTTGATGAGGGCCCAGAACCGGTTTTCCCGCTGGCTGTCATCGGCCTGGTACAGCCGCTGGATGGCCAGCTCCACCGCCGGGCAGCCGGTGTACACCGGGCTGTACCGCAGGGCCCCCGACTCCTTTTTCTGCTTTTTCACCGGGCGGTACCGGATACGCTTTCTCCCGCTTGCCATGGAATTCCTCCTGCCTGTCCTTCTTTGCATTTGCTTTAGTATAGCAGGATTTTCCGGTTTCGACAACCTGTCTCCACAGGCGGGCCGCCGCTGCCGTCTGTTTTGCCGAAAATGCTCCGCTGTGTCTGGTAATTCGGCCCGGTGCGCGGTATAATGGGGGCGCTGAATGAACAACTTCACTGGGAAAAAGCGCCGGGAAAGGAGCGTTTTTCATTTGAAACAAATGCTTGTCTATCTGAACGGCTACAAAAAGGAGAGCGTCATCGCCCCCCTGTTCAAAATGCTGGAGGCCTGCTTTGATCTGCTGGTCCCTCTGGTGATGGCCGACATTGTCAACGTGGGCATCGCGGCCCACGACCTCCACTATATTCTGATGCGGTGCGGGCTGCTGCTTCTGCTGGCTATGGTGGGCCTGGCCTGCAGCGTCACAGCCCAGTATTTTTCCGCCAAAGCTGCGGTGGGCTATGCCACCGCCCTCCGCCACGCCCTCTTTGCCCACATCCAGTCCCTGGGCTTTTCCGAGATGGACACCATCGGCACCAGCACCCTCATCACCCGGATGACCAGCGACATCAACCTGGTCCAGAGCGGCCTGAACATGTTCCTGCGGCTGTTCCTCCGGAGTCCCTTTGTGGTGGTGGGCGCCATGATCTGCGCCTTTACCGTCAACGTCCAGGCGGCGCTGATCTTTGTTGTGACCATCCCGGCTTTGTCGGTGGTGGTGTTCACCATCATGGCGGTCACCAACCCCCTCTATAAGAAGGTACAGGGCCGGCTGGACAAGGTGCTGGGCCTCACCCGGGAAAACCTCACCGGCGTCCGGGTGGTGCGGGCCTTCGGCAAGGAGGCCAGCGAAACCGCCCGCTTTGAGCAGACCAACGGGGATCTGACCACCCTCCAGCTGAAGGTGGGCCATCTGTCCGCCCTCACCAATCCCCTGACCTATGTCCTCATCAACCTGGCCATTGTGGCCCTGCTGTACACCGGCGCCATCGAGATCAACGTGGGCCGGATGGCCTCGGGCGACCTGATCGCCCTGGTGAACTATATGAACCAGATCCTGGTGGAGCTGGTCAAGCTGGCCAACCTGATTGTCCAGATCAGCAAGGCCCTGGCCAGTGCAGGCCGGGTCCAGGCGGTACTGAACACCAAACCCGGCATGGCCTTCCCCCAGGTGGTCACCGGCAGCGTCCCCGCCGCTGCGGCCGAGGATGCCGTCAAGTTTGACCATGTGGGCCTGACCTATGCAGGGGCCGGCGCCCCCAGCCTCACCGGCATCACTTTCACCGCCCGCCGGGGCGAGACCATCGGCGTCATCGGCGGCACCGGCGCAGGCAAATCCAGCCTGGTGAACCTGATCCCCCGGTTCTATGACGCCACCGACGGCACCGTGGAGCTGTTCGGCCGGCCCGCTGCGGCCTGGCCCCGGGAGATGCTCCGCAGCCGGATCGGCACCGTCATGCAGAAGGCCCAGCTGTTCACCGGCACCATCCGCTCCAACCTGCTGTGGGGCAACCGCAGCGCCACCGACGCAGACCTGTGGGCGGCCCTGGAGACCGCCCAGGCAGCCGAGTTTGTCCGGTCCAAACCCCTGGGCCTGGACGAGCCGGTGGAGCAGGGCGGCCAGAACTTCTCGGGCGGCCAGCGCCAGCGCCTGACCATCGCCCGGGCCCTGGTAACCAAGCCTGAAATCCTGATTCTGGACGACAGCGCCAGCGCCCTGGACTTTGCCACCGATGCCGCCCTCCGCAAGGCCATCGCCGCCCTGCCCGGCAGCATGACGGTGTTCATCGTCAGCCAGCGGGCCGCCAGCCTCCAGCACGCCGACCGGATCCTGGTGCTGGACGACGGCCACATGGTGGGCTGCGGCACCCACAAGGAGCTGCTGGAGCGCTGCCCCGTCTACCAGGAAATCTACGAGAGCCAGTTCAAGAAGCCTTCCGAGCTTGCGAAAGGAGGCGCCCAGGCATGAGCAAACAGAAAGCCAAGAATCCCCTGTCCTCGGAGGAAAGCCGGGAGGCCCTCCGCCGGGTTCTCACCTATATCCGCCCCTACGGCTTTTTCGTGGGGGTCAGCCTGGTGGTGGCCGCTGTCAGCGTGGCGGCCCAGCTGTATATCCCGCTGCTGTGCGGCGACGCCATCGACCTGATGATCGGCCCCGGCCAGGTGGACCGGTCCGGGGTGTGGACCATCATTGTGGAAATCCTCATCGTGATGGCCCTGGCCGCCCTGGCCCAGTGGCTGCTGAGCGTCTGCAACAACCGGATCACCTTCTCGGTGACCCGGGACCTGCGGAATGACGCCATCCACAAAATCCAGTCCCTGCCCCTGTCCTATCTGGACAGCCACCCCTCTGGCGACATTGTCAGCCGGATGGTGGCGGATGTGGACACCTTTGCCGACGGCCTGCTGATGGGTTTCACCCAGCTGTTCACCGGCATCCTGACCATCCTGGGCACCCTGCTGTTCATGTTCCGGGAGAACGTGCTGATCTCCCTGGTGGTGGTGCTGATCACCCCCCTGAGCCTGGTGGTGGCCGGCTTCATCGCCAACCACTCCTACGGCTACTTCCACCAGCAGAGCGCCGTCCGGGGCGAGCAGACCGCCCTGGTCAACGAGATGATTGAGGGCCAGAAGGTGGTCCAGGCCTTCGGCCACGAGGACGAGAGCCTGGCCGCCTTTGACGAGGTGAACCAGCGGCTGGAGGATGTGAGCCTCAAGGCCACCTTCTTCTCCAGCCTCACCAACCCCGCCACCCGCTTTGTCAACAACATTGTCTACGCCGGCGTGGGCCTGGTGGGCGCCTTCTATGCCGCTGCCGGCGGCATCACCATCGGCCAGCTCAGCGTGTTCCTGAGCTACGCCAACCAGTACGCCAAGCCCTTCAACGAGATTTCCGGCGTGGTCACCGAGCTGCAGAACGCCCTGGCCTGCGCCGCCCGTGTCTTTGCCCTGCTGGACGCCCAGGACCAGATTCCCGAGGCCCCCGGGGCTGTCACCCTCAACCCCGACGGCCGGGTCAAGCTGGAGGACGTTTCCTTCCGCTACCTGCCCGACCGTCCCCTGATCGAGCACTTCAGCCTGGACGTCCAGCCCGGCCAGCGGATCGCCATTGTGGGCCCCACCGGCTGCGGCAAAACCACCCTCATCAACCTGCTGATGCGGTTCTATGATGTGGACGGCGGCAGCATCTCGGTGGCGGGCACCGACATCCGCCAGGCCACCCGGGCCTCCCTGCGGGGCAGCTACGGCATGGTGCTGCAGGACACCTGGCTGCGGGCCGGCACCGTCCGGGAGAACATCGCCTACGGCAAGCCCGACGCCACCAATGAGGAGATCATCGCCGCCGCCAAGGCCGCCCACGCCCACAGCTTCATCTGCCGCCTGCCCCAGGGCTATGACACCGTCCTGGCCGAAAACGGCGGCAACATCAGCCAGGGTCAGAAGCAGCTGCTGTGCATCGCCCGCGTGATGCTCTGCCTGCCCCCCATGCTGATCCTGGACGAGGCCACCAGCTCCATCGACACTCGCACCGAGGTGCGGATTCAGAAGGCCTTTGCCCGGATGATGGAGGGCCGCACCAGCTTCATCGTGGCCCACCGGCTGTCCACCATTCGGGAAGCCGATGTGATCCTGGTGATGCGGGACGGCAAGATCATCGAGCAGGGCACCCACGATTCCCTGCTGGCCCAGAACGGCTTCTACGCCAAGCTGTACAACAGCCAGTTTGAGGGCGTGGACTCCGACGGCGCCCCCGCTGCCCATTAATTCCCCCGCCTCTGGATGCAACGGTCCAGGGGCGTTTTTGTTTTCATATTTTTAACAGTTTATCCATTCCGGTGCCGTATCCGGAAGCTACACTAATACTGTCCCAAAAAGTACGATTCCGTACAATTATCCAGAGGAGAGACCTTTTATGAAAGAAGTCAAAAGTCCCAAAAAGCCTCTGATCTACTACTATGGCCTGGTGCTGGTCATCCTGTTCCTGTTCAATCTGTTTGCCCCCTCCTTCCTGGGGCGGCCCCAGATTGACGATGTGGACTACGGCACCTTCATGGATATGATCGACGACCAGGACATCGGTCAGGTAGAGATCACCGACACCGAAATCACCTTCACCAACAAGGATGGCACCAAGCTCTACCAAACCGGGGCCATGTATGACCCCACCCTGGCCCAGCGGCTTCACGACGCCGGCGCCGTCTTTTCCAGCGATGTGGGGGACGAGGGTTCCCCCATCCTCAGCTTCCTGCTGTCCTTTGTGCTGCCCCTGGCCATCTTCATCGGCCTGGGCCAGTACATGAGCAAAAAGATGATGGAGCAGATGGGCGGCAAAAACGCCATGTCCTTCGGAATGGGCAAGAGCAACGCCCGGGTCTATGTGCAGTCCTCCGACGGCATCCGCTTTGACGATGTGGCCGGCGAGGACGAGGCCAAGGAAAACCTGGCCGAAATCGTGGACTATCTCCACAACCCCAAGAAATACACCGATGTGGGCGCCTCGATGCCCAAGGGCGTTCTGCTGGTGGGCCCTCCGGGCACCGGCAAGACCATGCTGGCCAAGGCTGTGGCCGGCGAGGCGGGGGTCCCCTTCTTCTCCATCTCGGGCTCCGAGTTTGTGGAGATGTTTGTGGGCATGGGCGCTTCCAAGGTCCGTGACCTGTTCAAGCAGGCCAAGGAGAAAGCCCCCTGCATTGTGTTCATCGACGAGATCGACGCCATCGGCAAAAAGCGTGACGGCCAGCTCAGCACCAACGACGAGCGGGAGCAGACCCTCAACCAGCTGCTGACCGAGATGGACGGCTTTGAGGGGAACAACGGCGTCATCATTCTGGCCGCCACCAACCGCCCCGAATCCCTGGACCCCGCCCTGACCCGTCCCGGCCGGTTTGACCGGCGGGTGCCGGTGGAGCTGCCCGACCTGGCGGGCCGGGAAGCCATCCTGAAGGTCCACGCCCGGAAGATCCGCACCGCCCCCGATGTGGACTTCCACACCATCGCCCGGATGGCTGCCGGCACTTCGGGCGCCGAGCTGGCCAACATCATCAATGAGGCCGCCCTGCGGGCGGTGCGGGCCGGCCGGACCACCGTCTGTGAGGCCGACCTGGAGGAGAGCATCGAGGTGGTCATCGCCGGCTATCAGAAAAAGCACGCCATCCTGTCCGACCAGGAGAAGCAGGTGGTGGCCTACCACGAGATCGGCCACGCCCTGGTGGCGGCCAAACAGTCTCACTCGGCGCCGGTCCAGAAGATTACCATCATCCCCCGCACCTCGGGTGCCCTGGGCTACACCATGCAGGTGGAGCAGAACGACAAGAACCTGCTGACCAAAGAGGAGCTGGAAAACAAGATCGCCACCCTCACCGGCGGCCGGGCCGCCGAGGAAGTGGTGTTCGGCCAGATCACCACCGGCGCCTCCAACGACATCGAGCAGGCCACCAAGCTGGCCCGGGCCATGATCACCCGCTACGGCATGAACGACGACTTCGACATGGTGGCCTTTGAGACGGTGACCAACCAGTATCTGGGCGGGGACACCTCTCTGGCCTGCTCGGCCGAGACCCAGCAGGCCATTGACCAGAAGGTCATCGCCCTGGTCAAGCGGGAGCACGCCAAGGCCCGGAAGATCCTGGAGGACAACCGGGCAGCCCTGGACCGGCTGGCCCAGTACCTGTACGAAAAAGAGACCATCACCGGCGAAGAATTCATGCAGCTTCTGGCGGAAGGGGGCGCACAGTCATGAGAGGTCGTTCCGGTTTTGGCTGGAGCCAGTTTTTGATGGGGGTCTGCCTGATCCTGCTGGGCGCCTTCACCTGCCTGCGGCCGGGCAGCATCTTCTCGGGCATCGGGGTGATCTACGGCATCGCCGCCGTCATCACCGGCATCTGTGACATTGTGATCTACATCAAGGAGGCACGGTTCATCGGCTTCGGCCCCGGCATCTCCCTGCTGGCCGGCATCCTCAGCATCATGACCGGCATTGCCCTGCTGGCCTACCCCGGCATTGCCCAGTGGATCGTCTCGATCCTGTTCCCCTTGTGGTTTATGGCCCACTGCATCTCCCGGCTTGCCCATCTGGAAATCATCCGGATGATGGCCGGCGGCTTTTACTACACCTTCTCCCTAGTGGTGAACATCCTGGGACTGGTGCTGGGAATCCTGATGCTGTTCCAGCCCTTCATCGCCCTGTTCACCGTGGGCTACATGGTGGGCTTTGTGCTGATCGCCTTCGGCATCGACTGCATCCTGATGGCCTTCACCGACCTGGGCTCCCGCTGGTAACAGGGCCTTTGGTCGGGTACCTCAAAATTTTGTCCGAAAAATTTGCAAAACCCTGTTGACAACCCTCTGCTTTTGCGCTATAATAGCAAACGTTCCGGGTGACCGGACGCCAAGTGAATAAGCGGATATGGCGGAATTGGCAGACGCGTTAGATTCAGGTTCTAATCGGGGCAACTCGGTGGAGGTTCAAGTCCTCTTATCCGCACCAAGGCAAAGAAAATCCGAACTTTTCATCTGAAAAGTTCGGATTTTTTGTATTCCTTCTTGTTTTTCTGCCGGTAAACTCTTATTCTTTAAATGTGGTGGCTGTGACGGTAGGCCAGGGGAGTCTGGCCATAGGCCCGCTTGAACAGCTTGATGAAGTAGTTGGTGTCCAGAATCCCTACCTGAGCCGACACCTGATTCACCGGCAGCCGAGTCTCGGACAGCAGCCGGGCGGCCTCCCGCATCCGCACCTCGTTCAGGTACACCACCGGGGGTTTGCCGGTCTCCTTGCGGAACTGGCTGGTGAGCCAGGTGGGGCTGACATCCAGCTCCTCCGCCATCTCCTGGATGGTGATGTGCTCGGCGTAGTGGTGCTCCAGCTGGTAAATGGCACTGAGCACCAGACTGCTGTAACTGTGATCCCTCCGCTCCCGGATGGCCTGGCAATAGGCCCGGATGATCCGTATATGCTCGGCATCAATTTCATCGATGCTCCTGGCGGTCCTGATCCGCTCCCGGCTCTCCCCTGACAACAGGTCATTCACCAGGGCCGGGATCCCGGCTTCTGCTGCCGCCAGCCGGATGGTGGTGCGGTTGACCGCTGCCGACATCCGTGCCACTTCCAGATTCTGGCCCAGCTGCTTGGTGAAGTCCACCGCATGGTGAAGCTCCCGCCAGGTGTGAATGGCCGCATTGACATCCCCACGGCGGATATAGTCCATGAACAGGCTTTCCAGCTGGTAGCGCTTGTTCACCTGCTCAGCATAGAGCCGCCGGGGCTGCAGTCCCCCAGGCTCCTCCCGCTTGCCGCTCCCCAGCTCCAGACGCCGGACGCTGCTCAAGCTTCCGCCCAGTCCCAGAGCCCGGGCCAGGCTGCGGGCCAGATGCAGCAGGTTGGATTCCGGCTGCACCGGGCACATACCCCGGCGGATCAGCAAATCCTCCGCTGTCAGATCTCGCAGGCTGTTCTGCTGCAGCAGGGTCCGGCAATCGCTGAGAGAGAAGAAGTCGGTGCAGAAAGGGCCGATGCCCACCGGCACATCCTGCAGCCGGAAAAACAGGTATCGCACCCGGAACAAATCCACCAAACACAGAATCTCTCCCTCGGGCAGAGAGTCCAGCATCCGGCTGAACTGCTGGGGAAGCAGATAGGTCTGGGCCGGGTGGAACTGGTTGCGGGTGCAGAAGGCGGACTGCTGAATCAGGCCGTCCAGGGGGGTGATATCCACCCCCAAAATGTCCTGTGCCAGCCGGCAGCAGGAATCGAGATCCATCGCCATGTTGATTTCTCCTGTTTTGTTATAAAATATCCCATTCTAATCGGGGTATCTGTTCTATTTCACATAGTTTTATTCTATCACAAATATGTGAAATCTGTTATGATTTTTTATACAAAAAGCGATGGACCAAGGGCCCCATTCATCGCCCCGATAGAAAAACAGGAGGAATCAACATGGCAAAGGATTACAACCAGTTGGCGAAAGAGATCGTCGCCAAGGTTGGCGGCGAAGAAAACGTCATCTCTCTGACCCATTGCGTCACCCGTCTGCGGTTCAAGCTGAAGGATGAAGCAAAAGCGGATACCGACGGTCTGAGCAAGACCAAGGGTGTCATCAAGGTGCTGCAGGCCGGCGGCCAGTACCAGGTCGTCATCGGCAACGATGTGGCCGACGCCTACAACGCCATTCTCAGCACCACCAACATCAAGGCAGCCGGCGAAGAGGGCGTTTCCGCCGTCAAGAGTGCAGCCAACCCCGGCAAGAAGAAGTCGGTGCTGGGCGACACCTTCGTAGGCATCGTCTCAGGCATCTTCATGCCCTTCATGGGCGCCTTCACTGCCGCCGGTCTGATCAAGGGCTTCCTGGTCCTGTTCACCACCCTGGGTGTGCTGGACAAAGAGGCCACCACCTACACCATTCTGTATGCAGCCGGCGACGGTGTGTTCTACTTCCTGCCCGTCTTCCTGGCCTACACCGCCGGCAAGACCTTCGGCGCCAAGCCCTTTGTTTCGATGGCCATTGCCTGTGCCCTGGTCTACCCCAACATCGTGGCCCTGAACGGCGCCGAAGGGGTCACCTTCCTGGGGCTGCCGGTGCAGATGATCAGCTACACCAGCTCGGTGCTGCCCATTATCGCCATCTGCTTTGTCCAGGCTCAGCTGGAAAAAGTCTTGTATAAGTACATTCCCAAGATTGTCAGCGGCATGCTGGTGCCTCTGATTGCTGTTTTGGTGCTGGTGCCCGTGGGCTTCCTGGTCATTGGCCCCGTCACCAACCTAGTGGGCAACATCCTGGCTTCCATCATCACCAGCCTGATCAACCTCTGCCCGCCCATTGCCGGCTTCCTGATGGCTGCCCTGTGGCCTGTCATGATCATCTTCGGCGTTCACTGGGCTTTCATCCCTGTGGCCCTCAACAACATGATGACCCTGGGCTACGACAACATCCTGCCCCTGACCGTCGGCTGCAACTTCGGCATTGCAGCCGCCACCCTGGCCGTCTTCCTCAAAACCCGCAACAACGAGCTGAAAGAGAACGCCGGCCCTTCGGTGATCTCGGCCCTGATCGGCGGCGTCACCGAGCCTGCTGTCTACGGCGTGCTGCTGCGGTTTAAGAAGCCCATGGTGATTGTCTGCCTGGTCAACGGCATCGGCGGCGCCATCTGCGCCACCTTCCATGTGGTCCGTGACACCCAGATCTCGGTCAACCTGCTGACCATGCCTGCCATCTACGCAGTGTATGGTCCCTGGGGCATTGTGGCCATCGTCCTCTCCTTTGTCGGATCCTTTATCCTGACCTGGCTGTTCGGCTTCAGCGACAAAATACTGGAACAGGAGAACGCCCAGTAATTTTTCCCTGTCTTGACCCTGCGGCAGCAGAATGTGCCGCGGGGTTTTTTGAATCAGCAAAAGGAGGAATCATCTCTATGAACCTTTCGCCCCTGTATCCTGTCCAGAACCCGGCCCGCTCTGTCCAGTCCCTGGACGGTCTGTGGCGTTTTGCCTTCGACCCCAAGGCTGAGGGTGAGGCCGCTGGCTGGACCAAGGCCCTGCCCCACCCCATCTCGATGCCGGTGCCGGCCAGCTTTTCCGATTTCTTCACCACCCATGAAGAGCGGGACTATGTCGGCGATTTCTGGTATGAGACCGACTTCTTCCTGCCCCAGCAGTTCCCTGAGAAGGTGTATGTCCGCTTCGGCAGCGTGACCCACCGGGCTGTGATCTACTGCAACGGGGTGGAGGTGGCCCGCCACGAAGGCGGTTTCCTGCCCATCCTGGCGGATATCACCGCCGCTGCCCGCCGGGGCCAGAACAACCGGATCACCGTCCGGGCCAACAACGAGCTGAGCGAGAGCACCCTGCCCTGCGGCACCCAGAAGGTGCTGGCCGGCGGCCGCAAGATCAGCAAGCCCTACTTTGACTTCTACAACTACTCCGGCATCCAGCGCAGCGTCTGGCTGGTGGGGACCCCCGCCGAGGCCATCACCGACTACAGCCTCTCCTATGAGCTGGAAGGCGCTGATGCACTGGTTCACTACACGGTGGAAGGGGGCGGCAGCCGGCCCATCCATGTGTCCATGGTGGATGCCGAGGGCAATACCGTGGCCCAGGGCAACGGCTCTACCGGCACCCTCCGGGTGACCAATGCCCACCTGTGGCAGGTTCGGAATGCCTACCTCTATCGCTTTGTGATCGAGGCTGGCGAAGGCTACGACCGCTATGAGGAAAAAGTGGGCATCCGCACCGTCAAGATCGACGGCACCCACATCCTGATCAACGGCAAGCCGGTGTATCTGAAGGGCTTCGGCAAGCACGAGGACTTCGATATCATCGGCCGCGGCTTCAGCTGGGCAGTGGCCAAGCGGGATTTCGAGTGTATGAAGTGGACCGGCGCCAACTGCTTCCGCACCAGCCACTATCCTTACGCTGAGGAGTGGTACCAGATGGCCGACGAAGAGGGCTTCCTCATCATTGACGAGGTGCCCGCCGTGGGCATGATGCGCTCCACCCACAACTTTGCCGCCGCCGGCACCGGCCAGTACACCTACTTCTTCGAGACCCCCACCGTCCCCGAGCTGCTGAAAAACCACAAGCAGCAGGTATCCGAGATGATGGCCCGGGACAAAAATCACGCCTGTGTCATCGCCTGGAGCCTGTTCAACGAGCCCGAAACCACCAGCGAATACGCCCGGAATTATTTCAGCGAGGTCTTTGCCCACGCCCGGGCGCTGGACCCCCAGCACCGGCCCCTCACCGGTGCCTTCGAGAAGAACAGCGCCCCCGACAAGTGCCGCTGCTATGACCTGTGCGACATGATTTGCCTCAACCGGTATTACGGCTGGTACATCAGCGGCGGCCCCGAAATTGAGGAAGCCGAGGAGAAGTTCCGGGCCGAGATGGACAAGTGGGCCGCCAAGAAGCTGAACGTCCCCTTTGTCTTCACCGAGTTTGGCACCGACACCCTGGCCACCGAGCACAAGCTGCCCAGCGTCATGTGGAGCCAGGAATACCAGGATGAATACCTGGAGCGGAACTTCGGAGTATTTGACAGCTACGACTTTGTCCAGGGTGAGCTGGTGTGGAACTTCGCCGACTTCCAGACCACCGAGGGCATCATGCGGGTGAATGGCAACAAGAAGGGCATCTTTACCCGCCAGCGCCAGCCCAAGGATGCAGCCTTTGTCTTCAAACGCCGCTGGGAATCCCTGCCTGAGGACTACAAGGGCAACAACTGATTTTCTGCCGCTGGAGCCTGCGCTCTCTCCCAAGAGCGCGGGCTCTTTTTGTCTGCCCGTCCGGCTTGATTTGCGGGGGCCGGTCCGGTAGAATAGGGGAAGACAACATGGCGCCGGCACCGGCCGGCGGGAAAGGCGGGGCCCATTCATGGCCAGAAAAAACACCCACAACACCAAAGGCAAAATCATCGAGGCCGCCTGGGACCTGTTCTACCGGCAGGGCTACGACGACACCACCGTGGAGGAGATCATCGCCGCCTCCGGCACCTCCCGGGGGTCCTTCTACCACTATTTTGAGGGCAAGGACGCCCTGCTGTCCTCTTTGTCCTATCTGTTTGACCGGAAATACGAGGAGCTCTCTTCCACCCTGGACCCCGACATGGACCGGTTCGACCAGCTGATGTACCTGAACCGGGAGCTGTTTGCCATGATCGAGAACTCCATCTCCCTGGACCTGCTGGCCCGGCTGTATTCCTCCCAGCTGGTGACCCGGGGAGACAAGCACCTGCTGGACCACAACCGGATCTATTACAAGCTGCTGCGGCAGATTGTGCTGGAGGGCCAGCAGCGGGGCGAACTGCGGGAAGATCTGCCGGTCAGCGAGATGGTCCGGGTCTACGCTTTGTGCGAGCGGGCCCTGATTTATGACTGGTGCCTGTCGGAGGGAGACTACTCTCTCCAGCAGTACGGGCGGACCATGATGCCCCTGTTTTTCGGCAGCTTCCGGGCACAGCCCAAATAATTCGTTGAAATGTACAAATCAGAAAAATAAAATTCGTACAGCGTATTTGATCGCTGGAACGCTTGAAATCCAATAAATGTAGAATTTTGTATAGAATTTGTTCTATGCATCATTCTGCATTTTCTTCTTTTCTTTTCCGTGTTATAATGGGCTTACGTCATTCCGCCGGATGCACCAAACCCACAAGGGGCTGAGCCGGCGGGTGTGGGAAAGAAAGGGGTTTCATGTATGGCACAGGTATTGATCCTGCTGGCCATCGTCATTTACCTGGGCGGCATGCTCTGGGTTGGCGTGGTCTATTCCAAGAAAAACAACTCGGTGGATGACTTCTACCTGGGCGGCCGCAAGCTGGGCCCGCTGGTCACCGCCATGAGCGCCGAGGCCAGCGATATGTCCTCCTGGCTGCTGATGGGCCTGCCCGGCGTGGCCTATCTCACCGGCCTGGCAGAAGCCAGCTGGACCGCCATCGGCCTGGCGATCGGCACCTACCTCAACTGGCTGATCGTGGCCCGGCGGATCCGCCGCTACTCCTATAAACTGGGCGCCATCACGGTGCCCCAGTTCTTCTCCAAGCGCTGGGGGGACCAGAGCTATCTGCTGTCAGCGCTGGCAGCCCTGGTCATCATCATCTTCTTCATCCCCTACACGGCCTCGGGTTTTGCGGCCTGCGGCAAGCTGTTCTCCACCCTGTTCGGGATGAATTATCTGGCCGCCATGCTGGTTTCGGCCGGCGTCATTGTGGCCTACACCGTCATGGGCGGCTTCCTGGCTGCCTCCTTCACCGACCTGATCCAGTCCATCATCATGACCATCGCCCTGGTGGTGGTGCTGGGCTTCGGCGTCACTAAGGCCGGCGGCCTGTCCGCCGTGGTGGACAACGCCCAGTCCATGGCCGGTTATCTGTCCCTGTCCCGGATTTATGATCCCGCCACCGGCGGTTCCAATCCTTACACCCTGCTGACCATCTGCTCCCTGCTGGCCTGGGGCCTGGGCTATTTCGGCATGCCCCACATCCTGCTGCGGTTCATGGCCATTGAGGACGAGCGCAAGCTCACCCTCTCCCGCCGGGTGGCCTCCTCCTGGGTGGTCATCTCGATGGGTGTGGCCATCCTGATCGGCGTGGTGGGCAACGGCATGACCCACGCCGGCGTCCTGGAATCTCTGGCCGACTCCGAGACCATTGTGGTCCGCATCGCCCAGCTGATCAGCCAGCACGGCATCATTGCGCCCCTGCTGGCCGGCGTCATCCTGGCAGGCATCCTGGCCGCCACCATGTCCACCGCCGACTCCCAGCTGCTGGCTGCTTCTTCCTCGGTGTCCCAGGACATCGGCTGCGACTTCCTGAAGCTGGACCTGAAGGGCAAGAAGGGCATGGTTGTGGCCCGGGGCGTCATGGTGCTGATCTCTCTGGTGGCCGCCTTCCTGGCCCGGGACCCCAACAGCTCGGTGTTCCGTGTGGTGTCTTTCGCCTGGGCGGGCTTCGGCGCCACCTTCGGCCCCACCATGCTGATGGCCCTGTTCTGGAAGCGCTCCAACAAGTGGGGCGCCCTGGCCGGCATGCTGACCGGCGGCGTCATGGTCTTTGTGTGGAAGTTCCTGGTGGCCCCCATGGGCGGCGCCTGGGCCATCTATGAGCTGCTGCCCGCCTTCCTGTGCGCCTGCGCGGCCATCGTGGTGGTGTCCCTGCTGACCCCCGCCCCCCAGGAAGACATTGTGGAACAGTTCAAGCACTACAACCGCTAAATCAGGTTTTGGCCGCTGCGCCGGTGGCATTTTCCCGGTGCGGCGGCTTTCTTTTGGGCTGTTTCAAAAATTTTTTGAAAATCTGAATGGATTCTTTCCTGCTGTTCGTATTCGGGGTGAAAGGATCAAACGACGCCCACCAACAAAACAGGAGGATATTCCCATGATGAAACACAAGAAACTGCTGACCGCCGCCGCAGCCGCTGTGATGCTGCTGAGCTTTGGGGCTGCCACAGCCTTTGCATCCGACACCTGGCAGGAACGCTGGTGCACCGACGCCAACGGCGACGGCATCTGCGACCATGCCGCCGGCAGCTGCCAGTTTGTGGATGCCAACGGCGACGGGGTCTGCGACCGCTGCGGCCTGACCTGCCGGGGCACCGGCTGGCTGGATGCAGACGGGGACGGCGTCTGTGACCACTACACCGCCGGCGACTGCTACAGCTGCGGCAGCCACCACGGCAGCGGCCACGGCTACGGATACGGATACGGCAGCGGGAGACACTGCAGATAACAACAAGACAGGCGGGGGTTGCATGCGGAGTGAGCGGGAGGTCAGCCAGGCCATCGACCGGTATGCGGATACGGTCCAGCGGCTGTGCATGATCTACTTGAAAAACCAGGCGGACACCGAGGACATCTTTCAGAACGTCTTTCTGAAATATGCCACCAGTACCATCGCCTTTGAAAGTGAAGAACATGAAAAGGCCTGGCTGATCCGGGTGACCATCAACGCCTGCAAAGACCTGCTGCGCAGCTTTTTCCGCAGCCGGACGGTGTCGATGGAGGAGGTGCTGGACCAGCCCGCCCCCCTGCCCCCCGACACCCGGGGGGTGCTGGAAGCGGTGCTGGCCCTGCCCCAAAAATACCGGAATGTGGTCTATCTGCACTATTACGAGGGGTACACCGCCCCCGAAATCAGCCGGATTCTGGGCAAGAACGTCAACACGGTCTACACCCTGCTGAACCGCTCCCGCCAGATGCTCCGGGATACCCTGGGAGGTGACGGCAATGAAGGATAACATTCGGCAGGCTTTTGACCAGGTCCACGCAGACCCCGCCCTGAAAGCCCGGACCCGGGCCTTTGTGGCCGCCCAAACCCAGCCCCGGCTGGCCCGGCCTGCCCGCCGGCTGCCCCAGGTTCTGGCGGCGGCCGCCTGCCTGCTGGTGCTGCTGGCGGGGAGCTACTGGATCTACTTTTTCCCCACAGCCCGGATCAGCATCGACATCAACCCCTCCATCGAGCTGTCGGTCAACCGCTTTGACCGGGTGGTGGGGGTGGAAGGCTGGAACGAGGATGGCCAGGCCCTGGCCGAAACCCTGGATATCCAATTTGACACCTATATCCAGGCGGTGGAAGCCATCCTGGCTGACCAGAAGATCGCCGCCCTGCTGGCAGAGGGCGGGGTGATGGACATCACGGTGGTGGCCCCCCAAAACGACCAGTGCAGCCGGATGCTCACCGATCTGGAAACCTGCACCGCCGGCCATCGGAACACCCGCTGCCACACCGCCCAGCCCCAGGAGCTGGAGGAAGCCCATGACCTGGGCCTCTCCTGCGGCAAGTACCGAGCCTATCTGGAGCTGTACACCCTGGACCCCTCCATCACCCCCCAGCAGGTGGGCTCCATGACCATGCGGGAAATCCGGGACCTGCTGGCCCGGCTGGAAAACGGCGCCGGCAGCAGCGCGGCTTCCTCTGCCGCCGCAGGCCAGGGCCACGGCCACCACCACGGCTACGGCCACCAATAAGCACCCCATCTTTTGCGCAGCCGACGGGCTTTCCCCGCCGGCTGCTTTTTTGCCGGGTCAAAACGCAAGAATTTCTCAAGGAAATTACAAGGAAAGCTCCAGGTTATATCAAGGTTAACTCAAAGAGGATATGGTATTCTAAGATCGAACACAACAGGGAACAAAACGGCGGAGCAATCTGCCGGAAAGGTGGTGATGCGGCCGCCTGTGCGTTCCGTCCTGCAGCCCTTTGATCCACAACATTCATACCCCTGCGGGGGAGAAAGGTGCGAATACCATGAAAAAACTGATGAAATCCTTTGCCATGTTCACCCTGTCTGCCTGCCTCCTGATGGGCGGCGTCCTGTCCAGCTTTGCCGCCGGCGCGCCGGCCATCGCCATCCAGTCCCACAAGGGCAGCAGCTGCGGCGGCACCGGCAATGCAGAAATTGTGGCCCAGTTCACCGACGCCAAGGGCAAGGCAGAATCCTACACCCTCTGCGCTGAGTGCGGCAAGGTCAACGGCAAATCCGGCCTGACCAAGATCGACAACGCAGTGGCCAATTTCTCCGGCACCAAGGTCTACCAGGGCGAGGTGGCCGGCCAGCGGGTCATGACCGTTGCCTGCCTGGGCTCGGCCGGCTCCGCCATCAAGGATCTGGAGGTCAACGTGATGATGCCCCGGTACGCCGTTGAAGGCTATGACCTGTACCAGGTGAACCTGGACGGCAGCGAGACCAAGCTGGAGATTGGCGGCGACGCCCGCTGGGCCTACGTGGATGTCTTTATGGCAGAGGGCGCCGCTCTGGTGCGGATGGTGCCCCAGGCCTGAGATTGTGTTTTCCTCTCTGTTTGATACGCTGTGATCCTCTGAAAGCCGCCGCGCCTGATCCCAGGGCGCGGCGGCCCTTTTGGGGCGCAAAAAAGGCGGGCAGCCTTTCCCACAGGAAGGCTGCCCGCCCTGTTTTTGTGCTGTTTTGGCTTCAGCGGGAAGTACCCACCCAGAACAAAGCCACGGTGCCGGGGCCGCTGTGGGCGCCGATCACCGGGCCGATGCTGCCCTGGTGCAGGTCGGTGACACCCAGCGCGCGGAGTTTGTCCATCACATACTGGCAGTCCTCCGGGCAGTCGCCGTGGCTGATGAAGACGGTGCCGCCCCTGGGGTCCTGGGCGGTGGCCTGGAAGTGTTTGACCAGGGCGTCCAGGCTGGCCCGGCGTCCCCGGACCTTTTCCATGGCGATCAGGTGGCCGTCATCGTCCACATGGAGCACCGGCTTGATGCCCAGCAGGGTGCCGGCCACAGCTGCCGCACCCGACAGCCGCCCGCCCCGCTTGAGGAACATCAGGTCGTCCACCGTGAACCAGGCGCAGACCTTGGGGGCCAGCTCCCGGGCATAGGCCGCGGCGGCGTCCAGATCGGCGCCCCCCAGCCGCTTGCAGCCTACCAGGTAGGCAAACAAGCCCTCGCCCATGCTGGCCTGTTTGGAGTCCACGCTGATGATCCGGCGGTCCGGGAACTTTTCCTGGAGCATCTCTGCCGCCACGCAGCTGGACTGGTAGGTGCCGGACAGGCCGCTGGAAAAGGCCAGGTACAGAATATCCTGCCCCTGCTCCAGCACCGGCGTGAAGGCGTCCTCATACTCTGCCAGGGACACCTGGCTGGTGGTGCAGCTGCTGCCGTTGCGCAGCTTGTCATAAAAGGTATGGGAGCTGATCTCCCGCCCGTCGGGGTAATCCAGATAGCCTTGCCCATCCAGGTTAAAGTTCATGGGCAGAACCTGCAGGCCGGCCTGCTCGATCAGAGCCGGGGTCAGGTCACCTGTGGATTCGGTAAAAATCACATAGGGCTGCATACTCATTTCACTCCTTTCAACCATCCGGGATTCATTTTCGTTGTTTTTTCCATCCCCGCAAGTGAGTGTAACACGGTTTCCCGGCGGCGTCAAGCGCCCCCGGCCCCGGGCAGATGCTTCCCCTCCCCCTCTGCAGTCCCCACAAACAGGATTTGCTATTTTTGAACAAAACGCGCAATTTTATTCTGTTTTCTGAAAAATGATTGCAAAAAGTTCCGGTCTGTGTTATTGTAAAATTATAAACTGAATCCTTAATTTGTGTGAGAGTGAGACGCGCAAGGCTGTCCATTGGTTTGGATGTCCTGCGCTTTTTTTGTCCCCGTCACCACAGGAGCGACAGGAATCGAGGTTTTGCTTATGTATGATGTACTGATCATCGGGTGCGGCATCATCGGTGCGGCCACAGCCTTTGAGCTGTCCAAATACCAGCTCAGCATCGGCGTTCTGGAACAGGAAAACGATGTGGCCGACGGCACCACCAAGGCCAACTCGGCCATCCTCCACGCCGGATACGACCCCCTCCCCGGCACCCTGATGGCCCGGCTGAACATCCGGGGTGTGGCTCTGGCCAAAGAGCTGTGCCAAAAGCTGGATGTGCCCTACCGGCAGTGCGGGTCGCTGGTGCTGGCCTTTTCCCCCGAGGAATGCGCCACCCTGGAAACCCTCAGGCAGCGGGGGGAGGCCAACGGCGTCCCCGGGCTGCAGATCCTGGACCGGGAACAGGTCCATCAGATGGAGCCCAGCCTCTCTCCCGCAGTGATGGCGGCCCTCTACGCCCCCACCGCCGCCATCTGCTCCCCCTGGGAATACTGCCTGGCCCTGGCCGAGACGGCGGTCCGCAACGGCGCCGAGCTCCACCTGGAAACCGCAGTCACCGGCATCGAAAAGCAGGCGGGCGGCTGGCTGGTCCACACCAGCCAGGGAGACTACCAGGCCCGGTATCTGGTGAACGCCGCCGGGGTCTTTTCGGATACAGTCCACGACATGGCCGCCCCCCACGCCTTCACCATCCGGCCCAGCCGGGGTGAATACTATCTGCTGGACAAGGCCGAGGGCACACGGGTCTCCCACACCATTTTCCAGTGCCCCAACCAGAACGGCAAGGGGGTGCTGGTGAGCCCCACCGTCCACGGCAACCTGATTGTGGGCCCCAACGCCGCCCCGGTGGAGGGGGATGACACCGCCACCACTGCGGCAGGGCTGGACTTTGTCCGCACCACCGCCCTGAAATCGGTGCCCTCCATCGCCTTTGGCCAGTCCATCCGCAACTTCGCCGGTGTCCGGGCCCATGCGGCTGAGACCAGCGACTTCATCCTTCAGGAGAAGGACGGGTTTGTGGACGCCGCCGGCATCTGTTCCCCCGGCCTGTCGGCGGCCCCGGCCATCGCCGAATATGTGGCCCAGCTGCTCAAGGGGGCGGGGCTGGCCCTGGAACAGCGGCCCGACTTTATCTGTGAGCGCCGCCGCACCCGCTTCAAGGCGCTGAGCCCCCAGCAGCGGGCCGAGCTGGTCCGCCGGGACCCTGCCTTTGGCCGGGTGATCTGCCGGTGCGAAACGGTTACCGAGGGGGAAATCCTGGAGGCCCTCCGGGGGCCCATCCCGCCCCGGTCGGTGGATGCCGTCAAGCGGCGGGTCAACGCCGGCATGGGGCGCTGCCAGGGCGGTTTCTGCGGGCCCCGGGTGGTGGAGATCCTAGCCCGGGAGCTGAAGCTGGACCCCACCCAAATCCAGCAGGACAAAAAGGGCACCTGGCTGCTCTGGGGCGAAACAAAAGGAGGCGGCGCACATGTTTGATCTGATCGTCATCGGCGGCGGCCCTGCGGGCCTGGCCGCGGCCTGTTCCGCGTGGGACAGCGGCCTGCGGAAGATCCTGATTGTGGAGCGGGACCAGGAGCTGGGAGGCATTCTCAACCAGTGCATCCACAGCGGCTTTGGCCTGCAGTATTTTAAGGAAGAGCTCACCGGCCCCGAATACGCCGCCCGTTTTGTGGACCTGCTGGCCCAGACGGGGGTGGAGGTGCGTCTGGACACCATGGTGCTCCAGATCACCCCGGAGCGGGAAGTCCACATGGTGGGCAAAGAGACCGGCTACTGCGTCGAGCAGGCCAAAGCCATCATCCTGGCCATGGGCTGCCGGGAGCGGACCCGGGGCGCCATCGCCATCCCCGGCACCCGGCCCGCCGGCGTCTTTACCGCAGGCGCCGCCCAGCGCTATGTCAACGTGGAAGGCTATATGCCCGGCAGGCGGGTGGTGATCCTGGGCAGCGGCGACATCGGCCTGATCATGGCCCGCCGGATGACCCTGGAAGGGGCCAAGGTGCTGGCCTGTGTGGAAGTGATGCCCTATTCCAGCGGCCTGAACCGGAACATCGTCCAGTGCCTCCAGGACTTCGGCATCCCCCTCTATCTGTCCCACACCGTCACCGACATCCGGGGCAAAGACCGGGTGGAACAGGTGGTGGTCAGCGAGGTGGGCCCTGACCGCAAACCCATCCCCGGCACCGAGATGGTCTTTGACTGCGACACCCTGCTGCTGTCGGTGGGGCTGCTGCCCGAGAATGAGCTGACCAGCCAGGCCGGCATCGCCATCGACCCCCGCACCCGGGGCGCTGTGGTGTATGAAAACATGGAGACCTCCATGCCCGGGGTGTTTGCCTGCGGCAACGTCTGCCACGTCCACGACCTGGTGGACTACGTCACCGCCGAGAGCCAGAAGGCCGGCGCCGCAGCTGCCGCCTGTGTGCGGAACGGCGGCAGCCGGGAGGGCCGGGTCATCGAGATGAAAACCGGCCCCGGCGTCACCTACACGGTGCCCCAGCACATCCGGCCGGAACAGGTCGAGAAAAGCTGCGGCGTCTTTTTCCGGGTCAACCGGATCTGCGGCGACGCCGAGATCCTGGTCAGCAGCGGTGACACCCCAATCGCCGCCTTCAAGCGGGACCACCTGGCCCCCGGCGAAATGGAGCACATCACCCTGCCCCGGGTGCTGCTGGACAAGGCCGGCGACACCCTGACGGTTTCGATACGGGAGGCCAACTGAGATGAAAGAACTGATTTGCATCACCTGCCCCAAGGGCTGCCATCTGAAGGTGGACGAGGAAAACGGCTATGCCGTCACCGGCAACAGCTGCCCCCGGGGGGAAGCCTACGGCAAGGCCGAGCTGACCCACCCCACACGGGTGGTCACCTCCACCGTCCGGTGCACCGGCGGCAGCCGCCCCCGCTGCCCGGTGAAAACCAGCGGCCCCGTCCCCAAAGACAAGATCTTTGCGGTCATGGAGGCCCTGGACGGGGTGGAGCTGGCCGCCCCCATCCGCATCGGCCAGGTAGTGATCCCCAACGTCTGCGGCACCGGCGTGGACATCGTGGCCGCCAAGAACATTTGATCAAGGCCCCAGGCGCTGCTTCCCGGAAGGGAGGCGGCGCTTTTTTGCTGCCCCGGCGCAGGGCGATTTGTCGTGCAGGAAGATTTCTGGTATAATAAACCACGAAGCTACACAAGAGGGAGTATCATGGGATGCACTATAAAATTGCGATCTGCGACGACGAGGCCGCCGACCGGGCCCTGCTGGACACCCTGGTCCGGCGGTGGGCCGCAGCCGCCGGCCACACCGTCCAGCTGGAGGCCTTTGAATCCGCCGAACAGTTTTTGTTCCACTACGCCGAAGAAAACGATTATGACGTCCTGCTGCTGGACGTGGAGATGGGCCAGATGGACGGGGTGGCCCTGGCCAGGGAAATCCGCAAACAGAACGAGGCGGTGCAGATTGTCTTCATCACCGGCTTTTCCGACTACATCGCCGAGGGGTATGAGGTGGCGGCCCTTCACTATCTGATGAAGCCGGTGCGGGAGGAAAAGCTCTTCTCGGTGCTGGACCGGGCCGCCCAGAAAGTGGCCAAAAACGAGCGGGTGCTCCATCTGCTCACCGGGGGCGAGATGGTCCAGGTGCCGGTCCACAAAATCCGCTACGCCGAGGTGATGGGCAATTATGTCACCCTCCACGCCGGGGAGGAGGTCACCGTCAAGATGACCCTCTCCGAGCTGGAAACCCAGCTGGATGACCGGTTCTACCGGGTGGGGCGTTCCCTGGTGGTGAACCTGACCCAGATCAGCCGGGTGACTAAAACCGATATCCGCCTGCTGGACGGCACATCCATCCACCTGCCCCGGGGGGCCTATGAAGGTGTGAACCGGGCCATCATCGCCATGAATTGAGAGGGAGGGAACCATGGGCTTTTTATCCAAACGGATTGACAAACAGCTGGCCTCCTACCAGCAGGAGCTGATCGAGACCCACTACCGGGAAGTGGAAAACATGTACCGGCAGATCCGGGGCTGGCGCCACGACTACCGCAACCACATCCAGACCATGAAGGCCTACGCCGCCTCCGGGGACTGGGAGGCCATCAAAAATTATCTCGACCTGCTGGACACCGACCTGAACACGGTGGACACCGTCATCAAGACCGGCAACGCCATGACCGACGCCATCCTGAACAGCAAAATCTCCCTGGCCAAATCCAAGGACATCCAGGTGACGGCGGACGCCCACATCCCGGTCAAGCTGAAAACCTCCGAGATCGACCTGTGCTGCATCATCGGCAACCTGTTTGACAACGCCATCGACGCCAGCATGCAGCTGCCGGCCGACCAGCGGCTGATCCGGGTATACATGGACATGAAGGGGACCCAGCTGTACATCTCCTTCACCAACTTCACCGCCGGGAAAAAGATGGCCAAGGTGGGCGGGCTGTTCCGCACCACCAAGGGGGAGGGCCACGGCTTCGGACTGGTGCGGATCGACGCCATCGTGGAGCGGCTGGAGGGCTACATCAGCCGCAACAGCGAGGACGGGGCTTTCACCACCGAGATCCTGCTGCCCCAGGTGTGAAAGCTGCAATTCGTCCCCCAAAATGACAATTCGTCCCCCAAAGGCCCGCTCCGGCGGGTCTTTTGCTATACTGGGGGCGTGAGGTGAAGAACATGAAAGAAACAAAACAAAAGCCGGCCTACAGCGTCTGGCAAAACGTCCGGTTCATGGTGGGCCGGGCCTGGCAGAGCCGCAAAAGCGTCCTCTGGCTCTGTCTCGTGACAGCAGGGCTGGCCCTGGCCCTCAACCTGGCCCAGCTGCTGATTGCACCTGTGGTGCTGGCCCGGGTGGAGCAGCACGCCCCTCTGGCCCAGCTGCTGGGCACCATCGGCGGCTTTGCCCTGGCCCTGATCCTTCTCAACGGCCTCCATGGCTATGTCAAACAAAATACCCTGTTCAGCCGGGTGGACGTGCGGATGAGCATCATCAGTGCTCTCAACACCAAAGCCTGCACCACGTCCTATCCCAACACCAGAGACCCTGCTGTGCTCCGCCTGCTGGAAAAAGCCCGCTATACTTGCGGCACCAACGCCCGCCCTGCCGAGCACATCTGGGAGACCCTAACCCAGCTGCTGCTGAATCTGGCCGGATTTGCGGCCTATTTGGTTCTCGTATCAGGGATGAATCCTCTGCTGGTGGTGGTGGTCACAGCCACCACTGCGGTGGGCTTCTTCGTCAGCCGCCGGATCAACCAGTGGGGCTACCTCCACCGGGAAGAAGAATCCGCCTACCAGAAGAAAATCAAGTATGTCCGGGAAAAGGCCGAATCCATCCATCTGGCCAAGGATATCCGGATCTTCGGCCTGAAAAGCTGGGTGGACGACCTCTACCAGAGCACCTTGCGGCTGTACGCCGCCTTCATCAACCGCCGGGAACGGATTTACACCGGTGCCTGCGCCGTGGATGCCCTGCTGACCCTGGCCCGCAACGGCATCGCCTACTTCTACCTGATCCAGCTGACCATCGCACAGGGTCTGCCCGCTTCCCAGTTTTTGCTGTATTTCTCGGCCTTCAGCGGCTTTTCCACCTGGATCACCGGCATTTTGCAGCAGGCCTCCACCCTGCGGCAGGAGAGCCTGGACCTGTCCAGCATCCAGGAATACCTGCACCTGCCCGAGCCCTTCCGCTTTGCAGGCGGCAGGCCCATCCCCCAGTGCGACGCCTATGAGCTGCGTCTGGATCACGTCACTTTCCGCTATCCCGGTACCGACCGGGTGATCCTCCACGACATTGACCTGACCATCCACCCCGGGGAAAAGATCGCGGTGGTGGGCCTCAACGGCGCCGGCAAAACCACCCTGGTGAAACTGCTCTGCGGCTTCTATGACCCCGACGAGGGCCGGGTGCTGCTGAACGGCACCGACATCCGGGACTTCAACCGGCAGGATTATTACCGGCTGTTCTCCACCGTCTTTCAGGAGAGCTCGATCCTGGACATCACGGTGGCCGAGACGGTGGCCCAGGCCGTGGACCACATCGACATGGACCGGGTGAAGGACTGCATTGCCAAGGCAGGCCTCACCGAAAAGATCCAATCCCTGCCCCAGGGTTATGACACCCACATCGGCAAAAATGTCTATCCGGACGGTGTGGAATTTTCCGGCGGCCAGACCCAGCGGCTGATGCTGGCCCGGGCCCTGTATAAAAACGGGCCTTTCCTGGTGCTGGACGAGCCCACCGCCGCCCTGGACCCCATCGCTGAGAACGACATCTACCAGAAATACAACCAGATGACCGCCGGCAAATCCTCGGTGTTCATCTCCCACCGGCTGGCCTCCACCCGGTTTTGCGACCGGATTCTGTTTGTGAAGGATGGCATCATCGCCGAGGAGGGCACCCACGAACAGCTGCTGGCCAAAGGCGGCAGCTACGCCAAACTGTTTGACATCCAGGCGCGGTATTACCAGGAAGGGAGGGATCTGGATGACATCCAAATCTAACAAAATCACGCTGCGGGAAACCTTTGCCATCCACTACCGGGCCTACAAAGACCTGCGGCCCTACTGTCCCGGCGTCTTTGCCTCCGCTGGCATCCATGGCGCTGTCAGCGCCCTGAGCCCTTACGCCACCGTGTACCTGTCGGCCCGGCTGATCAATGAGCTGGCCGGGGCCCGCCGGCCTGAGGTTCTCTGGCCCCTGGTGGGGATCACCCTGGCAGTTACCGCCGGCCTGGTTTTGCTGACCGGGGCCCTGCTCCACTGGAAAAATGCTGCCTGGGACCGGTACATCCAGGCCAAGGAAAAACTCTTTACCGACAAGATGCTGTCCCTGGACTATGCCGACGTGGACAATGCCAAAACCCATGACCTGCTGTCCCAGATCCGGCAGAATGAGCTGTGGGCCGGCTGGGGCTTCCAGGTGCTCCTGGAAGCCTTCGGGGAGATTGCCCGTGGCATCGCCGGGATCCTGGGGGCCATCGTTTTGACCATCAGCCTGTTTATCCTGCCGGTGCCTGCTTCTGCAGGCTGGGTGGCCATCCTGAATCACCCTCTCTTCATTGCTCTGCTGGCGGCAGCTCTGGTGCTGGTTGCACTGCTGGCGCCGCTGTGCAAAAACAAGGCCAACCAGTATATTGCTTCCATATCGGAGGACGCCAAGTTTGCCAACCGGTTTTTCCACGCTTTCGGCTCTCTCTCAGGTGAAAAGGAGAGCAATCTGGATATCCGGATGTACAACCAGCAAAAAATCGCCTCCTTCTACCTCAAACAGAACAATACCTTCTGTATAGGGGGCAAATTCTCCCGCCTCAGCCTGGGGCCCATCGGCGGTCTGTCGGCTCTGAGCGCATCCATCAGCGCCGTGCTGACCGGGCTTGTCTATCTTTTCGTCTGCCTGAAAGCCTGGGGCGGCGCCTTCGGCGTGGGCTCGGTGACCCAGTACGTGGGCGCCGTCACCGCCCTGAGCACCAGCCTTTCGACTCTGGTGGAGATGCTGGGCATGCTCCAGAGCAACACCCCCTCGTATAATAAGTTTCAAAGTTAATAATTTAGGTATCAGCAGGCTTAGAGATGCCCGTGATACAATAGCTG
>CALWZK010000006.1 GCA_944386015.1 uncultured Faecalibacterium sp.
GAAAAATACGATTCTGCAGTCTGCCAAGCTGATGGTCTCGGTGGAGGAAATCTTCCTCAACGGAGAAAAGGATTTGGCATACTCCACCAGCGTGTATGAGCAGTATGTAAAGAGAATTGAGAGCATCGAAAAGTCGGTGGTTGAACTGCGGCTGAAAGCAGATGTGGCAGAAGCTGCAGAAAAGAAGAAACTGAATGAGCAGATCAAAGAGGCAGAAGACTCAGTTCGCGCCATGCGCATTGCTCGCAAGTCCATGAACCGTTTTATCAGCTCCTTTGAAGTGGGGCTGTCTGCAGATACTGGAGAGCCCAGGTAATCCTCCACCACCAGATACTGGGGCCGCTCTGCGTTGACAAAAGCGGCGGTGTAGGTGTGCTTGGTGGTGACAAAGGGAGAAATGTCCTCCAGGCCGTCGGCCAGCAGGCACTTCTCCACCTGATCATTGGGGCGGGGGGTAATCTTGTCGATCATGGACCAGGGGAAGGAAATCTTTTCTTCCAGGTAGGCCAGCTCGTCGGCGCTGATTTTGCCGTTCTGCTTCCATGCACGGGCAATTTCCAGCACAGCGTTCTGGAGCTTTTCGCCGTTGTGGGAGCAGTTGTCCATCGAAACCAGGGCCAGCGGGGCGCCGCAGGCGTGATAGCGGTCCAGGCAGAAAGCTGCCAGACGGGCCATCAGATGCCTGCATCCCTCTGGGCCGTTCTCCATGTCGGCGGCCACTGCTGCGGACAGTTTGCCGTCGGGGCTGCGCAGGGCGTAGCCCTTGTCGGTGATGGTGAAGGAGACCATCTGCAGAGAGGGCGCTTCAAAAATTTCCTTGACCCGGGCCGAGTCCTCCAGCAAAGTGAGGCTCTCGGAGATGGAGCCCACCACTTCCTTTTCCATGCTGCCGTCGGGGCAGAGGGTCACAGCAATGGAAAGATTGTCGTAGGGGCGGTAGCAGCGGGTGATGATTTCGTCGTCGTAGCTCTCGCAGCAGATGACGCCGGTGTCGCTCTCACCGGCCTCGATCAGGCGCTGGCACAGCACTGCAGGGAAAATGCGGAAGATGTTGCCTGCGCCGAAGTGGAGCCAGCGGGGCTGGGCTTTGGTGCGGCGTGCCACAGCCTCAGGGTCAAAGGCGGGCAGATGATAGCCGGGCCAGTTTTCGGGCTGGCGCAGGGATGCATAATTCAGTTTCATGGCGCTTACTTCTTTCCTTCCAGTTTGTCCAGCATATCCCATGCACCCAGGATGTACATGATGCCCAGGGCCCGGTCGTACAGGCCGTAGCCGGGGCGGCACTGCTCATGCCAGATGTGGCGGCCGTGGTCGGGGCGGATGTAGCCGGTAAAGCCGCAGTCGTGGTAGGCCTTGATGATGTCCAGAACCCCCACATCGCCGTCACAGTCCCGGTGGGACACTTCGCAGAAGTCGCCGTTGGCAAAGTGCTTGACGTTGCGGATATGGGCAAAGGCGATGCGGTCGCAGTAGGTGCGGACGATATCTGCCACATTGTTCTTGGGGTTGGAGCCCAGGGAGCCCGAGCACAGGCACAGGCAGTTGTTGGGATGGTCCACCATCTTCAGGAAGCGGCCGATGGACTCCTTGTCCACCAGCAGCCGGGGCAGGCCGAAGATATCCCAGGGGGGATCGTCCTGGTGGATGGCCATCTTGATGCCGGTCTCCTCACAGACAGGCATGATGGCTTCCAGGAAGTATTTCAGGTTGTCCCACAGCATCTCCTTGGTGACGGGGGCGTAAGCGGCAAACAGCTCTTTCAGTTTGGCCATCCGCTCCGGCTCCCAGCCGGGCATGGTGTAGCCCTTGGAGCCTTCCAGGATGTATTTGGCCATCTCCATGGGGTCATCCTGGATCAGATCCTTCTGGTAATACATGGCGGTGGAGCCATCGGGCAGGGGGTGGAACAGGTCGGTGCGGGTCCAGTCAAACACCGGCATGAAGTTGTAGGTGACCACTTTGACCCCGGCCCTGCCCAGATTGCGCAGGGTGGTGATGTAGTTCTCGATGTACTGGTCCCGGGTGGGACGGCCAATCTTGATGTCGTCGTGGACATTCACCGATTCCACCACGTCGATGTTGAAGCCGGCGGCTTCGATCCGCGCCTTTTCGGCGGCGATTTCCTCCGGCTCCCACACTTCGCCGGGCTGCTTGTGATGCAGGGCCCACACGATGCCGGTGACGCCGGGGATCTGACGGATCTGCTCCAGGGTGATGGAGTCATTGCCTTCGCCGTACCAGCGGAATGTCATTTGCATGGAAGAATCCTCCTTTTTGGCTCAGCGGTCAAAGGTCAGCACGATCTTGCGGATGGAGGGATCATGGCTGTCGTTGAAGTCAAAGGCTTTCTGGGCATCCAGGAAGTTGAAGGTATGGGAGACGCTGTTGCTCAGATCCACCTTGCCCTCGTTGACCAGGTCGATGACGGCCTGGAACTTGCGGTTCTGCAGGCGGCTGCCCCGGACATCCAGCTCCTTGGAGGTGATGACGAACTGGTTGATCTCGTCGGGGGCCACGCTGAAGCCCATGGTGATGACGCGGCCGGCATTGCCGGTGGCCTGGCAGGCGGTCAGCAGGCTGCCCTTGAAGCAGGCAGCGTCGATGGTGACGGTGGGGCCGTAGCCGTCGGTCAGCTCGTGAGCCCGGGCCACCACATCCTCGGTGCGGCTGTTGATGACGTCGGTGGCGCCGTGCTGCAGGCTTTCGGACAGCTTGGCATCGTCGATATCCACCATGATCAGCTTGTTGGGGTGGTACAGCCGGGCAATCCGCAGGATGCTGTTGCCCAGGGCGCCGGCGCCGATGATCATCAGGTTGTCCTCTGCGCACAGCTCGGCACGGCTGCAGGCCTGGACGGCGATGGTGGTGGGCTCGATCATGACGGCGTCTTCGTCCTTCAGGAAGTCGGGCAGCAGGTAGCAGTCCTTCTCAGGCACCACCATGTACTCCCGGTAGCCGCCGTCCAGATGGACGCCCCGGACCTGCAGGTTGCCGCAGACATTGGGGCGGCCCTTGCGGCAGGCGTAGCAGTGGCCGCAGGCAGTGACCTGGTCGATGATGACCCGGTCCCCCACCTTCCGGTTGGTGACGCCGCTGCCCACTGCCTCGATGACACCCACCATCTCGTGGCCGATGACCCGGGGATAGGTGGCGGCAGCATTGGTGCCGTGATAGATGCCCACGTCAGAGCCGCAGATGCCGGCGGCTTTCATCTTGACCAGGACCTGATCGGGCTGCTCAATTTTGGGCATATCCATATCGATGACTTTCAGTTCGTTGGGCTTAACAATTTGAATGGCTTTCATAACAATACTCCTGTTCTGCCCTGTGGGGCGGTATTTGATGAAATCAAAATCGAAACAATCGGGGGCATCAGCCGCCGGTGAAGAAGTTCATGGGCACGGTGACGAGCTGGGGGAACAGCACCATCAGCAGCAGGACCACGGCCTCTGCAATCAGGAAGGGCCAGATGGATTTGACAATCCGCTGCATGTTGATGTGGCTGGCGTCGCAGGCCACGTTCAGGACGGTGCCCACCGGCGGGGTCAGAAGGCCCATGACGGTGACGATGATGAACACCACGCCGAAGTAGGCGGGGTCGATGCCGGCAGCCTTGATGGCGGGCAGCAGCACCGGGGTCAGGATCATGATGGTGGGGGTGACGTCCATCGAGGTGCCCACCAGCAGCACCAGCAGGCAGATGACCAGCATCAGCAGGGTGGGGCTGCCCAGGAAGGGATTCAGCAGGGCGGTGACGGTGGCCGGGATGTTGGCAACGGTCATCATCCACGAAGACACCATGGCGGCTGCAGCCAGGAACATGATGACGGCGGAGGACTTGGCGGCCGAGACCAGGCAGTCCATCAGCATCGAGATCTTGAACTCACGGTAGATGAAGATGCCCACAATCAGCGCATAGGCCACGCAGATAACGCCGGCTTCGGTGGCGGTGAATTTGCCGCTGCGCAGGCCCACCAGGATCAGGACGGGGAGCAGCAGGGCCCAGATGCCGTCCAGCAGGGCTTTGGCAATCTCTTTCATGCTCTGGCGGGGGGCGGTGGGCAGGTTGTCCTTTTTGGCGATGAAGAACCACACCACGCACAGGGCGGCGGACAGGTAGACAGCGGGAGCGATGCCGCCCATAAACAGTTCGGTGACCGATACGCTGGCCTGGACGCCGAAGATAATCATGGGCACCGAGGGGGGCATGATGGGGGAAAGGATGTTGCCGGCAGCCACCAGGGCGGTGCTGCGGTCCCGGTTGTAGCCGGCGCGGACCATCATGGGGATCAGGATGACGCCCAGGGCTGCGGTGGAAGCTACAGCCGAGCCCATGATGCTGGCGAACAGCAGGATGGCCAGGATGGAGACATAGCCCAGGCCGCCGCGGACATGGCCCACCAGGGCGTTGGCAAAATTGACGATCCGCTTGGTGATGCCGCCGCGGTTCATCAGCTCACCGGTGAGCACGAAGAAGGGAACGGCCATCATCGAAAAGGAATCGGCGCCGGAAAAAAGGTTCTGGGAAAGAATCTGGGCGTTGAAGCCGTTGAGGAACAGCATCATGCACACGCCGCTGAACATCAGGGAAAAGCAGATGGGAACCCCGATCAGGATGCCGCCCACCAGCGCGGCCAGGAATACCACCAACGTCATTGTTTGTTACCTCCCTTGTCGTCGTCCGGCTGCGCGGCGGATTCTGCATCTTCAACCGAGCCGGTTACCATGCTGGAAATTTCGTCGGGGTGGGTGAGAGCGTGGACAATGTTGGCCACAGCCAGGATGGCGATGGAAACGCCGGTGATGATGCCCACACTGTACAGCAGTGCGTAGGAGATGCCCAGGGCTGCAGTGCGGGATGCCACGTTCTGGATCACCATTTTGACCGAGCCGTGGACCAGGATGCACATCAGTGCGGTGATGATCGCCTGGGAAACCACATACAGGACCAGCTGCACCCGGGGGCTGGCTTTGGCGGTGAGGATGTCAACGGTCATGTGGTCGTCGGACCGCATGGCGCTGATGGCGCCGATGTAGGTGACAAACACGAACAGATAGCGGGACAGCTCTTCCGACCAGGTGAGGCCGGAGTTGAAGAAGATGCGCAGCACCACGTTCAGGAACACGAACAGAACCATGCAGCCTGTCACGATGCCGGTGAGGATATCGATGGCTTTGAAAAGTTTGTCCAGAAAGGATTTCATGGTGCCCTCCTTATTCGATGTTATTGATCATCTCACGAACGGCCGGGGCCCATTCATACTGGGAATCCAGGTAATCGTAGACCGGCTGAATCTTTTCGATCATGGCGGCGCGGTCCTCCTCGGTCAGGTCGGTGACGGTAAGGCCTTCGTCGATCATAAACTGACGGTCTGCTTCCATCTGGTCGATGTACATATCCCAGGCAGCATCCGAAGCGGCCTTGGCTGCCTCCTGAAATACCTGCTGGTCAGCGGGGTCCATGCTGTTCCACAGCTCGTCGCCGGCAAACAGCTCCAGAGAAGTGATGATGTGGTCGGTGTAGTAGACATAGTCCTGTACTTCATACCAGCCCTCACTCCTGACCGTGGACAGGGGGTTGTCCTGGCCGTCCACCACGCCCTGCTCCAGAGAGGTAAAGACTTCGCCCATGTCCATAATCACCACGTTGGCGCCCAGGCTCTCAGCCAGCCGGACATGGATGGGGTTGTTGGGCATCCGCAGTTTCTGGCCCTTGAAATCATCCAGGCTGTTCAGCTCCTTGTTGGAGGTAAACTCACGGGCGCCGTTGGGGAACCAGCTCAGCAGCTGCACGGGCTGTTCCTTCTCGACTTCTTCGGTGATGTAGTCGCCCAGTTCTCCCTGATAGCAGCGCCGTGCGTGCTCCACATCCCGGAACACAAAGGGAAAATCGGGAATGGCCATCACCGGTGTTTCCGACCACATGGAAGTGCCTACGACGCACATTTCCACGATGCCGCTGCGGGTGTAGTCGTAGGTGACCTTTTCACTGCCCAGCACGCCGGAATCGTACAGCTGGATGTCGTAGCGGCCGTTGGTCTGCTCTTCCACCATGGGCTTGAATACTTCTTCCATCGCAATGGCCGCAGGGGTCTGGCTGGACACGCAGATGGCAACTTTGACCAGTTTGCCGCCGTTGGTCTGGGAAGAACAGCCGCTCAGGAGTCCCGCCAGCAGCGCACATGCAGTGAAGCAAGTCAATCCGCGTTTGACAATGTTTAAATGCTTCATTTGATTGATGAACCTCCTTCAATTTTTTACGTCAGGCCTGTTAGTAATATGTTAACATGCTGACATGTCAATGCCGATCGGTCAAAACAAACGATTATGTTTAAAGTATTTTGTGCATATTTTCGAAATAGCCCGGAACAAAAAAGAACCCGCCCTGCAGGGGTTAGCCTGCAGGACGGGTTTTGTATCTTTGGGGAAGCTGTGCAGTTACAGGGAGCCGATTTGAATCCCCACCGGTTCATCGCCGGTTTTAAAGTAATCGGGATAGCGGCTGATCAGGTCTGCTTTTTCATAGTTAATGCGTTTGACGTGGCTGTTCATTTCCTGGCGGACCCCGTCGAGGTCGCCGTGTTCCATCTTCTCCAGAATGCGGACATGCTGGCGGATGGCGTTGACGATGGTGTCCTCCACCTGGACGGTGAGGACACGGATGCGGTTATAGTGGCCGTTGGAATTCATAATCAATTCCCAGGCCAGCTGCTGGCCCGCCGCCTCAAAGAAAACCTGATGCATCCGATTGTCCGCCCCCACAAAGTCGGCATACCGTTTTTCATCATAGCAGCGCTTCTGCTCTTCAATACTCTGACGAATCTGTGCGAAGTGTTCCGGTTTGCAGTTCTGCAAAAACAATTCTATGACAGGGAGCTCCAGGCTTTCCCGCACAAAGCGTTCCTGTTCCACCCGGGCCAGGTTGATGCGGGACACCACCGTCTCCCGCTGGGGGATGATATCCACCAGCTCTTCTCCCTGCAGCCGGATGAATGCTTCCCGAACCGGGGTCCGGCTTACATGCAGGCGATCTGCCATTTCCTTTGTGCTCATGACGGTGCCGGGGGCCAGCTGTAACGTCAGGATTCCTTGTTTCAGGACATAGTATACTGCACCTTGTACCGAGTGATCGTTGCGAGCCTGCGCGACCATTCTTTCCGCCTCCATTGCAAATCGTTTATATTCAATAATATGCTAACACAACAGCTTAAAAAAAGCAAGTGATCACAAGGATTTGCACGGTTTATCGGACAATTTTGCCTGAAGCAGCGCGGGTGCTTTGGACGGGATCGAAATGCGGGAAACCGGTTTTTACAATCCTGAAAAAGGTGCCTCATTCCCAGGGGATCCAGGTGCTTTTTATTCTGCTCTTCTGCCCGCATCTTGCGCAAATACATCCTGTGCCAATGGATTTTATGCCCGGTTGGTTTGCATAAAATGGAACAGCTGTGTTGAAATGACTGGGGCTTAGCCCTTTGCTATTTTTTTGAATTCAGATAGCCATGCGTTCCAGTTTAATTTTTCTTCATAATATTTTCGGGCCTGCATGGAATATTTCAGATACATATTTTGATCAAACATTTCCCGGATTGCATTTGAAAAATCTTCTGCAGTTGAACCTGCAGGCAGACACCGGCCTGTAACGCGATCCAAAACGTAAGTGGCCGTTCCTCCCGTACTATAAGTAAAGGCGGGCAAAGCATACATGGCCGCTTCGGCAAAAACAATACCGGCACATTCTGCTTTTGTAGGAAGAATAAATACGTCACTTTTCCGGTAGCACGCAATCATTCTGGCATACTCGGCTGCAATGTTTTTATTGAGCCACCCTGTAAAGGTGACATTCTCATAATGAGTTCCTTCCGGAGCATCCAAACCAACGATGGTCAGATCGTATCTGCGCTTTTGATCCGATGCATTTAAAATCCTGAGGCATTCCAAAGCCAGGTCGGCTCCTTTTCTCTCCCAATCCATACCGCAAAACAACAAATGAATGGACGAATCGTCTGTGCCCTTTCTTTTTTTGGGTGGGTTGTACTGATCTTTTAAATTTGCGCCAAAAGGCAAAACATGGATCTTTTCCGGCGCGATGCCATAGTGGTTTATGGCGTCGTTTTTGGCCCAGTCACTGGAATGGATGACTTCATCGGCGTTTTGAAGGGCTCTGCCTTCTTGTAAATTTCCAACCTTTTGATCGTGTGCAGATTCAAAGAAGTAGTAATCGATCATGGCGTGATAGGTTGCATCACTTAAATAGATTAATCTTGTGTTCGCCGGCATTTTTAAATCTGCAATCAGATCTGAGGCCGCCGGCGCAAAAAACAATTCACAACCCTCTGCTGCGGCTTGCGCAACCATTTTTTGACATTTCAAAGATTCAATGGGGAGCCATCGCAACCGTCTGATTTTGTTATGCGTGATGATTCGGATGGCTTTCTGAACAGCTTTATGAATCAGACATTCTTTGACAATGATCGGAATGATTTGATAGTCATTGGATAAAACATCCCTGACGAAACGAATGGTCCCGCTCCATTGTGCTTGGTCATCCAGATCTTTTTTGGAAATAAATCCCAATTTATTCATGTTGGCCTCTGCCCTTTCAGAGTTGTTCTTTCCGGCCATGGTTCCATGGCTATCTGTTTAAAGTATACACGAAATATGGCTGCTTGCAAGTTCTTTTAAAGTCTGTATCTGTATATGGATAAAAACATAAGGAAGAGATCGCCGGGCCGGGGTGGCATCCCGGCCGGCGGCCATGCACAACCGGTCTGCAAAATAAAAACATGGCATATTCCCTGGATAACTTGTGGTCATCACCGGCGTATGATATAATAAAACGACCAATCAATGTGGTTTTGATGCGCTGCAAAAAAGGTTCGGAGCCTTTCCCCGGCCTCTTGCCAGGATCAGACAAGCTGGGCGAAGGTGCGGGATCTTTTCAGGCATTGTGAAGGGAACCGCTTTTTGTTGCGTGATCCAAAAGGCAGGAATATGGAGAGGCCCGGATGGAATCAGGACGGGACATTGGAAGACCGCTGCAAATATGCCATTTGCTGCGGAAAATGGCTCTCATCGGGAATGGAAGGAGTACTTGGTTGAAAAAGAAAAAGCAAGCCCTGGAAAAAGAAAAGTGGATTGCGGCTGCCTGGGATATGCTGTATTTGGCTCAGTGCGGTATTAATTCCATGGTGCCGGACCCGGCGCGTGTTGCGAAGATGGACCTGGAAAAGGTTTATGCCAGAAGCAAAAGCCAAAGTCTTGAAGCTCTGACCTGCATGGCGATGGAAAGCCTGATGAAATCCGATCCTGAGATCCGGATCCCGGATGAAAACCATGTGCTTTCACGATGGAAAGAGGAAAAAAATAAGGCCATTGCAAAAAACCTGATGATGGATTCTATGCGGGAGCAGCTGTTTGCCTTTTTGGAGGAGCGGGGGATTTGGCACGTGGCTTTAAAGGGAGTTGTCTTGTCTCAAATGTATCCTAAATATGGGATGCGGCAGATGGCGGACAACGACATCCTGTTTGATCCTTCCTTTCGCCAGGAAGTACATGACTGGTTTGTAGAGCAGGGATTTGAGGTGGAAAACTTTCAAAAAAGCAATCATGATGAATATCACAAGAAGCCAATTTACAATTTTGAAATGCATGTGAGTTTGTTTCAGAAAGGCGGGCAGTCGCAGCTTGCAGAGTATTACGGCAACATTAAAAACAGGCTGTTTCAGAAAGAGGGAAAATCCTATGAATACTGTATGACGGATGAGGATTTCTATCTGTATCTTGTTGCACACGGGTATAAACATTACAATACCCTGGGCACAGGGCTTCGTTTTTTGCTTGACCTCTATATTTGCAATCAGAAAAAGCGCGGCATGAATCGCAGTTATCTGGATCAGGAACTGAACCGGATGGGGCTTCTCACATTCGAGCATGAAATGGATCATCTGGCACAAAAAGTATTTAATCCACAGTCTGCTGCCGTACTGTTTGACAAGCTTTCCGGGGAAGAACTGGCTGTGTTGGAAGAACTGATTTCCAGTTCCGCATACGTAAACGTGCGAAAATTATGGAAGGGCAGAATTCAAAGAAATCAGCCGCCTCAAAATGAAATTTCTGCCGGTATGAAGATCCGATATCTGATGCGGCGGCTTTTCCCGGACAAAGCTTATATGGAAGCCTGGTGCGAAGAGTATGAACCGTTTCTGTTTCGGCACCGGTGGCTGATGCCGGCAGCGCCCATCTGGAGAATTGCAAAGAGAGGCATTCAAAAAAGAAAACAGGTCAAGGAAGAACTGGATGCAGTCAGAAAAATATGACGGCTGTTATGTAAAAGGCGGAAAAGCGTCAAATAAAGCCGGCAGACACAAGCAGTTTTGAGAGAAGCTGCGGCGGCCTGCCGGTTTTTGCAATCAGGAGCATGACAGGCCCAAAAACAGATTGCAAATAGTTTCGTCTATTGCACTCCTGCCTGGTTCATGTTACAATATAAAAAATAGCAAATTACATGAAAATGACCGCGTTTTTGAATGAAAATATGACCAGAAAAACAAAATGGGCTGAACGATAGACCTTTTGCACAACAGAAAAATCCTGCATGGACCGATAGCAAAGCAGCTGACTCATGGCCGGCTGCATGGCGTGCACAGGGCAGGATGATACGTTTGCGGCGTATGATTGACGGTTCACTCTTGAAAAGGGGAGCCGGCCCACAGGCTTCTGCCTGTAAAGGCAGAAAAAAGAAACAGAGGGCTGCTTTCCGGCATAAAACGGTGCGGAAGAGCGGCTTTTTGTTTTGCATCATTGGGTGTAACGGAAGAATAAGGGGAACTTTGTGGAGCTGGTTGTTATGCGGACAGATTTCAATAAGGAACCGGACAGATCCAGTTCCGGTTTGGCGCCTTTGGCGCAATCCAATCAACCCCAAAAAGAATATTGGCTGAATCGTGAAAAGCTGTCAGAGGAAAAGCGGGTGTATCAGGCGATGCGGCGGGTACAGGATGTGTTTTTTTCTCTGCTGGCTTTGGTTGTGCTGGCCATCCCCATGCTGATTGTGGCCCTGGTGATCTGGATTGACAGCCCGGGAGCCAGTCCTGTTTTCTCACAGGAACGGGTGGGCCGGGATGGAAAACGGTTCAAGCTGTACAAGTTCCGTTCCATGGTGCCGAATGCAGAGGAAAAGCTGGAGGAATTTTTGGAGCAAAACGAAATGGACGGGCCGGTTTTCAAAATCAAAGCGGACCCACGGATTACCCGGGTGGGGCGGTTGATCCGCAAAACCAGCATCGACGAGCTGCCGCAGCTGGTCAATATTTTAAAGGGCGATATGAGCATTGTGGGGCCGCGGCCTCCGCTGCCGCGGGAGTTTGAGCAGTACACCGAGTATCAAAAGCAGCGACTCTACATCAAGCCGGGCCTGACCTGCTACTGGCAGGTTCAGCCCAACCGGAACGAGCTGACCTTTGATGAGTGGGTGAATCTGGACCTCCGATACATACAGGAACGCAATTTCTGGCTGGACTGGAAGCTGATTGTTCTGACCATTGTTGCGATCTTCAACATGTATGGGGAGTGAAAGGCCGATCATCCAAACCCTGCATGTCACGGTCCTGCTGCCTTACAGGCTGGGGGAACTTTGCCGGGTTTGCCGGGCTCCATTGCATGATAGGAGAGAAATTCGGCATGAGATACGACGGTTTTGCATATTTCTGCATAAAATATATGGTTTATGACGCCGATCTCCCGATGGGCGGAGAAACAACATGGATTGTTTGATATGAAATTTGCTGTACAATCGCAATAATTTGGACGGAGCTGGATGGATACAACTTGAAAACATTGGAAAATCATGGTACAATGCTTATGCATTTGCATGGGAATATGCGGAAGCTCTTGTAAGTAAGAAAACGCCTTCCAGTTTTTGGAAAATGCGGTATTGCGGAATTTGTCCGGCAGAAAGGACCGATCGTCTGAATGCAGACCCGACCGATGATAGATCTACATTGCCATATTCTGCCGGGTATGGACGATGGAAGCCCGGATGTGGAAACCTCCCTTGCCATGCTGCGCCGGCAGGCAGAGCAGGGAATCGGCGCGGTCTGCGTGACACCCCATTATTACGCCGACCAAAATTCGATCTCGACCTTCTGTGAGCGACGGGCCACAGCCCTGGAAAAGCTGCGGGCCGCCCTGCCGGATGGCAATCTGCCTGAGATGATCCCGGCGGCCGAGGTGGCCTTTTTCTCAGGGATCAGCGAGCGGGGCGGCCTGGAGCGGCTGTGCATCCGGGATACCAAAACCTTGATGCTGGAGATGCCCTTCACCGAGTGGAATGACTTCCAGATCGAGGAAGTTTCTGCATTGGTGCTGGACCGTGGGCTTCATGTGGTGCTGGTGCACCCGGAGCGGTTTTGCGGCAGCAAGAACAACGTCTGGAGACTGAAAGAACTGGCAGAACTTCCGGTTGCTTTTCAGGTGAATGCCGGAACGCTGATCCGCTGGCGCACCCGTAAGCTGGGATTGAAGCTGCTGCAGGAAACCCAATACCCGCTGCTGGGCAGCGACTGCCACAACCTTACCACTCGCCCGCCCAACCTGGCAGAAGGCAGAGGAGTTGTGGCCCGGAAACTGGGAGAAGCATTTCTGATGAAGATGGACCAGAGTGCCGCCGGGCTGATTGGGCCGGCAGCAGAAAAGGTGGTTCCATGAGCCGATACGGAAGAAGGAAAATCAGCCGGCGGGACCTGTTGAAGGCAGTCGGCGTGGTGGTTCTGGCGGGTGCCGCATTGGGCGGCGGGGCCTATGCTCTGGGCCGCTGGGAAGACAGTCAGGAGCAGGTGGAGGCCGCTGACAGCTACACGACCAGCGACCACCGGACCCAGGCAGAGTTAAAGGAGATCACCTGGCGGGGCAAAACCTACCGCCAGCGGCCCAGGATCAAGAGCTACCTGTTCCTGGGCATCGACGAGATGGGGCCGGCGGTGGGCACCCAGAGTTATATCGCCGGGGGCCAGGCGGATACACAGATGCTGCTGGTGCTGGACGACGAAGCAGAGACCTGGCAGATTCTCCAAATCAACCGGGACAGCATGGTGGAAGTGCCGGTCATCAGCATGATGGGCACCGTGCCCTATACCATCCGCCAGCAGATTGCCCTGGCCCATGCCTATGGCAATGGCCGGGAGCAGAGCTGCGAAAACAACGTGAAAGCCGTTTCGATGATGCTGGATGACCAGCCCATCGACGGCTACTTCTCTCTGAACATGGGGGGCGTCGGGATCCTGGTGGACCTGGTGGGCGGGGTTACCCTGACGGTCACCTCGGACTTCTCCGCTGTGGACCCTTCCCTGGTGGAGGGGGAGACCATCACGCTGGATGGGGAGCAGGCCTTTGAGTATGTCCGCACCCGTAAGGACGTGGACGACCAGACCAACCTGGCCCGGATGGGCCGCCAGCGGCAGTTCCTGAAAGCCTTCGGGGACAAAGTCAAAGATAGGTCCCCTGACTTTGCGGTGACTGCCTATGATGCCCTGTCGGACTATGTGATCACCGACATTGCCAGCGGCACGGCGGCAGATATTGCAGACCGGCTGAAATCCTATCGGGAACTGCCCCTGCTGACCATCGACGGCGAGAATACGGTAGAGGATGGCTACTGGGCCTACTATCTGGACGAAGACAGCCTGCAGCAGACTGTTCTTCAGCTGTTTTACGAGGAAATTTGAACCAGGAAAGGAGAGCTATGGAAAACCAGCCTTTCAACCGGCCCACAGCACAGGTTGTGCGGCGGCAGGACGACGATGATGCCATCGACCTTGTGGAGTTGTTTTATCTGTTGTGGGGGCACGCCTGGCAGATTTTGCTCTGCCTGATCCTGGGGGCGGCCATTGCCTTTGGGGTGACGCGGTTCCTGATGACCCCCAAGTATGAGGCAACCTCCAGCATTTATATTGTTTCGGCCTCCAACAACTCGGTGGTCAACCTGACCGACCTGCAGATCGGCGCCCAGCTGACCGCAGACTACCAGGAGCTTCTGCTGAGCCGGCCCCTGCTGGAGGACGTGATCGCCAACCTGGAACTGAAAGAGGATGAGGGAAAAAAGGCGATGCCGGTGGAGGCGCTGCGGGATATGATCGAGGTGACCAATACCCCCGACACCCGAATTTTGAAAATCAAGGTGACCAGCCCGGATCCCCAGAAGTCGGCAGACATCGCCAACGAACTGGTGGCCCAGGCCTGCATCTACCTGCCTGAAATTATGGAGACCGATGAGCCCAATCTGGTGGAAGAGGCCATCCCGCCCACTTCCAAGTCCAGCCCCAGCTATTCTAAAAACATCCTGCTGGGCGGGATCATTGGTGCGGCGATCTGCTGCAGCATCCTGACCGCCCGGTATCTGATGAACGACACCTTTATGACGCCGGACGATGTGGAGCGGTATCTGGGCATCCAGCCTCTGGCCGTCATCCCGGAAGGGGACCTGGGAGATTTTAACCAGGATCAGAAAAAACGCGGCCTGCGGAAGGGAAGGGAAGCAACATGAAAGAACTGGAAATCAAAAAGCTGCCCCAGCTCCCTTTTGACATGACCGAGGCGCTCAACCAGCTGCGGATCAATCTGGGCTTCTGTGGGGATCAGATCAAAACCATCATGGTGACCAGCAGCGTGCCCAATGAGGGCAAGAGCTTCATCACCATGCAGCTGTGGAAGATGATGGCGCGGGTTGGGGCCAGGGCCCTGCTGCTGGACTGCGACTTCCGCAATTCTGAAATGCGCCGCAAGTATGGCATCAGCAGCGTCAACAACGAAAAACTGGTGGGGGCTGCCCATTGCCTGGCAGGGCTGGCGAATATCGAAGATGTCATTTACAAGACCAATATCCCCAATGGCTATATGATCCCGGTGACCGGGTCTGTTGCCAACCCCAATATCCTGCTGGAAAACCCCAACTTTTCCAGGATGCTGGAATACTGCAAGAAACAGTTCGATTATGTCCTGGTGGACACCCCGCCGCTGGGCAGCGTGGCGGATGCCCTGAATATGACCCATCACTGCGACGGCAGCATCCTGGTGGTCCGCAGCGGCAAGACGCGCCGGAAGGTGGTGGAACATTCGGTCCAGATGCTGAACCGGGCCGAAAGTCCGCTGCTGGGGGTTGTGCTGAACCGGGCTGACATCAAGGGCCGCTCCAACCCCTACTACCACAGATACTATCACTCCGGCTATGGGTATAAGAGCGGCTATCCCTATGGCTATCGACGCAGCAGGGAAAACGATGGCCCCAGTCATTCCCGCGACAAAAAGAACGATGAATAAAGAAAACACAGAGGTACGTGAGATGAAAAAGAAATTGGCAGTCGGCATCACCTGCATTGCGCTGGTCTGCGCCATGGCGGCCGCAGCAGGCGGCCAGACCCTGGCAGCGGAGTGGCGCCCCAGCCGCACCCAGAGTGAAGTAGGCGTTTCCGAGAGCACCACTACCACCACTACTGGTACTACCATTGCGGTGACCACGCCCACTGGCTCCCAGGTTCAGGATGCTTCTGCCGCCGTGATCCAGGTGACCCCGGTTTCCGAAACTCTGGCAGCCAACGCCGCTGTGGATGCAGCCAACCCTGGTGCCACTGGCGCACAGCTGGCAGCGGCTCCCACCGACAGCGGTCTGTCCTATGCAGCCAACGGTCAGCTGAATAACCTGTACAACCAGGTGACCGCTGCTACTTCTACTGAGCAGCTGCTGGCTGACACTGCTCCTGCGGCAGCGTCTCAGTTCCAGGCTGCCGTGGGGGAGAGCGCTGATGCCTATACCCCGATTGCACTGTATGATGTGGCTGCCTCTCCCAGCGCTGAGACCGCAATTGCCCAGAGCGGCAGTGTGCAGGTGGCAATTTCTGTGCCCGGCGTGGCCAATGGCACCCAGCTGGTTGCTGTCTGCTGGGACCGCAACGGCAACTCCTATCTGGTGCCGGTGCGTGTGGTGAACGGCGTCGTTTATCTGACCGTGCGCTCCTCTGGTCCTGTTATGATTATGGCTCGTTCTCAGGTGCAGGGCTAATTTAAGTAGGATAAAAACAGCTGTTTCAGATGATGGCAGCCAGTTCTGAAATAGCTGCGAAACGCATAAAAGGCTGCTTTCCCAACGCAAAGAAGCGTGTAAATGGAGCAGCCTTTTTATTTTGTGCTTTTTTTAACAAATTGCGGTTTTTTTGGATGAATTTGAGGGGTATAGATGCAATCGATCGAAACAAAGATACAAACAGAAACAGAGGAGAATAAGAGTATGGAAGCGGCTGCTGTCAAAATCTTGCCAGGCAAAGAAAAAGTAAGGCAAGAGATTTGGCTGGATCGGAAACAGGTGCTGGAATCCAGGCGTCTTTACTGGGTGATCCGAAGAGGGCAGGATATTGTGTTTTCGCTGCTGGCACTGGTCGTCCTGGCCATTCCCATGCTGATTGTAGCCCTTGCCATCTGGATTGACAGCCCGGGGGCCAGCCCGGTTTTCTCCCAGGACCGGGTGGGGCGGGACGGAAAAGTGTTCAAATGCTATAAGTTCCGTTCCATGGTCCCCGATGCAGAAAGCAAGCTGCAGGAAGTTTTGCTTCAAAATGAAATGGACGGGCCTGTTTTTAAAATGAAAGATGACCCCCGGGTGACCCGGGTGGGCCGCTTCCTCCGCAAAACCAGCATCGACGAGCTGCCGCAGCTGGTCAATATTTTAAAGGGCGATATGAGCATTGTGGGGCCGCGGCCGGCGCTGCCCCGGGAAGTGGCAGAGTATACCGATTATGAGAAACAGCGGCTTTATGTGACGCCGGGGCTCACCTGTTACTGGCAGATTCAGCCCAACCGCAACGAGCTGACCTTTGATGAATGGATGGACCTGGATCTCAAGTACATACAGGACTGCAGCTTTTGGCTGGACTGGAAATTGATAGCCCTGACCGTCGTGGCTGTGTTCAGAATGTATGGGGCGTAAAGCGTTGACAAACATCTATCTTACGTAAATAATAGAGACAAATGGGGATTGCAAAAGATTTACTGAAGGTGCAGGACAAGCGGTCGTTCAGGGTTGCAATGTTTGGCCACAAGCGCATCCCTTCGAGAGAAGGGGGCATTGAAATTGTGGTGGAAGAGCTTGCAGTCAGAATGGCAAAACAAGGACATAGGGTGACCTGCTATAATAGAAAGGGCCACCATGTAAGCGGGGCGCAGTTCGACGTGCAGGACCGGTCAGAATACAAGGGCGTGCGGATCAAGACGGTCCCCACCATCCAGAAAAAAGGCCTGGCAGCTGTAAGCGCCTCGTTCTTTGCAGCAGTCTGCAGCGCCTTTGGAAACTACGATGTGGTGCATATTCACGCCGAAGGCCCTGCGGTTTTCTGCTGGCTGCCCCGTCTGGCGGGGAAAAGGGTCATTGTTACAATTCACGGCCTGGATTGGCAGCGGGAAAAATGGAAGGGCGCCTTTGCCTCCCGGTATATCCATTTTGGCGAAAGGATGGCTGCCAGGTGGGCCGATGAAATCATTGTGCTCAGCAAACAGGTGCAGCATTACTTTAAGGAAAAGTATAACAGAGATACCGCTTTGATTCCCAATGGCGTCACCCGGCCCGAAAAGCGCGGGGCAGATGCCATTGTTCGCCGGTTTGGCCTGCAGAAGGATTCCTATCTTTTGTTTCTGGGCCGGCTTGTGCCCGAAAAGGGAGAACACTATCTGATTGAAGCATTCAAGCAGGTTGTGACGGACAAAAAACTTGTAATTGCAGGCGGAGGGTCCGACAGCGATGAATATATGCAGTCTCTCAAGGAGCTTGCATCCGAGGATGGACGGATTCTGTTCACCGGGTTTGTACAGGGAGAACTTCTGGAGGAACTGTACAGCAATGCCTATGTATATGTTTTGCCCAGCGATCTGGAGGGGATGCCCCTGAGTTTGCTGGAGGCCATGAGCTATGGAAATTGTTGTCTTACAAGCGATATCCCGGAATGCACCGAAGTGGTGGAAAGCCATGGCCTTTCTTTTCAAAAGGGCGATGTCGCTGATTTGAAACAGCATCTGCAGAACCTTTGTGACCATCCGGAGATGGTGCGTGCGTATCAGGCGGATGCATCGGATTTTATCTGCGGAAAGTATCATTGGGATGCGGTGGTGCAGCAGACGCTGATGCTGTATCGGTCATAAGATGAGGACCAGTGTATGAGAGTTCTTTTGATCAACAAGTTTCTCTACCCGAATGGCGGCAGTGAAACCTATATTTTCAAGCTGGGGGATTACCTGAAAAGCCAGGGGCACGAGGTGCAATATTTTGGCATGGAGCACCAGGGCCGTTGTGTTGGCAATCGCGTCAATGCTTACACCAGTGATATGGATTTCCATGGCGGTTCCAGGCTGGCAAAATTGGCCTACCCCATCAAGACCATTTACAGCAGGGAAGCCCGGGTCCAGCTGCGCAAAGTACTGGATGATTTTCAGCCGGACGTCTGCCATCTGAACAACTTCAACTATCAGCTGACCCCTTCCATCCTTTTGGAAATTGTGAAGTGGCGCAGACAGACGGGGAAAAAGTGCAAAATTGTCTTCACAGCCCATGACTACCAGCTGGTCTGCCCCAACCACATGCTCAATAATCCTGTGACCCGCCAAAACTGCGAAAAGTGCCTCGGCGGCCACTTCGTGAACTGCGTGAAGGGAAAGTGCATTCACGGTTCCGCCGCGAAAAGTGCGATCGGCATGATGGAAGCGGTGTTCTGGAACTGGAACGGTGCATACAAGTACATCGACACCATCATCTGTTGCTCCGCGTTTATGAAGCGCAAAATGGATACGAATCCCTTGTTTGCAGCAAAGACTTTGGTGATGCATAATTTCATCGATCGGGCAGAGTGGAAGGAGACAGAGAAGAAGGATTATGTCCTGTACTTCGGGCGGTTCTCGGAAGAAAAGGGGATCGGAACGCTGATCGAGGCAGCCGGAATGCTGCCCGGGATTCCATTTGTTTTTGCTGGCAGCGGACCGATGGAAGAAAGCCTTAAAGGGATCAAAAATATTAAGAATGCTGGATTTCAAAAGGGCGAAGCACTGGAAAAGCTGATTCGGGAGGCACAGTTCTCTGTCTGTCCGTCCGAGTGGTATGAGAATGGCCCGTTCTCTGTCATGGAGTCCCAAATGTACGGCACACCGGTTCTGGGGGCCGATATCGGCGGCATCCCGGAGCTGATCCAGGCAGGCAGAACAGGTGAGCTGTTTGAAAGCGGCAATGCAGCCGATTTGAAGGATAAGATCTGGAAGCTCTGGAATAACAGGGAGCTATGCAGACAATACAGTGTAAATTGCAAAGATATCCGGTTTGATACGATAGATCGGTATTGCGAAAAACTGATGCAGATTTACAGATAAAAGGGAGATTTCATGGATAACCGTAGTGAGAAAAAACTGAATGGCACAGTGATTGTTACATATCGCTGCAATGCGCGCTGCACCATGTGCAGCCGGTATAAGGCTCCTTCCAGGCCGGAAGAGGAAATCAGCGTTGAAACGATCCGGAAACTGCCCCGAATGTATTTTACCAATATCACAGGCGGCGAGCCGTTTATCCGCACGGATTTGAAAGAGATTGTGCGTGAGCTGTATCAGAAGTCGGACCGTATTGTCATTTCCACAAACGGTTTTTTTACCGACCGCATTGTGGATCTGTGCAGGGAATTCCCCCAGATTGGCATCCGCATTTCCATCGAAGGGCTGGAGCAGACAAATGACGAAATTCGCGGCCTGCAGAATGGATATCAGCGCGGCTATCAGACCCTTAAAACGCTGCAGGAAATGGGGATGAAAGATGTTGGATTCGGCATGACGGTGCAGGACAAAAATGCGCCTGACCTTGTGCCGCTGTACAACATTTCCAACGAAATGGGAATGGAATTTGCAACGGCATCCCTTCACAACAGCTTCTATTTTGTGGAGGCAAAGAACATCATTCACGACCGCCCCATGGTGGCGAAAAACTTTGAGAATCTCATCAACGAGCTGCTGCGCAGCAGCAGCCCCAAAAAGTGGTTTCGAGCTTACTTTAACCATGGCCTGATCAACTATATCTACGGCCAGAAACGTCTGCTGCCCTGTGATATGAGCTTTGATACCTTCTTCATTGACCCCTATGGCGATGTTATGCCCTGCAATGGCACCAAAGATAAGGAAGTCATGGGAAACCTGAACACCCAGAGCTGGGACGAGCTGTGGAACAGCCCGGAAGCTGAGAAGGTTCGCGCAAAGGTTCGCTGCTGTGACCGTCAGTGCTGGATGATCGGGTCGGTCTCTCCTGCCATGCACAAGTACATCTGGAAACCTGCCGCCTGGGTTTTGATTCACAAGTTCAAGGCACTCTTCACCAGGCATCCCTACAGCATGTATGAATTAAAGATTTGCCGTGATTATCGGGACGGCAAAGTTACCAGAGAAGAACTGGACAAGTGCAGTACCTGTGACCTGCGAGCTGTGGTCAACGATGGCCTGAGTGAGGCCAGCAGGGAACAGCTGAAGTATAAAACCGGGGAAGAAATCGTGGATGCTGATGTTGCAGAGCAGATGAAGCGGTAACCAATAATGTGAAACACATAATCATATCCCATTTTTATCTCCTGCAATTGGTATATGGCAGTCGAAAAGCAGCATAGAAAAAAGCTGAATATCTCCATAAACACCCTGCTTTTCGTAGTTTTGGCAGTGGTGGATCTTGGCGCACCCCCATAACGTTCATATCGGGCATGACGCTTTGATTGCAGCCGGCGGTGTGGCAACGAAGGATGTCGAACCCTATGCAACAGCGGCGGGCAAGCCTGCAAAAAAGTTGGGATGCAGGAGAACGTTACAAAAAGAGATGGTTGCAATCGAACATAGAGTGGGAAAAAGAATGAAAGTTGCAGTAATAACAAGACATGCAATAACCAATTATGGATCTTTGCTGCAGGCTTTTGCCACACAAAAAGTTGTGGAATCTTTGGGATATTCCTGTGAAATCATTGATTATATTCGCGATGACGAGTCCTGTACACAGCATGAGAAAACATTGCTCAAACAAAAACCGGCGTGGAATCGTAATCCGTTGAAAAAAGCAATATATCTTGCATTGCGTCAGCCGGAAAGCATCGCGGCCGGGAAAAGATTTGAGAAAGAGCGGTCCCAATATTTGAATCTCACCAGAAAATACACAAACCATGAACAGCTTCTGCATGATAAACCGCTGGCCGACGTCTACATGACCGGAAGCGACCAGGTCTGGGGACCGGTAGAGAACGGGACCTATGACAGCGCTTATTGCCTGTCCTTTACAGGGGAAGAAGAAAAACGGATTGCCTATGCAGCTAGTTTTGGGCGCACGGAAATGTCTGACTCGACCGCGAAATTTTTTGAAAAGTGGCTGAGCCGGTACCGCCATATTGGGGTGCGAGAGGACAGTGCAGTCGGTCTTTTGAATGAGATGTGCATTGACAGCGTACAGGTATTGGACCCGACGCTGCTATTGGACGCCGCTTTTTGGTCTGCGATGGCAAAGCCAATTCAAGAAAAGAAGTATGTCCTGATTTACCAGCTTCACAATGATGAACGCCTGGGGGCTTATGCGTCTCGGGTGGCCAAGTCGCTTGGATTGCCGCTGATCCGGGTATCTGCGTCCTTTCATCAGATTAACCGTGAAGGAAAACTCATCTGGTGCCCATCGATGGGAGAGTTTCTCTCCTATATAAAAAATGCAGCGTGCCTGATTACAGATTCTTTCCACGGCACTGCTTTTGCCATCAATTTTAATACGGCATTTGTAGAAGTTTTGCCCAACAACAAAACAGGAACACGAAACGTAAGTATTCTCAAAATGATGGGTCTGTCAGATCGTATCCTAAGGGAAGATGGCAATACCCGGCTTGCAGAGCAAAAAATTGATTACGCCCGCGTAAATCATGTGCTGGCAGAGAAAAGAAAAGAGTCGTTGGAACTGCTGAGAAATATGATAGAATATTAATTGCTGGAAACCCGGAGGGTGAAATGAAGACAGTCTGTGCGTTGAACCAATGCGCCGGTTGTATGGCGTGCGTAGATATTTGCCCGAAGGGGGCCGTCACAATCGTGGACCGTTTGTCCGCTTATAACGCTGTGATTGATGCAGACCGGTGTATTGGCTGCAATGCCTGCCATGCTGTATGTCAGCATAATCACCCTGCCAAACAGCAGCTGCCTGCAAAGTGGTATCAGGGGTGGGCTCTGGAACCAGAGCTGAGGAACCGCTGCGCATCGGGAGGACTGGCCACAGCCGTCTCGGAGGCCTTTGTTGAAGCCGGCGGTGTTGTGTGTTCCTGTACGTTCAAAGATGGACAATTTGTTTTTGCATTCGCTGAGACAAAAGGAGAACTTCAGAAGTTTTCCGGTTCAAAATATGTAAAAAGCAACCCGGTTGGGATGTACAAAAAGGTAAAGCAATTTCTGCAAAAGGGCCGGAAGGTGCTGTTTGCCGGGCTGCCGTGTCAGGTTTCGGCAATGAAAAATTATATAGGGGCACAATACGAGGAACAATTGTATACGGCAGATTTGATTTGCCATGGTACTCCGTCACCCAAAATATTGGAAATTTTCTTGAACCAATATGGGTACTCGCTGGGTGAACTGCGGGATATTCAGTTCCGGATCAAAGCGAAATTTATGATTTATGCAGATCATAAAAGTGTTGTTCCAAATGGCGTATGTGATAAATACTCAATTGCATTTTTGAATTCATTGATCTATACCGAAAATTGTTATAGCTGTCCCTATGCCTGCAAGCAACGAGTGTCAGATCTAACGCTGGGCGATTCCTGGGGCACGAACTTGCCAGAAGAACAGCAGAGGCAGGGTATTTCGTTAATACTGACACAGACCCAAAAAGGCGCAGAACTTTTAAATATGGCAAATATTTGCCTTAAAGATGTCGACATTGAAAAGGCAATAAAAAACAATCAGCAATTATGCGAACCATCACATCCCCCGAAAACAAGGAATTCTTTTTTCAATGGGATCGAAAAAAACAAAAAGTTTAATCATTTGATATTTAGCCGGTATCCCAAAGCATGCTTGAAGCAGGACATTAAATCGATCCTAATTCGGACAGGTATTATATCATATGAGATCTCAATTGTGAAATAAGGACAAAAACCAAATATTGCGTACAATGAGAACATAATCAATGATGGTGTGTTAATTCTTTTTCAATGAATCATAGGAAACGGACACGGATGAAAAAGATTGTCTTGATAAATTGCTATTTTGGAGCTTTTCCAAATTATTTTCCTCTTTTTTTGAAATCCTGCCAACAAAATGATACGGTTGATTTTTTGATTTTCACCGATAACCGGTATGACAGATTGCCGAGGAATGTTAAACTCATTCCCGCAACCTTTGGGGAGATCCGCAATAGAATACAAGCTAAATTTGATTTCGAGATTGTATTGGATCAACCGTATAAGCTGTGCGATTATAAACCGTCGTATGGATCTGTTTTTGAAGAATATATCAGGGGATACGACTTCTGGGGCTATTGCGATCTGGATTTGATTTTTGGCGATTTGAGGAAATATTTGACGGAAGAAAAGCTGGAGCAATATGAGAAGCTGTATCAGCTGGGGCACTTGACACTTTACAGGAATACCAGCGAAAACAACCAGCGCTTTATGCTTGATAACGCCCTTTCCTATAAAGATGCTTTTACAACCAAAATAATAACAGTTTTTGACGAAGAAAAGGGAATCCAGAAAATATACAGCAGTCACAATATACCGGTCTATCTTGGAAGAGATTATGCTGACATCACGCCAAAGCATTTTCAGTTTCGGCTCTCGGACGCTTTTATCGAGGTGCCAATTGCAAAGAACAATTATAAGTATCAGGTGTTTGCTTATGAAAAAGGGCATGTATACAGATATTATGCCGAAAAGGGCACGATATTGAGAGATGAGTTTGCGTATATTCATATTCAGAAGAGAAGAATGATGCTGGATGGAGAAAATGAATGTTATTATATAACAAACAGGGGCTTCGTGCCTAAAGAAAGCCATGAAGATGTCACCATTCAGCTGATCAAAAAGCTTAATCCCTATGAACCGCTGAAAGAAATGAAAGCTGCAATCCACTATATTCTGTGGAGAATAAAAAGAAAAATAAGAAAGATCATGGAGTGCGGAAAATGAATGTGCTGCATTTACAGTTGACTGGCAATCCGGGTGGTGTAGTTACGCTGTGCCGTTCCATTGCCAGGGTTTCAAAGAATTGCAATTATATGTATTTTTTGTTTTCCGGGGGCACAGTTGCCGATGCCATGGCAAAGGAAAATGTACCCGTTGTGATATCAAATACGCCGCGTTTTCAATGGAAAAAAAGCAAACGCTTACTATTAAAGTATTGTAAAGATAATCAAATCGGGGTGATTCTTTGCCATTCAAATTCGCCCATTGCAATCACACATGCTTTATTTGTCAAGAAATATATCCCACAAATAAAAGTGATTATGTATCTGCATGGAGCTGCGGAAAATATTATTCCGCATGGAATAAAATACTTATATCATAGGCATTTTGTCAATAAAATGAAAGATGCCGCTGATTCCATCGTGGCAATTTCAAAATATGTAAATAAGAGCTGCGTCGATCAATTTGATTTGAATCCATTGAAAGTGCACACAGTTTATAATGGCGTGGACTGCAATTTGTATGTTCCTGGAAACCATAATCCAGGCAATTGCATGGAATTAATATATGTGGGAAGGCTTTTTCCAGCCAAGGGAGTTCATATCCTGATTGACGCAATTGCAAAGATGGATGACCCAAGTAAAGTTCGATTGACAGTAGTAGGAATTGGCCCTAGTCTTAATGAGCTGAAAAAACAGGTTCAGAATGCAGAAAGACCCATTGATGTAAAGTTTCTCGGCGCAAGAATGGATATACAGGAACTGTTGAATACGGCAGACTTTTTTGTTCACCCTGCCATCTTAAATGAAGGGTTTGGGATAACGCTTATAGAAGCCATGGCCTGTGGCGTACCCTGCATCGCATTTAATAAGGGGGCGATTCCCGAAATCATTGATTCAGGGAAGAACGGCTTTATCGTTCAGTCGGATTGTGCGGAGGCTCTCGCTGCGCAATTAAACGCATGCGTTTCCTTTATTGGAACAAAAGAATATTTAGATATGAAAAAACAGGCCAGAGAGGATGCCAGGAAATTTGATATCAGAAATACAGTTTCAGATCTGGAGAAATTATATTGCTGACAAAAACGATTGCATTTGAATTTGTTATCATAATCAACAGAGATAAATACTGGATCTGTGAAAGCTCTGCGCAATATTGGAGACAATCGGCATGTTTAAGACAGGTGTTGTAATATTAAACTATAAAAATTTTAAGATGACAGAAGATTGCGTGGAATGCTTGCTGGAATTGGGGGCGCCCGTTCAAATTGTGGTTGTGGATAATGACTCGCAAAATGAATCGGTTGCCTATTTGTCTTCCAGGTTCGAGAACAACGCACAGATTGATATAATAGCCAATAGCAGGAATGCAGGCTACGCGGCTGGAAATAACGTTGGGCTTAGATATTTGATTCGCAACTACAGCGATGTGTCGTATGTCTGCATTATGAATCCTGATGTCAGGATCGGATACAGGGAAGTGTTCCAAAATCTATCGGCTCAGCTTGATGCGGATGAAAGAATTGCCGCCATCACCGGGTTGATGATTGCCAACTCTGTTTTAAATATTAATGGATGCTATTGGGATGCCCCCAAAGGAATGGATGCAGCGATGGGACATTATGTTCTGGCTAAAACGAAGCATCAGAAATTGATTTGCAATGATAATGGCGTTGCTTATGTAGATGCTGTTCCGGGCTCGTTTTTTATGATGAAGAAAAGCTTCTATGAAAGGATAGGCGGGCTTGACGAAGGAACGTTTTTGTATAATGAGGAAAATATTTTGGCGCTGAAGGTCAAAGAACTTGGCATGGTAAATGCGCTCTCCATAGGAGATTATTATTATCACGATCATATACGTGGACCAAGAAAATCATTGAGATATAAACTGCAGTCAAGAAAAAATGGAAATCAGTCAAGACGATATTTGTGCCATAAATATTTTGGAAAAAGGGAAAGTCTGCTGCTGGAATTGGTCATTGCTTTCAACGATGCAACCATCATCCTTCAGCATTTGGGCGGAAGCGTTTTACGTCTTTTTGTAAAGAGGGGATAAACATCTATGAAGTTGAGAGTCGGAAGCAAAGGTACAATCATAATTTTATTGCTGACTTTAATCAGTTTTCATTTTCTATATCTCTTTGAATTGCCGATCAATGACAATTCTGTGCGCTATTTAACATGGATTGCTGCCATCCTGGGCTGCTGTATTTATTATCCTGGAGTTATGAGGATCAGGAATACGTTCCCCTTTGTTAGGAATTATTTGACATACGTGCTTTTTTCGCAGATCATTATTTGCATATACTCAATTTTCAAATATCAGCAAACAATAATTGATATGTTCATGACCGCTGGCGTTTATGTCATGCTGGCTGTGTCCTGCCTGATTATAATTAATTTTGAAAATTATGGAATGGATTTTCTGCTGAAAAAGGTGCTGTCCATACAGTTTATTGTTATTGTTTTGGCTTTGATCCATGCAGCTGTCTACAATACAACAGGAAGTATACTTTTGGCATTTGATATGGATTCTTTTCTGAATCACAGACTGAGAATTTCACTGGGACCCTTGACAGGGCTGCTTGTATGTTATGCTTTTTATAAGTTTTTAAATGGATATAAACGAGTAGTGATGCTGAGTGTGATGGCAGTCGTTGTGATCAGTCTTTTTTATATGGAAATGACAAGGGCCAATCAACTGGCCATATTTGTTACTGTTTTTATGATGTGGTTTTTCTATAAGGAACGTTCGAGAAAAAGTGTGTTGAAATATATGGCGGCTTTTTGCCTTGTGCTGATTTTATACTTCTGCGGCGTTTTTGATCATTTCCTGAACATATTAAGTACGGATTCTTCTGTCAATCCAAGAGCAACGTCTACTCTTGCCCGCATCCATGCCATGGAGTATTTTTCGGAATTCACCAAAAGGAATCCCCTGATAGGCATGGGGTGGATCAGGCCGTATACAGACCGGCTGATCAGAATCTGGTCAGGACCCAATAACACTTATTTTCTTGATGATCTTGGCTTTCTTGGACAATTTTACAGGCAAGGTCTGTTGGGAGCTTTCATCTATATCATTCTGTTGCTCAGGATGGTTTACATCCTGTATCGGCTCAGATATCAATGTGATTGTAAAATTTTTCTTATAGGTATTTTTACATATATATGTGCAACGATGCCTTCTCTGAATTGCTTTGATGGATCTCGAATTTTGGCTGTCCCATTTTACATTGCAATTTTCGAATATACATTTAGAAAATATACGCATCATCTTCTGGAATAGGATGATGTAAGAAGAGAGATGGATCGGGAGAAAAACCACACATGAAAGAGCGCGACAATAAAAAATTCAAATCACTTGGCGTGAATGCTTTTTTGAATGCATTTAAGAGCAGCCTTTCCGTATTGTTCCCGCTTATTACATATCCGTATGCTTTTAGAATTCTGAATGTGGAAGGCATGGGAAAGGTAAACTATGCCACATCGATCGTTAGTTATTTTTCATTGATTGCCACATTGGGAGTGTCATCCTATGCGGTGCGTGAAGGGGCCAAACTGCGCAACAAAAAGGAGGATCTGGAAAAGTTTTCAAATCAGATTTTTTCCTTGAATCTTTTTACTACATTCATAGCCTACGCTGCATTGGCAGTCTCACTTGTTTTTGTACAGCAGTTTAGTGGATATAGATTGCTGATTGTATTGTCCAGTTTGACAATACTGTTCACGACCCTGGGAGTGGAATGGCTCAATACAATCTATGAAGATTACCTCTATATCACCATTAGAAGCATCATAACACATGTTATTTCATTGATACTGCTTTTTCTCCTGGTAAAAAACCAGAACGACTATTATGCCTATGCAATGCTGAATGTCGTTTCCACAGCGGTTGTCTGTATTTTAAACTGGTTTTATTGCCGAAAGTATGTCAAGCTTCGGCTCACCAGAAAGATTGCAATCAAAAAACATATCAAACCGATCCTGACCCTTTTTGCCAACAGCATAGCTACAACGATATATGTCAGCGCAGATACTACAATGCTTGGCTGGATGTGCGGCGACTATTACGTTGGCATTTACTCCATCGCTGTTAAAATTTACAATGTTGTCAAACAAATGCTTGCGGCCATGTATTTGGTTACTGTGCCAAGAATATCTTATTTTATAGGAGTCGGCGAGTTTGACAACGTAAAGTCGGTTTTCACCAAACTGCTTTCCAATATCATGCTTATTTTGCTGCCATCTGCGGTAGGGCTTATGACCGTTTCAAGGGAAGTGATCCTTCTGATGGGAGGGGAAGAGTATCGTCTTGGAATTCCGACCCTGCAGATATTGAGCATTGCATTAATTGGGGCAATATTCGGGGGGATTATTACATACTGCCTTAACATTCCACTGGGCAGAGAACGATACAATGTACAAGCTACAAGCATAAGCGCAGTCGTCAATGTTGTTTTGAATTTTTTCCTGATTCCCATCTTTAAGCAAAATGGGGCTGCCATTACAACGTTGATTGCTGAGTTTCTTGTGCTTTTTTATTGTCTGTATCAATGTAAGGATATTCGTAACTATGTGGATGCGCCCGTATTTTCAAAAAATATGGTACAGACACTGGCTGGATGCGTTGTGATGGTTGCGGTCAACACGATGATTTCTCATTTTTGCAGTGTCGTATGGATGAGATTGATCATCAAGATTGCGGCCGGCGTTTTGACGTATGGCGGTCTGCTGGTTGCATTGAAAAACGAGCTGGCCATCAGTTTGCTGGAAAAGGTGAGGCACAGGATACAATATTAAGCCGCTGTAATAAATGGCTGCTGAGAAGAAAACGATCGTGCGAATTTGATGGGGGAAGTCCGAACACGCAGGAAAACCGCCCCAAAGAAGCGGCCCGGAACCCGGGCCGGGACGAAGGGCTGAGCCCTGGCTGACTTTTACAGGGAGAGACCGCAAAGAATCGATTGATTTGCCATATTCTGCACAAATTTTGCCGTAAAAATGTGCATTTCTCCCAGAATGATGCGGAAACAAATCTTGAAAATGACGATAAGACATGGTAGAATAACTTATACTTTGATCGTGTCTTGTACAGGTTAATCATGCAAAGCGTTTCCCTTTTCGGGAGAGAGCCTGGGTGGATACCAGCGATGATCCTTTGAAAAGGGACAGGAAAATTTCATTTGAACCGCGAGGAAATCCTGCATTCCAGGCAGAGGTGCCGGCCCATGCGGCGGATGACCGGCAAGCAAAACCAGCATCGACGAGCTGACCCGGCTGATCCGTCTCCTCAAGGGTACTAGGCATCTTATAGGCTCCGTCCAGCCCCGCCGCAGCCAGATACCTTTCGATGCGCGGGTGGATCTGGAAGCTGCAGTTGACCGGACTGGAAATTGATTTTTGAAACCCTGGCGGTCCTTTTCAGAATGTACGGCGAATCAGTTCGCAAACGAAACGCAAAATTCGCAAACAGCAGAGGAGAACATCCTATGAAAACAACGTTGCTCATTATGGCGGCGGGGATTGGTTCCCGCTTTGGCACAGGCATCAAGCAGCTGGAGCCGGTGGACGCCGCCGGCCATATCATCATGGATTATTCCATCCACGATGCCATCGAGGCGGGGTTCAACCATGTGGTCTTTGTGATCCGCAGGGACATCGAGGCCGAGTTCCGGGAAGTCATCGGGGAGCGGATCGCCGCGCTCTGCGCCGTCCACGGGGTGACGGTGGACTACGCCTTCCAGGACCTGCACGACATCCCCGGCGCCTTCCCTGAGGGGCGGACCAAGCCCTGGGGTACCGGCCAGGCAGTGCTGGCCGCCAAATCGGTGCTGGACACCCCCTTCCTGGTCATCAACGCGGATGACTACTACGGCAAAGAGGGCTTCCGGACGGTGCATGAATACCTGGTGTCGGGCGGCGAGGCCTGCATGGCAGGTTTTGTGCTCAAGAATACCCTGTCGGACAACGGCGGGGTCACCCGGGGCATCTGCGCCATGGACGCAGAGGGCCATCTGACCAAGGTGGCGGAGACCAAAAACATTGTGAAAACCGCCGACGGCGCCGAGGCCGACGGGGTGAAGCTGGACACCGATTCTCTGGTGTCCATGAACATGTGGGGCCTGACCCCGGCTTTCCTCCAGACCCTGGAGGAAGGGTTTGGGGAATTTTTCCAGAAGGAAGTCCCCGCCAACCCCCTGAAGTCGGAGTACCTGATCCCCACCTTCATCGGCCAGCTGCTGGCGGAAGGCAAAATGCAGGTGAAGGTCCTCAAGACCGACGACACCTGGTACGGCATGACCTACAAGGAGGATGTGCCGGCAGTGAAGGAAGCCTTCCGGCGGATGCTGGAGGCAGGGCTGTACCGGGCAGACCTGTTCTCGGATTTGTGAGCGGACCCGGGGCTTGATACAGTGGATGAAAAGCGGAGGCAGCGGCAGCTGCCCCCGCTTTTTTTGCCGGGCCCTGCGGCCCGGCCTGCCTGCAGGGAAAACTGCAATCTGTGATATCCGACCAACATAATATGACGGATTGGGTGAACAGAAAGAAAAAAGTTTGTTATACTTTGGGGCAGACATGCCTGTGCAGACAGAAGTGAGTGGCTTACGGCTTCATGAGACACTTTGCAGCATAGAATGGAAAGAAGCCGACATGACCGCGTAAAACCGGGCCTCACGATGCTGTGGGGCCCGGTTTTGTTGAAACCAGGAAGTCTGCATGGGCACAAAGGGGAGGTAATGTGTATGAATAGCAAGAAAAAGGCGTCTGCAGGGCTGTGCCTGCTCTGTGCGGCGCTGCTGGCTGTGCCTGCTTCTGCGGCAGAGGCCCAGCCCCAGGACCAGACCAACTGCATCCAGGATGTGATCCAGTTTTTCCAGCAGCTGGGGCCCTTCCAGCCGGGCTTTGCCACGGTGGACGGGGAGATCCACTATCTGGCGGCCCGGGACGTCTACCAGCAGTTCACCCCGGGCTTTGTGACCTTTGAGGGCAAGCTGTACCATGTGGAGCCGGACGGGGTCACCTTTACCCCGCTGTCGGGGGGCGGCTTTACGGTGGTGGACGGCCAGGTGTGCTACAGCACCGACGGCCTGTCCATTGACACCTTCACCCCCGGCTTTGTCACCATCCAGGGCCGCCTCTATTATGTGATGCCCGACGGCTACAGCTTTGCCTGCCACACCGCCGGGGTCTACAGCTACGGCAATGAGCTGTACTGCGTGCCGGCAGACGGCGCCGAGTTTTTGACCAACGGTGTGTGGAACGGCCTGCAGTTCGGCGCCGACGGCCGCTACACCTCGGGCAATGCCCAGCTGGACAGCCTGGTGAAGCAGGTGCTGGCCCAGTGCACCAACGATTCCATGACCCGGGAGCAGAAGCTCCGGGCCGCTTACCTCTATGTCCGGGACAACGGCCGCTATCTGGCCCGGAGCCACTACGCCCGGGGCAGCATCGACTGGACCATGAATGAGGCCCTGTTCTTCCTGCAGAACAACCGGGGCAACTGCTACAGCTTCGCGGGGGCCTTCATGTACCTGGCCCGGCAGCTGGGCTACCAGGCCTACCCCATCTCGGGGGGCGTGGGCCACGACAACAAGGACCACGCCTGGGTGATCATCCCCTGGGAGGACGGCAAAACCTACATGTTTGACGTGGAGCTGGAATACGCCTACCGCTACCGCTACGCCGCCAAGCGGAACCTGAACCTCTACAAGATGACCACCGCCACGGCACCCTTTGTCTATACATTCCCCCAGTGACAGGAAGGGAGAAAGGCTGACCGATGGCATTCAGTTCCGTTGTATTTCTCTGCGTCTTCCTGCCGGTTGTCTGCATCCTGAACTGGCTGATGCCGGGCATCCGGTGCAAAAACGCCCTGCTGGTGGTGGCCAGCCTGATTTTTTACGCGTTCGGCAACCCCTTTTACCTGCTGTTGCTGGTGGGGTCGGTGCTGTGCAATTATCTGGCAGGGCTGCTGGTGACCCACCCCCGGTGGGGCCGGCTGTTCCTGGCTTTGGCGGTGGCGGTGAACCTGGGGGCCCTGGCTTTCTATAAATACCTGGGCTTCCTGGTGCAGAATCTGAACCTGCTGCTGGGCACGGCCCTGCCGGTGCCCGCCATTGTGCTGCCGGTGGGCATCTCCTTTTTCACCTTCCAGGGGCTGTCCTACGTCATCGACGTCTACCGGGACCGCACCCTCCAGAACCGCAGCTTCTTTGAGGTGCTGCTGTACATCTGCCTGTTCCCCCAGCTGGTGGCGGGGCCCATCGTCAAATACCGGGACATCGCCGCCGAAATCCATACCCGGCGGGCCACCCTCACCGACACCGCCCGGGGGGTGCGGCGGTTCATCCTGGGCCTGAGCAAAAAGCTGCTGCTGGCCGACACCGCCGCCGGCATCGCCGACACCGTGTTTGGCCTGGAGGCGGGGAGCCTGGACATCCGGCTGGCCTGGCTGGGGGCAGTGGCCTACACCCTCCAGATCTACTTTGACTTCAGCGGCTACAGCGACATGGCCGTCGGCCTGGGCTGGATCTTTGGCTTTCACTTCAAGGAGAACTTCGACCACCCCTACAGCGCCGGGTCCATCAAGCAGTTCTGGCGCCGGTGGCATATCTCCCTCTCCTCCTGGTTCCGGGATTATCTCTACATCCCCCTGGGAGGCAACCGGAAGGGCCGGCTGCGGATGTACCTGAACAAGCTGGTGGTGTTCTTCTTCACCGGCCTGTGGCACGGCGCCAACTGGACCTATGTGGTGTGGGGCCTGTGGCACGGGGCCTTCCTGGTGGCGGAGGACAAACTGATCCCGGTGGAGCGGCTGCGCAGGCCCTTCCGCTGGGTGGGCCACCTGTACACCCTGTTGGTGGTGGTAGTGGGCTTTGTGTTCTTCCGGGCCGCCGACCTCCAGCAGGCGGGGCTGATGATCCAGAACCTCTTTGCCGGGTTCAGCATCACCGCCCAGTCCAGCGCGGCCCTGGCGGGTCTGGTGGACCCTTATCACCTGACCGCCCTGGTGCTGGGCTGCGTGGGCAGCCTGCCGGTATTGGAGCCCCTGCGGAAAGCCGCCCAAAGCCGCCCCGCCCTGGAGGCGGCCTCCTACCCGGCGGCGCTGGTGCTGCTGGCGCTGGATCTGATCCACCTGTCGGCGGCCACCTTTGTGCCCTTTATCTATTTTCAGTTTTAAGGAGGAGGACCTATGAAACGGTTGGCCAAACTGGGCCTCGCCGCCTTTGTGGCGGTATTCCTGGTCCTCTGCCTGGTGCCCAGCGCCGGCATGCTGGTGAGCCCCACCCGGGAGGCGGTGGGCAACGAGATGCTGGCCCTGATGCCCACCCTGCGGGACACCGGGGGGAACTGGAACGAGGACTATCTGTCCGAGCTGTCCGACTATCTGGCGGATCACATCGCCTTCCGCCATCAGCTGATCACCCTTCATTCCCAGCTCTGCGCCGCCCTCTTCGGCACCCTGCCCAGTGAGGACGTGCTGCTGGGAAAGGATGGCTGGCTGTACTACACCGACACCCTGCCGGACTACCAGGGGGTGGAGCTGCTGACCGGGCGCCAGCGCTATGCGGCGGCCCGCACCCTGGCCCTCATCAACGAGTACTGCGAAGGGCAGGGGGTCAAGTTTTTGTTCACCATCGCCCCCAACAAAAACAGCCTCTACCCCGAGGCCATGCCCGGCCGGTACCAGCGGTCGGACCAGACCGGAAACGCAGAGGGGATCGCGGCGTATCTCGACCAGATGGATGTACCCTATCTGGATTTGTTCCAGGTGTTCCGGGACCAGGACCAGGTTCTCTACTTTTGCACCGACAGCCACTGGAACAACCTGGGGGCAGCCCTGGCAGGGGATGCCCTCTGCACCGCCCTGGACAAGGACCAGGATTCCTACTGGGGCAAAAGCTATACCATGACCCCCTCCCACCAGGGGGACCTGTATGAGATGGTGTACCCCGCCGGCAGCCTGCTGGAAGAGGACGCCGTCTTTGACCAGCCCTTTGATTTTGCCTACCAGCAGGGGTTCCGGTCGGCGGAGGACATCACCATCCGCACCCAGAACCCAGAGCAAACCGGCAGTCTGCTGATGTTCCGGGATTCCTTCGGCAACGCCCTCCACCCCTTTATGGCCCAGCAGTATGGGGCGGCCTGCTTCTCCCGGGCCATGCCCTACAACCTCACCTATCTGGACCGGGAACAGGCTGACACGGTGGTGATCGAGCTGGTGGAGCGGAACCTGCGGTGGCTGGTGGAGCGCCCCGCCATCCTGCCGGCGCCGGTGCGGCAGGAAAACCCTGACGCCTGGGCGCTGGACGGCACCGTCGCCGCCCAGGGCGCCGCCGCCGAGAGCCGGGACCTGGAAGGGTATCTGGAAGTCACCGGCACCATCCAGTGCCCGGGGATGGATGAGGATTCCCCTGTTCTCCTGCTGGGGCAGGACGGGAAGGTCTATGAAGCTTCCCCCGCCGGCGAGGGGGATACCCCTTTCACCGCCTTTTTGCCGGCGGATGCGGTGGGGGATTCGATGGAGCTGATGGTCACGGTGGACGGCCAGCAGAAAGCCTGTGTGCTCTCCCTGACATGAGAGGGTTTTGATCAGAACAGAAAGGATGGATTGGTTTATGAGACAGTATCTTGTCAAGTGTGTGGGTCTGGCCCTGTGCCTGGGCTGCTGCCTGGCGGCAGCGGGCTGCGGCCAGAAGACGGCGGGCTCGGCCCCGGCTTCCTCTGCGGCTTCTTCGGAGGCGGCATCCTCCGAGGCTGCATATTCCGAGGCCGCATCTTCCGAGGCCGCTTCCTCTGAAGCTGCCAGCCAGGAGGCAGAAAACGAGGCCGCTTCTTCTGAGGCGGAGGCCGCTTCCGAGGATGCATCTGAAGCAGCTGCCCTGGCTTCCTCCAGGCAGGCGGTGAAGCAGGAGACCAAGCAGTCTGCCCCTGCGGTGAGCAGCTCGTCCAGCTCCAAGGCTGCCCAGCCCGCTGCGGAACCTGCCGCAGAGCCAGCCGCTGAACCGGCAGCCCCTGCCCAGGCCCCCGCCGCTGCGGCGGGCTCCCCCAAGGAGATCGCCCAGGGGATGATCGGCTCCAGCGCATCGGCCCTGGTGGCCGCCATCGGGGAGCCCAGCTCCACCGAGTACGCCACCAGCTGCATCGGTGACGGCGAGGACGGCATCTGGTATTACGACGGCTTCACGGTCTACACCTTCCGGGGCACCGACGGCTCCGAGCGGATCGAAGACGTCTTCTGATGAAACGGATGGAACCATGAAGGATCAAACAAACGCCCGGCGGTTCTGGACCGGGCCCCGGCGGGCCCTGGCCCTGGCCGGCGCAGCGGCCGCCCTGCTGCTGGCAGGGGGGGTGCTGCTGTTCTGGCACAACCGGTTTGGCTTTTCCGGGGATGCCCGGCTGGTGGCTGCCCGCCAGGCCGACGGCCTGCTGCTGTCCTGGCCCCAGGTGGAAGGGGCGGACAGCTACTATGTCCAGGCCTCGGCCGGGGAGGAAACCCTCTATGAAGGCTGGACCGACACCCCTGGCTGCGCTATGCCGGCGCCGGACGCAGGAGCGGTGACGGTGCGGGTGCAGCCCGCCCGCCAGCGCAACAAGGGCGCAGCCCGCACCTGGCAGCTGAAACCCATGGAGGAAGCCCCCTGGCCCGCCCTCACCGGGTTTGAGGCCGAGATCCAGCCGGAGGGCGGCGCCATCTCCTTCCGGTGGGAAGGCGCCAGCGGAGACATCTTCCTTCTTTATCAGGCGGATGCGGAGGGCCTGTACCAGGCCGCCGCCCAGACCGGGGAGCCCGCTTTCCGGCTGACGGTGGGGGACCAGAAGGATCTGCCCCTGCCCTCCTACCAGGAGCCCCTGCAGTTTGCAGGGGGCTGCGGCGTGGCGGACGGGGATGTGGTGTACAGCAGCAGCCTGTCCATGCCGGTGGTGCTGGACCGCAGCGACTTTTTAGGAACTGAGATCCAGCTGCGGGCGGTGGAGGAAGGGGAAAACACCTACACCCTCCAGTGGAACGAAGCGAAAGGTTACGGCTATCGGGTGCAGTACTGCACCGATGACGTCCCCGAATGGACCGACCTTGTGCAGGTGGACCCGGCGGAGGAGCCCTCCTGCCAGATCAAACTGGGCTCGGGCACCCATTACCGCCTGCGGGTGGTGGGGGACGCGGAAAGCGCCTCCGCTGCCGTCGGCTTCCTGTCCCAGTCCCAGGAGCTGGAACTGACCACCGGACTGTCGGTGGAGTTTGCCACCGTTTGGCCGGTCCAGGACCTGGAAGTTTACCGGGACACCCAGCGCCAGGAAGTGATCGGCACGGCCCCCGCCGCCGCCGCTTACTGCGTGCTGGAGGAGACCGACGGGATGTTCTGGGTCCGCACAGCCGACGGCTACGGCTACATTGACAGCAATTTCTGCCTGATCAACCTGCCGGATTACCTGGGGGAACTGTGCTCCTATAATATTACAAATAGTTATGACTCCCTGTATATGGTCCACGGGTATGAGATCCCCGGGGTCACCGGCACCGTCATCACCGGCTATGAAAATGTGCAGGTAGAGGAGGGGAGCTATCTGGTGCCCCTGCTCTACCCCAGCGCCCAAAAGCTGGCGGCAGCGGCCCAGAGCACCCTGGCTGACGGCTACCGGATCAAGATTTACGACGCCTACCGCCCCCGGGAGGCCAGCACCGAGATTTATCAGATCACCAGCGAACACCTGGAAGACCCCATCCCCGACACCACCTACACCGGCCAGCCGGTGGACGACCTGCCGGTGGGGATTCCGCTCCTGTCCCAGCTGGAAGCCCAGCAGGCGGCCCAGCAGAACGACGCCCAGACGGGAACCCCGGAGGAAGAAAACAGCCTGGCCGGCGCCTCCTCTGAGGCAGCTCCGTCCACAATGCCGGATGCAGCTGCTTCGGCTGCCCCGGCGGACAGCGCCGCTGAAATCGCTACAGCCCCTGCGGAGGAGGCTGCATCCTCCACTGACACGGCAGCCGGTGAACCGGCCCCGGAGACCCAGCCCGAGCCCGAGCGGTACCTGACCTATCACATCCTGATGACCAACGGCGGCTACCGGCTGGGCAGCTTCCTGGCCAGCAGCGGCTCCACCCATAACCTGGGCATCGCCATGGACCTGACGTTGGAGCGGGTGGACACCGGGGAAGAGCTGGAAATGCAGACCGCCATCCACGACCTGAGCCATTATTCGGTGGTGCAGTACAACAACGAGAACGCCGAGCTGCTGGCCAACTATTTGATGGATGCCGGCTTTGCGCCCCTGTCCACTGAGTGGTGGCACTTCCAGGACGACGCCACCCGGGACGCCCTGGCCCTGGGCACCTACCAGGAAAAGGGGATTTCCCTGGAGGGCTGGCACCGGGACCTCATTGGCTGGTACTACTGCCGGCCCGACGGCAGCCGGGTCTGCAAGGACCAGGCGGCCCTGGGGGACCGGATGATTACCCTGGACGAGGCAGGGTACGCCGTGGAAACCGGGGCGGCTGCCCCGGAAAGCGCTTCTGCGGCCTCTTAATAACAAACCAAAAGCAGGCATCTGCCCAAGGCAGACGCCTGCTTTTTTGCGCCGCCGGGGCGGGGGATAAGCCGTCCGGCCCCGGGGCATCCTATCAGAAACAGGGGAAAGAGGGTGCAGGGATGATCGATTTGCATACACACATCCTGCCGGGGATGGACGACGGCAGCCCCGACGCTGCCTGCTCGGTGGAGATGCTGCGGCGCCAGAAAGCCCAGGGGGTGGAGGCGGTCTGCGGCACCTCCCACTACTACCGGCGGCAAAACTCCATCGAGGTGTTCTGCCAGCGGCGGGCCGCCGCCCTGGACCGGCTGACGGCGGCCCTGCCCCAGGGGGAGGTGCTGCCCCGGGTGCTCCCGGCGGCAGAGACCGCCTATTTCTCGGGCATCGGGGATCACCCCGGCCTGGAGCGGCTGTGCATCCAGGGCACCAACACCCTGCTGCTGGAAATGCCCTTCACCGACTGGAGCGATTTGCAGGTGGAGGAGGTGTCCTCCCTGGTGCTGGACCGGGGGTTCCGGGTGGTGCTGGTCCACCCCGAGCGGTTTTGCGCCAGCAAGGGCAACCGCCGGAAAATCCAGCAGATGGAGCAGCTGCCGGTGGCTCTGCAGGTGAATGCCGGGACGCTCTTGCTGTGGCGGACCCGGCGGCTGGGGCTGGAACTGCTGCGGGAAGCCCCCATCCCTCTGCTGGCCAGCGACTGCCACAACCTCACCACCCGGGTGCCCAACTTGCAGGAGGGGAGAAGGGTGGTGCAGCAGAAGCTGGGGGGCGCGTTTCTCCAGCTGCTGGATCAAAACGCCATGCGCCTGGTGGAGCCGGAGCGCCCGGAACATCCGTGAGGCCCCGGCCGGTTGCATCCTTCTGTCAGTGTGGTATACTAAGCAAAAAGCCTGCGGACCGCAGTGCGGCAGAAAGGATGAATCGGATGCATACAGCAAACCATGCGCCGCTGGGCTTCGGCCTGATGCGGCTGCCCAAAGTGGGAGAGGAAATTGATGTGGCCCAGACCAGCCAGATGGTGGATGCCTTCCTGGCGGCGGGTTTTACTTATTTTGACACGGCCTATGTCTACACCGGCAGCGAGGATGCCATCCGCAAGGCCCTGGTGGAGCGCCACCCCCGGGACAGCTACACCCTGGCCACCAAGCTGAACGCCCGGGTGGCCAAGACCGAGGAAAAGGCCAAGCAGGAGCTGGAAGAGAGCCTGGCCCGGACCGGCGCCGGCTATTTTGATTACTACCTGCTCCACGCCATCCAGGATTCCAATGTCCAGTACTACAACGACTGGAACCTGTGGGATTTCGTGAAGGAGCAGAAGGCCAGGGGCCTGATCCGCCATTACGGCTTTTCCTTCCACGGCACCCCGGCCCTGCTGGACAAGCTGCTGACCCAGCACCCCGACGTGGACTTTGTCCAGCTGCAGATCAACTACGCCGACTGGGATAACCCCGAGGTCACCTCGGGGGAGAACTACCGGGTGGCCCGGGCCCACGGCAAACAGATTGTGATCATGGAGCCGGTGAAGGGCGGCGCCCTGGCCGACCCGCCCCAGGACGTGAAGGATCTGTTCGACCAGGTCCGGCCTGGGATGTCCTATGCCTCCTGGGCTCTGCGGTTTGCCGCCAGCCTGGACGGCATCCTGGCGGTGCTGTCGGGCATGTCCAACCTGGCCCAGATGCAGGACAACCTGGCCACCTTCACCCAGTTCGGCCCGGTGACCGATGCGGAACAGGAGGCCATCGCCAAAGCCCAGAAGATCCTGGCCCACTCGGCGGCCATCCCCTGCACCGGCTGCGGCTACTGCGTGGAGGGCTGCCCCCGGCAGATCTTCATCCCCAAGATCTTCGCCGCCGCCAACAAGCAGCTGGCCCGGAACGAGCCGGACCAGGCCAAGGAAGCCTATGCCCGGGCCATCGAGGGCCGGGGCAAAGCCTCCGACTGCATCCACTGCGGCCAGTGTGAAGGGGCCTGCCCCCAGCACCTGCCGGTGATTGAGTGGCTGCGCAAGTGCGCCGAAATCCTGGAGTGATCTCTACATAAAACCAAAGCGCTCCCTCCGTCTGCGCGGCAGACCGGGGGAGCGCTTTTTGTGTCTTTGCATCCTTCTTACCCCAGCTGGGCCAGGCTGGCCAGCCCGGCGGGGGTGAGCCAGGGCCGCAGGGCGGTCCACTGGAGTTCCATGGCCTGTTCCAGGGCCTGCTGGGGCGGCTGGGAAAAGAGCACCACCTGCTGCTGCCAGCCCAGATGGCTGCACATCAGCAGGTCGGTGAGGTTTTCCAGAGCGGAAGAGCCTGCCGCCCCCGGGTCCAGCAGGCCGGCGTCGGCCTGGGCCTGGAGCATGGCCAGCAGCATGGCCCGCAGCCGGATTATCCGGTCCCGATGGCCGTGGGCCAGGGTGGGGACAGACTGGAACATGGCGGTGTCGCTGAACAGCCGGGCATATTCCAGCAGGGAGGAGAGGATCCCCCGCAGGCACTGGTCCAAAGCGTCCAGCCCGGGGCGGGGCAGCATCAGAATCCGCTGCATCTCCTGTTCCAGCAGGGCGTCGGCCAGGTCGGCTTTCCGGGGGAAGTGATAGGTCAGGTTCCCCACGCTGATCCCCATGACGTCCGAGATGGACCGCATGGAAACATGGTGGTAGCCATAGCGGGTGAACAGTTCCCTGGCAGTGGCAAGGATATCGGCACGGGTGGAGGCGGCCATGGAAATCCCTTCTTTCGATCGGTTTGGACAACCCTATTCTACCAGTTAACCGGCAAAAAGAAAAGGGCAGCCCCCACAAGGCAGCCCCCGGCACACAAAAACGGCAGGCGCACAAGGCGCCTGCCGCTTTTCGGTTGTACCAATGTACCCTAAAAATCTGTCCGGCCCTGGTTTGTCAGACGGCCCCGGGCCAGGAACAAAGATTTAGTTCTGGGAGTCTAGAGCAGCCTGGACAGCGTCGATGCAGCCCTGGCTGGTGACGGTAGCGCCGGCAACAGCGTCGATGTCGGTGCCGTTGGCAGAAACGATCTCCTCAGACAGGGTGTCCAGAGCAGCGCCGCCCACATCGGGGGTCTCATCGGGAGCGTCGAAGGTGACAGCAGTGATGGTGTCGCCGTCCATGGTGACGGTAGCGGTGATGGTGCCGCCGAAGCCGTCGGCCTCACCGGTCAGAGTGGTGCCCTCGCCGTTCTCGGCAGCGGCCTCAGAGGAAGCCTCAGAGCTGGCAGCAGAGGAAGCAGCGCTGGTATTGGTGGATGCAGAGCTGGTAGCAGTAGAGGCAGCAGTGGTGCTGGACGAACCGCCGCAGGCAGCCAGGCTCACAGCCAGGCAGCCGGCAATTGCGATGGTAATCAGTTTCTTCATAATCAAAAGCTCCTTCTTTCTCGTTGAAACTAGTACAATGTACTAAACAACGCTATGTATTATAGCAAAGTCGATCCCGAAATGCAAGTACCAGATGCTGGTGCCGGCCCCCAAAGGGACAACTTTTTTTCGTGGGTGCCGGCGCTGCCATTTTCTGGGTTTTGGAACCTGCCTTCGGGGGCACTTTTGCACAACGCACAAGGAGACCGAGGGGAGCCGGGAAACATTTCGGCAGATTGACGTGTAATCCAAAAATGACGTCCCCAAATGGAAAAATGAGGAAAAGATGGCTTGTGACTTCCTATTGAACCCCCGCCTGACAGCATGATAGAATAGCCAGGCACCCGGCGCCGGAATGCCGCCGGAATCCACAGTATACCGAAAGGAAAAGGGGCCTGCCGCCCAGCCGGCGGCCCCGCGCAAACCATGAATCACCATCCAGACCGCCGGATCAGCCGGCGGGATTTCTTCCGGGCGGCGGGCGTTGCTGCGGCAGCCCTGGCAGCGCTGGGCCTGGGGGGCTACGCCGTCCAGCGCTGGGACACTGCCGGCGAGGCGCCGGCGGCCGGCGGCAGCGGCCAGCCCCGCCCGGCCTGGCAGGAGACGGTGCAGGCGGACGGCCGGACCTGGCGCCGGAAAACCAACCTGGAAAGCTACCTGTTCCTGGGCATCGACACCCTGGGCAAGGCCGAGGGTACCCAGAGCTATGTGGCCGGGGGCCAGGCCGACGCCCAGATCCTGCTGGTGGTGGACCACACCGCCCGCACCTGGCAGATGCTCCAGATCAACCGGGACAGCATGGTCCAGGTGCCGGTGCTGAGCATGATGGGCACCGTCCCCTATACCATCCGCCAGCAGATCGCCCTGGCCCACGCCTATGGCAACGGCCGGGAGCAGAGCTGCGAGAACAACGTGAAGGCGGTGTCCATGCTGCTGGGGGACCAGCCCATCGACGGCTACCTCTCCCTGACCATGGGCGGGGTGGGGGTGCTGGTGGACCTGGTGGGCGGGGTGACGTTGACCCTGGCGTCCGACCTGTCCGCCATCGACCCCGCCCTCACCCAAGGCGCCACCGTCACCCTCAACGGGGAGCAGGCCCTGGCTTACGTCCACACCCGCCAGAACGTGGACGACCAGACCAATCTGGCCCGGATGGACCGGCAGCGCCAGTTCCTCCGGGCTTTTGAGGAACAGGCCCGGCAGATGGACCCCTCCTTTGCCCTGGATGCCTACCAGGCGGCGGAGGACTACATCATCACCAATCTTTCCAGCGGCCGGGCCGTCAATCTGGCGGGCCAGCTGCAGCAGTACACCCAGCTGCCTGTCCTGACCATCGCCGGCGAAAACACGGTGGAGGACGGCTACTGGGCCTATGAGCTGGACCAGGACAGCCTGCAGCAGACCATTCTGCAGCTGTTCTACCAGGAAATCTGAGATCAGGAGAAATTGCGCCCTATGGAACATCGCGAAGCCCTCAACGACACCCCGGCGGGCTGGGACACCGGCCGGGAAAACCAGGTGGACCTGGTGGATTTGTTTTATCTGCTGTGGGGACACATCTGGGTGATCCTGGGCTGTCTGGCCGCCGGCGCGGCTGCGGCCCTGCTCATCACCCGGTTCTTCATCACCCCCCTCTATGAGGCCACCTCCAGCCTGTATGTGGTGTCGGCCTCCAACAACTCGGTGGTCAACCTCACCGACCTGCAGATCGGCTCCCAGCTGACGGCGGACTATCAGGAACTGATGCGCAGCCGCCCCCTGCTGGAGGACGTCATCAGCCGGCTGTCCCTGGAGGGGATGACGGTGCAGGACCTGGAAAAGCAGATCCGGATCACCAACACCTCTGACACCCGGATTCTGAAGGTCACCGCCTCCAGCCCCGACCCCCAGCAGGCGGCGGACATCGCCAACCAGCTGGTGTCCCTGGCCCGGGAGTATCTGCCCCGGATCATGGAGACCCAGGAGCCCAACCTGGTGGAGGAGGCGGTGGTGCCCACCCGGAAAGCCAGCCCCAGCTATCTGTACAACCTGGTGCTGGGGGGCATCCTGGGGGCGGCTGTCTGCTGCGGCGTCCTGGTGGGGCGCCGGCTGCTGAACGACACCCTGGTGACCCCCGAAGACATGGCCCGCTGCTTTGGGGTGGAGCCGCTGGCCACCATCCCCGAGAGCGGCGGCGGTAAAGGGAAAAAGGGCCTGCTGCGCAAAAAGGAGGCCTCATGAGAGAACTGATCATCCACAACATGCCCGAGCTGCCCTTTGCGGCCGCCGAGGCCCTGAACCAGCTGCGGATCAACCTGGGCTTCTGCGGGGACCAGATCCGCACCATCATGATGACCAGCAGCGTGCCCAACGAGGGCAAGAGCTTTCTGACCATCCAGCTGTGGCGCCAGATGGCCCAGGTGGGCAGCAGCCCGGTGCTGCTGATCGACTGCGATTTCCGCAACTCCGAGATGCGCCGCAAATACAGCATCCGCAGCGCCAGCGGGGAAAAACTGATGGGCGCCGCCCACCACCTGGCCGGCAAAGCAAACATACAGAATGTAATCTATAAAACAAATATTCCAAATGGGTATATGATTCCGGTGGCTTCCACCATTGCCAACCCCACCATCCTGCTGGAAAACCCCCGGTTTGCCCAGATGGTGGCATACTGCGCCGGGCAGTTCGGCACCGTCCTGATCGACACGCCGCCCCTGTGCAGCGTGGCGGACGGGCTGAACATCGCCCGCTCCTGCGACGGTACGGTGCTGGTGGTGCGCAGCGGTTCCACCTCCCGCAGGCTGGTGCAGCATTCGGCCCAGCTGCTGAGGCGGACTGAAACCCCGCTGCTGGGCATGGTGCTCAACCGGGCCGACACCGGCAGCCGGGCCAGCGCCTATTACCAGCGTTACTACGGTAGCAATGACTACGGCTACGGCCGCAGTCATTCGCACAATACATCATCCAATGGAGGTACGTAAACATGAACAACAAGTTGGTCCGAACCATGGCCAGCGCATCGGTGGCCGCAGCCATTGCGGTAGCCATGGGCAGCCAGGTCCTGGCAGTGGAGTGGCGCCCCAGCCGCACCCAGAGTGAGGTGGGGCTGCCCCAGACCACGGTGACCACCAGTGCCGGCACCACCGTCACGGTGTCCACTTCCCCTGCCATCGATCCGGCCACCGGCTCCGCAGTCCAGGTGGAGTCCTCCCAGGAGGTTCTGATCCAGGTGACCCCTGTGTCGGCCACCCTGGCAGCCAACGCTGCCCTCAACGCCACCGGCCTGTCGGCCCTGCAGCTGTCGGGCCAGGCCACGTCCAGCGGCCTGTCCTATGCCGCCAACGGCCAGCTGAACAACCTGTACGCCCAGGTCTCCGCTGCCGAGTCGGTGAGCGGCCTGCTGGCCGCCACCGCACCTGCGGCTGCTGCTGCCTTCGAGTCCACCGTGGGCGCCTCTGCTGACAGCTACAGCCCCATCGCCCTGTATGACATCGCCGCTTCGGCCGGCGCTGCCAACGCCATCGCCCAGGGCGGCGCTGTGGATGTGGCCATCACGGTGCCCGGCGTCACCGACGGCACCCGTATGGTTGCCATCTGCTGGGACCGCCAGGGCAACTCCCGCATTGTGCCGGTCCGGGTTTCGGGGGGCGCTGTCTATCTGACGGTCACCACCTCCGGCCCCGTGATGCTGATGGCTCAGGCCCAGGCCTGATCGCGCTGTTCTAACGGCAAAGCCAACCAAGGCTGCTCTCTCACCGCGGACAGCGCGGGGGAGGGCAGCCTTCTTTGGTTTGGCCGGTTTTGGCAGCCAAGACAGATGATGGAAGGAGATGTGCCCATGATACCCACAGGCGAACAACCACGTTTCCCCGGCGGGGAGGCCCCCCGCCGCTGGCTGGACCGCAGCCAGGTCCTGGAGGGCCGGCGGCTTTATTGGATGGGCCGCCGGGCCCAGGACCTGGTGCTGTCGGCGGCGGCCCTGGCCCTTCTGTGGCCCCTGATGGGGCTGGTGGCCCTGGCCATCTGGCTGGACAGCCCCGGGGCAAGCCCGATTTTTGTCCAGGACCGGGTGGGCCGGGACGGCCGGCTGTTCCGGTTTTACAAGTTCCGGTCGATGGTGCCCGACGCCGAGGCCCGGCTGGGTGAGGTGCTGGGCCGGAACGAGATGGACGGCCCGGTGTTCAAAATCCAGGATGACCCCCGGGTCACCCGGGTGGGGCGGGTGCTCCGCCGCACCGGCCTGGACGAGCTGCCCCAGCTGGTGAACATCCTGAAAAGCGATATGAGCATTGTGGGGCCCCGGCCTGCTTTGCCCCGGGAGGCGGCCCAGTACACCGACTATGAGCGCCAGCGCCTCTATGTGACCCCCGGCCTGACCTGCTACTGGCAGATCATGCCCCACCGCAACCAGCTCAGCTTTGCCCAGTGGGTGGAGCTGGACCTCCAATACATACAGGAGCGCAGCTTCTGGCTGGACTGGAAGATCATCTTCAAGACCTTCCGCACCGTCCTGCGGATGTACGGCGCCTGAAAGGAATGACCATGCAGAAAAAACTCCTCTGGGTCGCCGAGGCCATGGGGGGCGGCGTCCTGACCTATCTGGTGGAGCTGTCCAGCCGGCTGGCCGGCGTCTACGACATCTACCTGGCCTATGGGCTGCGGCCCGAGACGCCCCCCGACTTCAAGACCCGGTTTGACCCCCGGGTCCACCTGGTGGAAGTGAAGGACTTCTGCCGGGAGATCCGCCCCGCCCGGGATTTCGGGGCCCTGCAGCAGCTGCGGCAGCTGGCCCGGGAGATCCGCCCCGACCTGATCCACCTCCACAGCAGCAAGGCGGGGGCCCTGGGCCGGCTGGCCTGGAGCGGGAAAAAGACCCCTCTCCTCTACACCCCCCACGGCTACAGCTTTTTGATGGCCGACTGCAGCCCCCTGCGGCGGCAGATGTACCGCACCATCGAGGCAGTCTGCGGCTGGCGGCGGTGTACCACCGTCAGCTGCGGGGCGGGGGAGCACCGGGAGAGCCTCCGGCTGGCCCGGCGGGCGGCCTGGATTCCCAACGGCATCGACGTGGAGGAGCTGAACCGCCTGATGGCCCTGGCCCCCGCCCCGGCCCAAGACAAGCCCTTCACCGTCTACACCCTGGGGCGGATCTGCCCCCAGAAAAACCCCGAGCAGTTTGCCGCAGTGGCCCGGGCCCTGCCCGATGTACACTTTGTCTGGATCGGGGAGGGGGAGCAGCGGGCCCTGCTGGATGCCCCCAACATCGAGATCACCGGCTGGGTCAGCCGGGAAGAAGCCCTCCGCCGGGCCATGGAGGGGGATGTGTTCCTGCTGACCTCCCGGTGGGAGGGGCTGCCCATGAGCCTGCTGGAATCCATGTACCTGGGCAAGACCTGCGCCGTCAGCGATGCCGCCGGCAACCGGGAAGTGATCCGCACGGGGGAAAACGGCTTTGTCTGCCGCACCACAGAAGACTACGTCCAGGCCATCCGCCAGGCCCGGGCGGGCCGGACCATGCCCCTGATCCGGCGGGCCCGCCGGGATGTGCTGGACACCTACAATGTGGAGGCCATGGCCCGGGCCTACCGCCAGCTCTATGACGGCCAGCAGGCCGGCTGAGGAGGACAAGATGCAATACACCAGCCTGCTCCAAACCATCAAGCAGTCCCCATGGCTGGACGGGGCTGCCCGGCTGGCGGCCTCGCCTTGGCTGGCCGCCCAGCAGCGCCGGGCCGACCAGGAGGCCGCTGCCCGCCGCGCCGGCGCAGCTGACCCCCGGTACCAGTGGATTCTGGAACAAAAAGACAAGTACAAGGGCCAGCGGTGCTTTGTGGTGGCCACCGGCCCCAGCCTGACCATGGAAGACCTGGACCGCATCCGGGGGGAAAAGAGCTTTGGGATGAATTCCTGCCTGCTGGCCTTTGAGCAGACCCGCTGGCGGCCCGACTTTTACATGATCCAGGACCGGTATGTCTACCGCAAACTGGCCCCCCTGCTGGAAGGGGAGCCGGGGGCCCGGCTGCCGGCGGTGTGGGTGGGCAGCAGCATTGCCCGCCCTCTGCCCGAAGGGTTCCGGCGCTACCCCCTCCACCTGCTGGATCACCGGATGTTCCACCGGCAGGGGTACGGCGCCTTCCGTTTTTCGGAGGACTGCTACGGCTGCGTCTGCGACGGCTATTCGGTGACCTTCTCCGCTTTGCAGATGGCCTGCTACATGGGCTTTCGGGAGATCTGCCTGCTGGGCTGCGACTGCGATTACACCGGGCCCCAAAGCCACTTTCGCCCCTACGGCTACCGGGACCCCCAGGCCGCTCGGATGGGGGCAAAGATGCTGGCGGGCCACGCCGCTTTCCGGCAGTTTGCCGAGGCCCGGGGGGTCCGGGTCCTCAACTGCACCCGGGGCGGGGCGCTGGAAGCCTACCCCCGCATCCCCCTGGAAACCATCGTCTGAAAGGAGACTGATCTATGACCACCGTCGCCGTTGTCCCCATCAAGCGGAACAACCGCCGCCTTCCCCATAAAAACACCCGGCCCTTCACCGGGGGCCAGCCTCTGTGCTGGTACATCCTCACCACCCTGCTGTCCATGCCCGAGCTGGACCGGGTGTACGTCTACTGCAGCGACCCCGACATCCAGGACTTCCTGCCGCCGGGGGTGGAGTTTCTCCGCCGGTCCCCTGAACTGGACCGGGATTCCGCCAGCATGACCTATGTGCTGGCCAGCTTTGCCCGGGAGGTGGAGGCCGACTGCTATGTGATGGCCCACGCCACCGCCCCCTTCATCGGGGCCGGGTCCATCCGCCGGGGGCTGGAGGCCGTCCGCAGCGGGGCCTACGATTCGGCCCTGTCGGCCCGGAAGGTCCAGGACTTTTTCTGGAAGGACGGCCGCCCCTGGAACTATGACCCCGACTGCATCCCCCGGACCCAGGACCTGCCGCCCCTCTACCAGGAGACCAGCGGCTTTTACATCTATACCCGGGAGGTCATCACCCACCTGGGCCGCCGGGTGGGCAAGCGGCCCTGCCTGGTGGAGGTCAGCGGCATCGAGGCGGTGGACATCGACGAGGCGGAGGACTTCCGCATTGCCGACGCCCTCTACCGCTGCGGCTATCTGCCGGGGCAGGAGGTGGGCTGAGATGGGCACCATCCAGATCCTGGACTGCACCCTCCGGGACGGGGGCTACTGCAACGACTGCCGCTTCGGCCTGGGGAATCAGCGGCGGATCACCGCCGGGCTGGCCCGGGCGGGGGTCGAGATCATCGAGTGCGGCTTTTTGATGGACCAGGTGCTGTATCACCCCGACGTCACCCGGTTCACTTCTCCCGAGCAGATCGGCGCCATCCTGCCGGGGGCCCGGGAAAATGCCTCCCCCTTGTATGTGGCCCTGGCCGATTTTGGCCGCTATGATTTTGACTGCCTGCCGCCCCAGTCTGATACCCCCATCCAGGGCATCCGGGTGGCCTTCCACAAAAAGGACTGGCCCGGGGCCCTGGCGGCCTGCCGCACCGTCCGGGACAAGGGCTACAAGGTCTTTGTCCAGCCCATGGTGACGGCAGGGTACACCGACCGGGAATTCCTGGAGCTGATTGCCCGGGTCAATGCGCTGGAGCCCTACGCCTTTTACCTGGTGGACAGCTTCGGCACCCTCCAGCGGCCCGAGCTGCTGCGGCGGTTTGCCCTGGTGGAGCACAACCTGGCCCCCGGCATCCGCATCGGCTTCCACCCCCACAACAACCTGCAGCTGGCTTTTGCCAACGCCCAGGCCCTGGCCGAGCTCCACAGCCGGCGGGACCTGATTGTGGACAGCTCCATCTACGGCATGGGCCGGGGGGCGGGGAATTTGAACACCGAGCTTTTCGCCCGGTACCTCAACGACCAGGCAGGGGGCCGCTACCGGCTGGCCCCCCTGCTGGACCTGCTGGATGAGGTGGTGCTGGGTTTTTACCGCCAGAACCCCTGGGGCTACACGGCGGCCTATTACCTGACGGCTTCCCACCAGGCCCACCCCGACTATGGCAGCTACCTGGAACGCCAGGAGACTTTGTCGGCCCGGGAGATGGACGGGATTCTGGCTGGGCTGGACCCGGCCCGGAAGCTGGCCTTTGACCCGGCCTCCATCGAGGCCCTGGTCCACGCCTGCCGGCGGGAGCGGGAGGGCCGGGCCCTGTGAAGATTCTGTTCATCCAGGGTGGCTCCCGCTGGAAATATGACACCGAAGGCGGCGTCTACACAGACTCCAATTTCAGCGAGCAGGTGTGGGCGCGGTACCAGGCCCTGGGGGACCTAACCGTCCTGCTGCGGCGGGAGGACCAGGTCTATGACCCCGGGGAGGCGGCGGCCCGGTTCAACCGGGTTGACACTGAAAAAATGAGCTGCGTGCCTCTGCCCGACCTCTACCGCCCCGCCCGGCGTCTGCTGGACCCGGCCCTCCGCCGCCGGGTGGGGCAGGCCATCGAGAGGGCAGTCCGGCAGGCCGACCGGGTGATTGTCCGCTCCCCCGGCAACTTTTACACCAACGCCGCCCTGGCCGCCTGCCGCCGGCAGCACCGGCCCTGCCTGGTGGAGGTCACCGGCTTTGCCTGGGAGGGCAGCTGGTACCACAGCCCGGCGGGGAAGCTGCTGGCCCCCTGGCGGGAGCTGCGGTGCCGGGCCCTGGTGGCCGGGGCCCCCTGGGCGGTGTATGTGACCCGCCAGGCTTTGCAGCAGCGCTACCCCTGCCGGGGCAAAACCCTGGGCTGCTCCGACGTGGAGCTGGCCCCCCTGGACCCGGCGGTGCTGGCGGCCCGGCTGGCCCGCATCGGGGCGGGGCAGGAGACCCTGGTCATCGGAACAGCGGGCTTTCTGGATGTGGCTTACAAGGGCCAGCGGTGGGTCATCGAGGCCCTGGCCCTGCTGCGCCGGAAGGGGCTTACCGGGTTCCGGTATCAGCTGGCGGGAGCGGGCAGCGGCCAGGCCCTGCTGGCCCATGCCCGCCGGCTGGGGGTGGCAGACCAGGTGGAGCTGGTGGGCAGCCTGCCCCGGCACCGGATGGACGCCTGGTACGACGGGCTGGACCTCTACATCCACCCCAGCGTCAGCGAGGGGCTGTGCCGGTCGATTGTGGAGGCCATGAGCCGCGGGGTGCCGGTGGCCTGCACCCGGGCAGGGGGCAATGTGGAGCTGGCCAATCCCGCCTTTCTCTTTGGCCGGCGGGACGCCGCCGGCATTGCCGCAGCACTGGAACGGCTGGCAGACCCCGCCGCCCGGGCAGCGGAGGCCCGCCGCAGCTTTGACGCCGCCCGGGCCTTTGACAGCCAGGCCCTGGACCGGGCCAGAAAGGAATTTTACCAGGCATTTGTCCATGAAGAAGACCAAAACCCTTGTGCTGATTGACAGCCTCTATGAACAGTACGGCCTGGATGGCAGGGAGCAGAACGGGATTCTGTTTCTGCCCATGCTCCGGGGCCGGCTGGAACGCAAGGCCCCCCGGGCCCTGCGCAAGCTCCACCTGTCTTTGCCCCTGCCGGGGAAAACCCTCTGGCTGGGCCGGTGGACCCGGCTTGCAGCGGACTATGACACCATCGTCCTGGCCGACGCAGGCAACACCCCCAACGTGGTGCGGTATCTGAAACGCCGCTGCCCCGGCAAACGGGTGATCGTCTGGTACCGCAACCCGGTTTCAGCCAGCCTGCCGCCGGAAGTGTTTGACCGGTCGGCCTGTGAGGTGTGGTCCTTTGACCCGGCGGACTGTGCCGCCCACGGCCTGCGGTATAACCCCCAGTTCTACATCCCCCGCACCCCCGGCCCGGCCGGTGACGACGGGCAGGAGGCCTTTTTTGTGGGGCAGGACAAGGGCCGGGGGGAGATCCTCACCCGGCTGGAACAGGCCCTGCAGGCCGCGGGGTGCAAAACCCGGTTCTGCATTGTGGGGGTCAACAGCCCCCGGCTGTCCTATCGGGAGATCGTCCGCCGGGCCGCTGCCGCCCGGGTGATTGTGGACTGCCCCTGTGAAGGCCAGGCGGGGCTGACTCTGCGGCCCCTGGAAGCCCTTTTCTACCAGAAAAAGCTGATCACCACCAGCCCCGGCATCCGGGAGCAGGACTTCTACCACCCCCACAATATCTTTGTCTGGGGGCAGGATGACCCGGCTGCCCTGGCAGATTTCCTGGCCCGGCCCTATGACGCCGGGGTGGACCGGTTCCGGGCAAAGTACAGCCTGGAGGCCTGGGCGGCCCGCTTTAACCTGACCCAACCGGAGGAGACCAACCCATGATCTATGCTCTGCTTGCAGCCCTGGTGCTGCTCAGCCTGGCCAGCTATGGCCTGTGTGGCCGGGACTTTTTCGCCCCTGCCACCATGCTCTGCCTGGCCTTCACCTTCAGCTGCGCCTGTGCCCTCTATAACCTCCCCCGGTGGCAGTTCACTCTGGCCCCCCGGACGGTGACTTTGATTGTGGGAGCGCTGGCGTTGTCGGTGGGGATCAACGCCTGGGCCCGGGCCTGTTTCCAGCGGGTGCGGGTGCAGCCCTGGCAGGGCCAGGCCGTGCCCATCCCCCTGTGGGTGTCGGCGGGGATTTTGCTGGTGCTGGGGGCGGTGCTGCTGGTGATGCTGGCCCAGGTCCGCCGGATCGGCGGAGGCGGGTCCCTGTCCGCCGCCATGGCGGTGTTCCGGGCCAAAAACGCCTATGGCCTCAGTCTGTCCGACCAGCTGCCCGGCTGGGTGCGGCAGCTGCTGAACCTGTCGGCGGTGGTGGCCTTTTTGTATCTGTTCCATCTGATCTGGTTTGGCCGGCGGCTGGGCCGGCTGGGGCTGGCCCTCAACGCCGCCATCCTGGCGGTATGCATCGGGGTGAGCCTGCTGACCGGCGGGCGGTTTTCGGCCATGACCATGGTGGTGGCCGGGGCGGTGCTGTGGTATATGCTCCGCTCGGGCGGCCCCCGGGCCTGGAAGCTGGGGACCCTGCTGCGGGTGATGCTGGCGGTTCTGGCGGTGCTCTACGGCTTTTACGCCGTCAAAACCCTGGTGGGCCGCCAGTCGGAGGACACCCTGGTGGAGTACATCACCCACTACGCCGGGGGCGGCATCCCGGGGCTGGACCTCTATCTCCAGGACCCGCCCGCCCCCTCCGGCATCTGGGGCAAGGAGACCTTTTATTCCCTCAACAACGGCCTGCGGAAACTGGGGGTGCTGGACATCCCTTACTACTACATACACCACGAGTTCCGCCGCAGCGGCGGGGCGTCCATCGGCAATATCTACACCGCCCTGCGGGATTATCACTACGACTTTGGGCTGGGGGGCTTGCTGGTGCTCCACACCGCCTTTTCGGTGATCTTTGCCTTTTGGTACGAATACCAGAAAAAGCGGCGGTCCCATCTGGGAATTCTGCTGTGGGCCATGGTCTACTACTGCGTGGTGTTTTATCCCATCTCCAATTCCTTTTTTGCCAGCGTTGTTTCCTTTGGCTTTGTGATCCGGGCGGCCCTGCTGGCGGCGCTGTACCGGCTGCTGATACAAAGAAACGCCCATGGATGAACTGTCTCTGAAACGGAATTTTTCCTACGCCTTCGCCGCCCAGGGGGTGGCGCTGGCGGTGGGCTGCCTCACCAACCTGATCCTGCCCCGGGTGCTGGGGGCGGAGGATTTCAGCTGGTGGCAGCTGTTCACTTTTTACGCCACCTACATCCCCTGCCTGGCCCTGGGGCTCAACGACGGGGTCTACCTGCGGTACGGCGGCAGGGACAAATCCCAGCTGGACCCCGCCGCCCTCCGCAGCCAGTTCTGGGTGGGGGCGGCCTTCCAGCTGGTGCTGGCGGCGGCGGTGGGGGCGGTCATTGGGCTGGCGGTGGCCCAGCCCCAGCGCCGGGCGGTGCTGCTGGGGGCGCTGGTCTACTTTTGGCTCTACTCCTGCCACAACCACCTGGGCTATCTGTTCCAGGCCCGGGGGGAGACCGACGTCTATTCCCGGTCCCTGATCTGGAGCAAGGGGGCTTACCTGGCGGGCCAGTGCCTGCTGCTGGGGGCGGGGGCCGCCGGGGTCTTTGACCTGATGGCCCTGTACATCGGGGCCACCGGCCTGGGGCTTGTCTGCCTGTGGGTGAAAATCCGGGGCGAGTTCCGGGGGGCAGAGCTGCGGTTTGCCCTGGGGGCGGCTGAGTGCCGCCGCAGCGCCGCGGCGGGGCTGAGCCTGATGCTCTCCAACCTCTGCGCCATGCTGGTGCTGGGGGTGGGGCGCCAGGTGGTGGACCTGCGGTGGGGGGTGCTGGCCTTCGGGCAGGTCTCCTTTTCCCTGACCCTCATCAACTTCGGCCTGACCTTTTTGTCCCAGGTGAGCATGGTGCTGTTCCCGGCTTTGCGCCGGGTGCCGGAAGACCAGCAGGCCGTTTACTGCCGCCGCCTGGAGGATGGGCTGTATCTGCTGCTGCCCTGGATCTATGTGCTGGCCCTGCCCGGCCGGGCCCTGCTGGAGTGGTGGCTGCCGGAATACCGGGAGGCCCTGGCCTGGCTGCCCCTGGTGCTGCCCATCTGCTACTTTGACTGCAAAATGAACCTGCTGGGCAACACCTTTTTGAAGGTGCTGAACCGCCAGACCCAGCTGCTGACCATCAATGTGTGCACCATCCTGGTGAGCCTGGCCCTGGTTGCGGCGGGGGCCTGGGTGCTGAACAGCATGACCTGGGTGGTGCTGGGGATGGCGGGGTCCATCGCCCTGCGGAGCCTCTGGGCCGGCCGGGTGCTCCGCAGGGCCCTGCACCTGCCGGGCCGGGGGCAGGACGGCCGGGATCTTTTGCTGGCGGCTGTGTTCCTGGCGGCCAGCCTGCTGCTGCCCTGGGGCTGGGTGATGGCCCTGATGGCCCTGCTGGCCGCAGGGCGGGCAGCGGCTTTCCGGCTCAAAAGAAAACAGTAAAAACAAACACTCCCTCTGTCAGGCAGAAGGAGCGTTTTTGCGTGTATGGAAAAGGTCAGTCCTCATCCAGAGCCCAGTGGTAGGCGCAGCGCACCGCCTTGTTCCAGCCCCGCAGCCGCTTGGCCCGCTGGGCGTCGGTGATGGCGGGTCGGAAGGTGGAATCCACCGACCAGTTTTTGGCCACCGTCTGGGGGGAATCCCAGTACCCCACCGCCAGGCCCGCCAGATAGGCGGCCCCCAGGGCGGTGGTTTCCAGGCAGCGGGGCCGCAGCACCGGCACATTGCTGATGTCGGCCATGGTCTGGAGCAGGTAGTTGTTGGCGGAGGCGCCGCCGTCCACCCGGAGGCTTTTCATTTTAATGCCCGAACCCGCCTCCATGGCGTGGAGCACGTCGTTCACCTGGTAGCACAGGCTGTCCAGGGTGGCCCGGATGATGTGGTACTTGTTGCAGCCCCGGGTCAGGCCCACAATGGTGCCCCGGGCGTACTGATCCCAGTGGGGGGCGCCCAGGCCGGTGAAGGCGGGCACCACATAACAGCCGTTGGTGTCGGGCACCTTCTGGGCCATGTATTCGGAATCCCGGGCTTCTTCCAGCAGCCGCAGCTCATCCCGCAGCCACTGGATGGCGGCCCCTGCCACAAAGATGGAGCCCTCCAAAGCATAGTTCACCTGGCCGTTGATCCCCCAGGCGATGGTGGTCACCAGGCCGTTTTTGGAAAAGACCGGGCTGGTGCCGGTGTTCATCAGCATGAACCCGCCGGTGCCGAAGGTGTTTTTGGCTTCGCCGGGGGCAAAGCAGGTCTGGCCGAAGAGGGCGGCCTGCTGGTCGCCGGCGGCCCCGGCAATCCGGATGGCCCCGCCCAGGTGCATGGGGTCGGCGCAGGCGTAGAACTGGCTGGAAGGGACAGGCCGGGGGAGCATGCACCGGGGGATGTTCAGTTCTTTCAGGATGTCATCGTCCCAGTCCAGGGTGTGGATGTTGAACAGCATGGTGCGGCTGGCGTTGGAGTAGTCGGTGATGTGGACCCGGCCGCAGGTCAGTTTCCAGATCAGCCAGGTCTCCACCGTGCCGAACAGCAGCTGGCCGGCCTCGGCCCTGGCCCGGGCCCCGGGCACGTTGTCCAGGATCCATTTCAGCTTGGTGGCCGAGAAGTAGGCGTCGATCACAAGGCCGGTCTTTTCCCGGAACTTCTGGGTCAGGCCCCGGGCCTTCAGCTCGTCGCAGTAGCCGCTGGTGCGGCGGCACTGCCACACAATGGCATGGTAGACCGGCTCGCCGGTGTTTTTGTCCCAGACGATGGTGGTCTCCCGCTGGTTGGTGATGCCGATGGCGGCGATGTCCTTGGCGGTGGCGCCGATCTGGTTCATGGCCGACAGGGCCACCCCCAGCTGGGTGGTCCAGATTTCGTTGGCGTCGTGCTCCACCCAGCCGGGTTTCGGGAAGTACTGGGTGAACTCTTTCTGTGCGACGCTGCACATTTCCCCCTTTTCGTTGAACAGGATACACCGGTTGGAGGTAGTGCCGGCGTCCAATGCCATGACGTAGGCCATGGAGATCCTCCTTTTTGTGAATCAATTGCCGTTTTGGCACAAAACAGGGGCCTGTCAAAACAACTATTGTAGAAAGTATACTAAATACAGCGGCCCTTGACAACCCTTCTTTTTTTGCCGGGGCCCGGGGCCGGGGTTCCGCCGGGCGGGAATCTGTGATACAATGGGCAAAAACCGCCCGGGCAGCGAAGGAGGGGGTTGTTCCCATGTCCAACATCACCAAAAAGGCGCTGGAAGCGTCCTTGAAACACCAGATGCTCCACAAACCTCTGAACAAGATCACCATCCGGGATATCACCGACGACTGCGGCATCAGCCGGATGACCTTTTACTACCACTTCCAGGATATCTACGACCTGGTGGAGTGGGCCTGCATCGAAGACGCCACCGCCGCCCTCAAGGGCAAAAAGACCTGCGCCACCTGGCAGGAGGGCCTCGAGCAGATTTTTGAGGCGGTGCTGGAAAACAAGCCCTTTGTCCTCAACGCCTACCGGTGCATCAGCCGGGATCAGATGGAAAACTTCCTGTTCCGGATGACCTACGGCCTGATCCGGGGTGTGGTGGACGAAAAGAGCGCAGGCACCGCCGTCACCGAGGAGCAGAAGGCCTTCATTGCGGACTTTTACAAGTACAGCTTTGTGGGCCTGATGCTGGACTGGATCAAGCGGGGGATGCACGAGGACTACCACGGCCTGGTGCACAATATCTCCCTGACCGTCCAGGGCAGCGTGGACAACGCCATCCGGAATTTTTCGGGGGGTTAACCTTACAAATCGCCCCCGATGCACAGAATTTGGGCACCGGGGGCCGTTTGCAAGTGGCGGGCCGGGGGCAGGCGTGGTAAGATCATGGCACAATTCAACCAACCACCATGAAAGGAAGCATCTGCCATGACCAAAAAGAGTACCCTTTTCACCGCGGCGGCCCTGGGGGCAGCCGGAGCCGGCGCAGCCCTGGCCCTGACCCGTCAGCACAAACAGAACAGCCAGGCCGCCCCGGCCGGCGGATACCGCAACACCGAGCGGGGCAAGCAGCACCCCAACCGCAAGGGGATTTACTATTCCAGCGGCAACTATGAGGCCTTTGCCCGGCCCGAAAAGCCGGCCGGCGTGGAGGAGAAAAACGCCTGGATCGTGGGCAGCGGCCTGGCCTCCCTGGCGGCGGCCTGTTTCCTGGTGCGGGACGGCCAGATGCCGGGGGACCACATCCACATCCTGGAAGCCATGGATGTGGCGGGCGGCGCCTGCGACGGCATCCTGGACCCCACCCGGGGCTATGTGATGCGGGGCGGCCGGGAGATGGAAAACCACTTCGAGTGCCTGTGGGATCTGTTCCGGTCCATCCCCTCCCTGGAAAAGCCGGGTGCCTCGGTGCTGGATGAGTTTTACTGGCTCAACAAGCACGACCCCAACTACTCCCTCTGCCGGGCCACCGTCCACCAGGGTGAGGACGCCCACACCGACGGCAAGTTCAATCTCAGCCGCAAGGCCGTGATGGAGATCGTCAAGCTGTTCCTGACCCCCGACGAGGACCTCTACGACAAGACCATCGAGGATGTGTTTGATGAAGAGGTGTTCGGCTCCACCTTCTGGCTGTACTGGCGGACCATGTTCGCCTTTGAAAACTGGCACAGCGCCCTGGAGATGAAGCTGTACTTCCAGCGGTTCATCCACCACATTGCGGGCCTGCCCGATTTCAGCGCCCTCAAGTTCACCCGCTACAACCAGTACGAATCCCTGATCCTCCCCATGCAGAAATACCTGGAGGAGGCCGGGGTGGATTTCCGGTTTGGTACCGAGGTGACCAACGTCCTGTTTGAGCACCGGGGCGGCCAGAAGATCGCCACCGCCATCGAGTGCCGGGTCCACGGCAAGGAGCAGGGGATTCCCCTCACCGAAAAGGACCTGGTGTTTGTGACCAACGGCAGCTGCACCGAGGGCACCATCTACGGCGACCAGGACCACGCCCCCAACGGGGACGCCGAAGTCCGCACCAGCGGCTGCTGGAGCCTGTGGAAGAACATCGCCCGGCAGGACCCCGCCTTCGGCCGGCCTGAAAAGTTCTGTTCCGATATCTCCCGCACCAACTGGGAGTCGGCCACCATCACCACCCTGGACGACAAGATCCTGCCCTATATCTCGGCCATCTGCAAGCGGGACCCCCGCAGCGGCCAGGTGGTCACCGGCGGCATTGTCAGCTGCCAGGATTCCAGCTGGCTGCTGAGCTGGACCATCAACCGCCAGGGCCAGTTCAAGGAGCAGGACCCCGAAAAGGTCTGCATCTGGGTGTACGGCCTGTTCACCGACCGGCCGGGGGACTATGTCCACAAGCCCATGAAGGACTGCACCGGCCGGGAGATCACTGAGGAATGGCTGTACCATCTGGGCGTGCCGGTGGAGGAGATCCCCCAGCTGGCAGATGAGAGCGCCGTCTGCGTGCCTACCATGATGCCCTACATCACCGCCTTCTTCATGCCCCGGGCCAAGGGGGACCGCCCCGACGTCATCCCCGACGGCTGCGTCAACTTCGCCTTCCTGGGCCAGTTCGCCGACACCCCCCGGGACACCGTCTTCACCACCGAGTACTCGGTGCGCACCGCCATGGAGGCCGTGTACGGCCTGCTGGGTGTGGACCGGGGCGTCCCCGAAGTGTGGGGGAGCGTCTATGACATCCGGGCCCTGCTGGACAGCTCGGTCTGCCTGCTGGACGGCCGTTCGCCCCTGGATCTGTCCCCCTTCTCGGCGGCCAAAAAGCCCCTGGTCCACTTCATACGGGGCACCGTCCTGGAAAAGCTGCTGCGGGAACACGGCGTCCTGCAGGGCGAATGAGAGCTGAACCTGCTTCATAAAAACCAAAAACGTCCCCGGACCTGAACCGCTCCAGTAAAAGTAGACAATGAAAAAAGAAGGCCTCCTGTGGTAGAATAGAACTACTACAGGAGGTTT
>CALWZK010000007.1 GCA_944386015.1 uncultured Faecalibacterium sp.
TGCGCCACTCCTGCTAAATCCTATTACCCTACATTTGGGGCTTTTTTGTACTGTCCGCACAATCTGGACCGGTTCACGAAACCCGGGGGCCTTTGCTTTATCTTAGGATGTCCATCAGAGGGCGCCGAACAGGGCCCCCATCAGGGGGGCCACTGCCAGCATGACCAGGGAAAAGGTCAGGGAGGAAACCGACACCAGGGTGGCCCGCTGGCTGGAGGGCACCATCTGGTTCAGCACCACATCGCTGCGCACGTCCAGCAGGTCGTCCAGCATCCCGGCCAGGAAGCCCCCTGCCAGCACCGCCGGCAGCCAGGCCCCGCAGGCCAGCAGCACCCCCAGCAGCACCCCGCCGCCGCACAGGACCGCCGTCACCCAATAGGGCAACCGCCCGGCGAACCGGGCCAGCTGGAGGCCCAGGGTGCTGCCCAGCCCCAGCAGGAACAGCACCGGCCCCAGCCAGCCGGCGGGCAGGCCCAGAGCCGGCAGCCGGGCCTGCAGCAGATACAGCAGCATGGTGGCTGCCGCCCCCACTGCGGCGTCGCCCAGCATCAGCCCCCAGGCCCGGGGGCTGCGGACCAGGAAGGCCCCGCTCTCCCGGATGGCCTCCGCCACCCGCCGGGAAATGCTGCCGGCGGCGGGCCGGGCGGTGTCAGGCTCTTGCAGGCGGAGGGCCGGCCAGAGCCCCAGCAGCGCCAGGGTGAAATCCACCCCATAGGCCGCCCGGGGGCCCAGCCACAGGGCAGCCCCGGCGCAGAGGGTGGCCGCAGACGACCCCAGCCGCCACAGGGTGGCGTCGTTGACGGCAAAGTGTTCATAGTCGGCCTCCCGGCCCTGCTGTTTCAGGGTCTCGTAGGCCAGGGCCTCCCGGGCGCCGGAGGCAAAGTTATAGCTCAGGGCGGTGAGGGCCATCCCGATGCAGACCCCGCCCATGGAACCGGCCAGCGCCATGGCGGCAGAGGCCGCCGCCGACAGGCACTGGCTGGCGATCATACACCGCCGGCGGCCAAACACGTCGGCAATGACCCCGGAGGGCACTTCAAACAAAAAGCTGGCCAGGTGAAGAACCATCTCGGCCAGGCCGATCTGGGTCAAGGTGAACCCCCGGGCCGCCAGCAGAGCCACCCAGCAGGCCCCCGCAAACTGGAGGCTGCCCAGGAGGGTGATGGTATAAATACGGCGCATCTGCCGCTGTATAAAAGGCATAAAAAAATCTCCTTTTCTCTCACAGGTGTCTGCAAGCAAAAGGAGACAGTGCACAAATTTCAGAGGCGGAAAACCGGGTCAAAAACAGGCTTTGGCCTTCCAAAAGGGCGCACTATCCCCCTGAAAGGCCAAAACAGCTCCTTTTTTCAGCTGGATGTTGGAAAACTTCCAGGTCATGGGTACGCCCTCCTCTCAAGTAATTTGGCTGCATTATACCACAGCCCCGGCTGCCCGGTCAAGGGCCGCCGGGCCGGGCGGGGTGTCTGCTGCACACCCAACACCGGCCGGGAGCCCTCCAGCAGGAAGGCACCCGGCCGGTGTTGTTTTGCCTTGTTTGACTCAGAGGGTGCGCCAGTCGGCCTGCTTGGCCCCGGCCAGCGCCCACAGGCGGGCGCAGCAGTCGTTGCAGGGGCCGAAGGCCTCCACCGTGCACACCACTTTCTCGCAGCGCTCCATCAGCTGCCGGGCCCGGGCCAGGTCCGCCTCCCCTGCCAGCTGGTAGGGTGGGACTTCCACCAGGGCCGCCGCCAGGGCTTTGGCCACCGGGTAGTCCAGGTCGTTCCGGGGCAGGATGCCCGCCCCGAAGGGCACCCCCTGGCGCTGGAGTTTGCGGTAAAGGGGGATGCCGCTGCCGCCCCCGCCGATCACAAAGACCCGGGGGGCGCCTTTCACGGCTTCCAGCTCGGTGCCCCCGAAGAGGGGGTCATAGCTGCCCTTTTCCAGCTGGTAGAGGCTGCGGATGTAGTCCGCGTCGAACACCTGCTCGGGGGTGCCGATCCGGCCCATCCCCCCTTCCTGGATGCAGATCACCGTGTCGGCGATCCGCTGGGCCAGGTCCAGCTCATGGAGGGACATCACCACCGCCAGCTGCTGCTCCTTCACCAGGCGGCGGAGGATTTCCAGCATCTCGATCTTGTGGCGGATGTCCAGGAAGGAGGTGGGCTCGTCCAGCACAATCACCTCGGGCTGCTGGCACAGGGCCCGGGCCAGCAGCACCCGCTGGCGCTGGCCGTCGCTGATGCAGGCAAAGGGGCGGTCGGCCAGATCTTCCCCGTGGACGCTGGCCAGGGCCGCTGCGGCGATGGCCTCATCTGCCCCACTCAGCAGGCCGAAGCGGCCGGTGTAGGGGTAGCGGCCGGTGCGCACCACGTCGGCGCAGGTCATCAGCTCGGGGGAAATCCGCTCGGTGGTGACGATGGCCAGCCGCCGGGCCATCTCCTGGCCCGAAAGCTGGTGGATGGCCCTGCCGTCCAGGTACACCGCCCCCGCCACCGGGGCCAGCTGGCGGGCCAGGGTCTTCAGCAGGGTGGATTTGCCGGCGCCGTTGGGGCCGATCAGCACCGCAATCTCCCCCCGGCGCACCGACAAGGTCACCTGTTCCAGCAGGGCTTTGCCGTCGTAGCCGGCGGAAAGGTTTTTCGCTTCGAGACATTCCTTCATCCTGCCATCCCTCCCTGGCTGCGCCGCGACTGCCGGGTGACCATCAGGCCGATCACCACCGGGGCGCCGAACGCCGCCGTCACCGAGCTGAGGTTCAGTTCGGTGGGGGCAAAGAGGGTGCGGGCCAGCAGGTCGCACAGCATGCAGAAGGCGGCGCCCCCCAGGGCGCAGGCCGGCAGCACCACCAGGGGTTTGGCGGTTTTCAGCAGGCTTTTCACCAGGTGGGGCACCGCGATGCCCACAAAGGAGATGGGCCCCGCAAAGGCGGTGACGCAGGCCGACAGCAGGCTGGACAGGATGATCAGTTCCAGCCGGAACCGCCGGACGTTGACCCCGAGGCTTTGGGCATAGCTTTCCCCCAGCTGGTAGGCCTCCATGGGCTTGGCCAGGGTCATGGTCAGGGCCAGCAGCACCGCCGCCAGCACCGCCATATCCCGCACGTTGGCCCAGGAAATCCCCGAAAAAGACCCCTGGGACCAGTTGTGGAGGTTGGCGATGTCGGCGTCATCGGCAAAGGTGACAAAGAAGTCGGTCACCGCCGAGCAGATGTAGCCGATCATGACGCCCCCCACCACCAGCATGGCGGTGCCCCGGACATACCGGGAGAGGAGCAGGATCATGGCGGTGGCCCCCAGGGCCCCGGCAAAGGCGGCCAGCACCATCCCCGCCGAGGAGATGGCGATCCCCTGACCCAGCAAAACCAGCATGGCCACCGCCACCGTCAGCTTGGCCCCCGAGGAGATGCCCAGCACATAGGGCCCCGCGATGGGGTTTGCAAAGAAGGTCTGGAGCAAAAAGCCCGACACCGACAGCATCCCCCCCAGAATGGCGCTGGCCAGCACCCGGGGCAGCCGGATATCCCACACAATCCGGTAGGCGGCCTGGTCGGAGGAATCCCCCAGCAGAATCCGGGCCACCTGGGGCAGGGTGGTGCCGGTGCTGCCCACGCAGATACCCGCCAGAAACAGCACTGCCACAGCCCCCAGCAGCAGGCCGTAGCTGCCCCAGATCCGTTTCCAGTTCATGGTTGACCCTCCTTTTCTTTCCCGTTTACGCCAGGCGGTGGAGATAGGCCAGGCCCTGGGGGTCCTCCTCGGTGAGGACCCGGTGAATCTCCCCGATCATATCCCCCAGCGCCATGCTCTCCTGGAACATGTTCTTGCCGGTGCACCAGACATTGCCGGTCTGCACCGCCTTGAAGTCGGCCAGCAGGGGGCTTTTGTCCAGCAGCTGGTCCAGGGTTTGCAGCTCCCCGCCGATGGCGCTGTTGTAGATCAGGACGTCCGCCTCCCGGGCGGCCTGGTAAAAGCTCTCCATATCCATGTTCATGGTGGAGAGGGCGTTGTCGTTTTCGGCCGGCTGGTCGGGCAGGTAGCTGCCCCCCGCCATCCGGATCATCTCGGCCACATAGTCCCCGGTTTTGCGGACGTTGACGGTGCCCATGGAATTGATATAGAAGAAGGCCACGCTCTTGCCGGTGGACTGCCCGCCGGCCAGGGCCTCGGCTGCGGCGGCGGCCTGGTCAAAGGCGGCTTCTGCCTCTTCCTCTTTGCCCAGCAGCACCCCGTACAGCTTGATCCATTCCATCCGGCCCAGGGGGTTCGCTTCATAGCTGGACCGCTCCACCAGCACCGGCACCCCCAGCCGCTCCAGCTGTTCTTTCACTTCGGGGTTGTGGTTGATCATGGTGGATTCCACCGCCAGGTCGCACCCCTCCGAGAGGATCAGCTCATAGTCGGGGGCGTTGTACTTGCCGGCGTAGAGGATGGTGCCATCCTCCAGGGCCTGGCGGGCCTCCGGGATATACCAGCCGTCAGCGTCGGTGCCCGCCAGCCGGATGCTGCCCAGCCCGTCCAGGGACCGGAACAAATCCATGGCCGAGGTGGCCACCAGATAGATCTGGTCCAGAGGCTGCTGCAGCACCGTCACATCCTCCGGCAGGCCCGCCGGGGCGGACACGCCTTCGGGCACCACCAGGTACTGGTCGGTGCCCCCGATGGTGACCAGCCGGCTGCCGTCGGCGTATTCATCCACCGTGAACTGGGTGGCGTAGTCCAGCTCCATCCGGCCGGTGGGTTCAGCCTCCTGCCAGCTGGTGGTGGAAGGGGCGGCGGCGCAGCCGGTCAGCAGGGCCAGGCCCATCAGGGCCGCGGCCCAGAGCCCCGCCAGCCGCCTCATGCGGCGGTCTCCTCCACCGAGGCGGAGTCAAAGGTCAGGGTGTAGGTGATCTCGTGGGGGGTGCTCATGGCCACCGTGTCGGCAACCACCGTCACCGGGGTGTCAAAGGCGGTGACGGGAATCTCAAAGGTGGAGTTGCCCTCCTCATTCACCGGGAAATACTGGGTATCCCCCACCTTCATATAGTCGTAGTTGGGGCTGTTCCACACCAGCACCGCCAGGATCTGGCCGTTTTCCACCCGCAGGGCGGTGGGGTTTTCCAGGCCCGAGCGGCCCGAGCCGCCCTCCAGGGTCACGTTGCAGGTGTAGTCGCCGTCGGCCAGGTCGGGCAGGGCGTTCTCCACCGGCTCAGGGTTCGACACCGACACCTGATGGTCATACCAGGTGCCCTTGGTGCCCACCAGGGCCAGATCAAAGGGCTGGTCCAGGGCGGGCACCGGGATGTCGAAGCCGTAGACCTCCTCGCTGGTGCCATCGGAATAGGTCACGGTGTCCAGGGTGGGCTGGAGCCAGACGGCGCCCTCCTGCTGGGCCTCCTCGGCGGTGCCGGGGTAGAGGTTGACAATGTTCTGGGAAACCAGGCTGACGTGGATGGTCATCACACCGTCCTGCACCGTCAGGGTGCCTTTGCCGTCGCAGGCCTCGTTGGCGTGGAACATGCCGCTGTCGGTGTCAAAGGAGGCGGTGTAGGTGCCGTCGGGCAGCTGGGCTGCGGCGGCAGCCTCAGAGGAGGCGGCGCTGCTGGCCGCCGAAGAGGCGGCAGAAGAGCTGGGTGCTGCCTGGGAGCCGGCGGTCTGGCAGCCTGCCAGGATGCCTGCTGCCAGGGCGGCGGACAAAAACGCTGCAACAATTCGTTTCATAGGGTCATTCTCCTTTTGTTTGTTCTGTTACCTATTTATAAAGCGGCCATGGCGGCGCCGGTGTGGTCCACATACAGCTGCTGCACCCCGGGCACGCTGCCCAGGCCGGTCATCTGGGTTTCCACTGCAAAGCCCGCCGCGGTGAACAGGCTCTTCCAGGAGTCTGGCTCATCCCCCGACATATCATTCCAGGCGTGGTCGCCGGCCACCACCATCAGGGGCCGCAGCACCACTTTGGTATAGCCGGCGGCCTTGACGGCGTCGATGACGGCCTGGGCGGCGGCGGCCTGGTCGGGGCTGACGGCCTCTACTGCTTCCGGGGCGGAGTCCGCCGGGGCCGAAAGGCTCGGGCCGGGCTGGCCGCAGCCTGCCAGCAGGCCGGCGGCCAGGAACACCCCGGCAAAAAGGGCAGCGGTAGGTTTCATGGTGTTTCCTCCTTGTGGCTGGGGGAGGCAGGGCCTCCCGGCAAAATGGTACAGGAAACACACACCCGGCCTTTGCCGGATGCCCTGGCCCGCTGCCCCGGGGGGACCACGCCCCCAGCAAAAAAGCCTTTCCTTTGAGAGGAAAGGCTTCTCAGGCAAAGGGGGCAGCCCAAAAAAGCCGCCGGTGCAGCTTGCCTTCGGTACGATCAATTCCTCGTGATCCGGGACGCTTGCGCTCCCTGTACCCATGGGCGGCAGGTTTCCTGGCTGCGGGATCTGCAAAGCCGGCCGCCTTCCCGATTGCTCAGTGACTGCGCACAGCGCCTGGCAGGCTTCTCCCCCATCACAGTGACGAGATCGCACAGGATTTCCACCTGTTTCCCTTTTACCCTCTGCCCGGCCAGGGGCACCCGGCCTGCAGAGGCACCGTCCATGTTTCATTCAATGGTTCCCAGTATAGCAAACCCACTGCGGTTTGGCAAGACCCGGGGCACCGCCTTTCTTCCCCCGGCCAAAAACGCGCCCCGGCCCGGCCGGTATTGTACACTCAGAGCAGAAAACAGGGCCCGCGGGAAAGAAATTTTGCATGAAAGGGAGAAATTCAAAAAAATTTCACATTTTGTGGGGACAAAGGACGGATTTCTGCTATAATTGTACCGTTGGCCCGGCGGAAAGCGCCGGGTTTTTGCGGGTGCGCCGGCTTTTGGGACGTGGACTTTCGGCCGGCGCGCAACATGTACTAGGAAAGGGTAAGCGTATGGAAAAAACAAAACAGGCGGCTACGCCCTACGATTTTGAGGGCCGTATCCCGCTGGGACAGGCAATCCCCCTGGGCCTGCAGCACGTGCTGGCCATGTTTGTGGGCAACCTGACCCCGATCCTCATCATCACCAGTGCCTGTGCCGTGGGCGAACACGCACAGGACTTCGCATCCATCCAGGTGGCACTGCTGCAGAACGCCATGCTGGTGGCCGGCATCGTCACCCTGGTGCAGCTGTATGCCATCGGGCCCATCGGCGGCAAGGTGCCCATCATCATGGGCACCAGCTCGGGCTTCATCGGCGTCTGCCGCAGCGTTGCCACCAGCATGGGCGGCGGCATCCTGGGCTATGCAGCCATCATGGGCGCCTCCATTGTGGGCGGCATCTTTGAGGGCATCCTGGGCGTCTTCCTGAAACCCCTGCGCCGGTTCTTCCCCGCCATGGTCACCGGCACGGTGGTGCTGTCCATCGGCCTGTCCCTGATCAGCGTGGGCGTGGCCTCCTTTGCAGGCGGCAGCTCGGCGGCGGACTATGGCTCCCTGGAAAACCTGGGCATCGGCCTGGCTGTGATGGCCATCATCCTGGTGCTCAAGCACTGCACCAAGGGGATGGCCAGCTCTTCCTGCATCCTGATCGGCATCGTCTGCGGCTACATCATCTGCGCTGTGCTGGGCCTGGTGCTGCCCACCACCGGCGTCACCGCCGACGGCGCAGAGTACACCAAGGCCTGGGTGCTGAACTGGTCCCAGGTGAAAGAGGCCTCCTGGTTCTCGGTGCCCCAGATCATGCCTGTGACCCCCGTGTTTGATCTGCGGGCCATCCTGCCTGTGATGATCATGTTCATCGTCACCGCCGTCGAGACGGTGGGCGACATTTCCGGCGTCATGGAGGGCGGCATGGGCCGCGAGGCCACCGACAAGGAGCTGTCCGGCGGCATCATCTGCGACGGCCTGGGCTCCAGCTTCGCCGCCCTGTTCGGCGTGCTGCCCAACACCTCCTTCAGCCAGAACGTGGGCCTGGTTGCCATGACCAAGATTGTCAACCGGTTTGCCCTGGCCTGCGGCGCCGTGTTCCTGATCCTCTGCGGCCTGCTGCCCAAACTGGCAGCCGTGGTGTCCATCATGCCCCAGTGCGTGCTGGGCGGCGCAGCGGTCATCATGTTCTCTTCCATCGTGATGAGCGGCATCCAGCTGATCACCAGCGAGCCCATGACCCCCCGGACCCTGACCATCGTGTCGGTGGCCCTGGGCCTGGGCTACGGCCTGGGCTCCAACAGCGCCGCCCTGGCCGGCACCCCCGAGGCCGTGCAGCTGATCTTCGGCGGCTCCGGCATCGTGCCCGCCGCCTTTGTGGCCATCCTGCTGAACGTACTGCTGCCCAAGGACAAGAAGGCTGACTGAGCCCCTGGCGCAGCTCCACGTGCGCAGCCTTTCGCAGCCAATTTCCCGGATTGAAACGAGACAGACTTTCCCCCGGCGGGGGCGGGTCTGTCTCTTTTTTGCATCCGCCGGCCCTGCCATTGTCCCCCCGGGCAAAGTGTGCTATACTGAAGCAGGACCCCTGCCCAAAGCCCCGCCGGGGCGCGCTTTCAGGGCGGGCCGCCCATACCCCACACGAGGAGGAAGTCTGTATGTGTTTCCATCTTGGTGCAACCAACCTGTTCCGGTATGCCACCAGTGAGCTCTCCCAGGATGCCTTCATCTGCTGGCTGCTCTCCCACCTCACCCCCGAAGGGTGGGACGCCGACCCCCAGGTCCGCGCCTGCGCCGCCGATTTCATGGACCGGGTGCTCTGGAACAGCAGGCAGCTGCGGTACCGCCCCGGCTGGCGGATTCAGGACATCCGGCGCCAGTACGACAAGATCGACGTGCTGATTGTGCTGAACCAGTACCGGATCATCCTGGAGGACAAGGTAGCCACCGGCACCCGCCGCAACCAGATTGCAGATTATCAGAAGGCCCTTCTGGCCTCGGAGCCGGGGCTTGCCAAAGAAAACATCCTCACCGTCTACTACAAGATCATCGACCAGCCCGGGCCTGAGCCGGGGGTGGACTGTGAATTCACCCGGGGGGATTTGCTGGCCCTTTTCCGGCCCTATGGGGGAAGGATTGCAAACCCCATCTTCTGCGATTATCTGGAGTACCTGGAATGGATCGAAGCCAGGGCCAACAGCTGGCAGCATCTGAAAATCGCCGACTGGAGCCCCCAGGCCTACATCGGCTTTTTCAAGCATTTGCAGCAGGCCCTGCAGGCCGCGCCGGCCCCCCTGGAGTGTTCCTGGGGCTATGTGTCCAACCCGTCGGGCGGGTTCATGGGCCTGTGGCTGGGGGGCCTGTTTTCCCCCGGCGAACTGGACGCCATGGGCCTGACCCAGGACGTCTGCGACAACCTGTACATCCAGTTCGAGAACGATATCATCGCGGTCAAATATTCGGTGGACCCCCAAAACAACCCCGACCGGGACCGGTCGGCCCGGGCCAGGCGGGCCCTGTATGAATACCTGAGCCGCCGGCTGGGCGGGGAATGGGAAAAGAAAGTTTTCCGCTACGGCACTTTCATGACCGTCGGGTACATCAGGTACAACGAATCCAACTACCGGCAGCAGCTGGACAAAATCCTGGACGCGCTGCAATCCCTGAAAGACGCCGGGGCGCTTCTTTGACGTGCTGCCCTGCCCCATCCAAAAAAATCCCGCCCCGGATCCGACGCAATCCGAAGCGGGATTTTCTGTTTTCTTCCGCCCCCGCAGCGGTTTTTCTGCCGCAGGGCAGGGCCATTGGGATCAGCAGCCGGAAAGGCCCCTGGCCGTCCGGATCAGGCGGAACACCTGTTCCACCGTCTCGATCAGGTTTTCCCGGGCCTCCCGGGGCTGCATGGCTTGTTCCAGGGTCTGCGGGAACCGCAGAATGGGGAAAAAGGCATCGATGCCAAACTGGTTGCACAGGCCGGCGTCCCGGGTGACGCAGCCCGAGAAGGCGATCACCGGCTTGTGCATCGACCTGGCCAGGCCGGACACCCCGGCCGGGGCCTTGCCCATGGCGGTCTGGGCGTCCAGCCGGCCCTCGCCGGTGACGACCAGGTCGGCCTTCTGGATGCAGGAGGCCAGCCGGGTTTCTTCCAGCACCACCTGGACCCCCGACTTCAGCTCCCCCCGCAGAAAGGTGCGGAAGGCAAAGCCCAGGCCGCCGGCGGCCCCGGCCCCGGGATCATCCGGGCGGGCGGGGTAGCCCTTTTCCAGGGCCAGCTGGCTGAAACGGCGGAGCCAGCCGTCCATCTGCTCCACCATCCGGGGGGTGGCGCCCTTCTGGGGGCCATAGATGGCGCTGGCCCCGGCAGGGCCGCAGAGGGGGTTGGTGACGTCGCAGGCAATGCGGAAGGTGCAGTCCTTCAGCTGGGGAAGGACCGTCTGCGCCCGGATGTCTGCCAGGTCGGCCAGACCCTGGGCCCCGGCGCAGACCGGGCAGCCCCGGGAATCCAGCAGCTGGTAGCCCAGAGCCTGGAGCATGCCGATGCCGCCGTCGTTGGTGGCGCTGCCCCCAATGCCGATGAGAAAGTGGCGGCACCCCTGCCGGATGGCATCGCAAATCATCTCCCCCAGGCCCCAGGTGGTGGTTTTCAGGGGATTGCGCTGGTCCAGGGGCACCAGCGGCAGGCCGGCGGCGGCCGCCATCTCCAGGATGGCGGTCCGGCGGCCGGGGATCACCCCATAGGAGGTGGTGACGGGGGTGCCCAGGGGGCCGGTGACGGTCACTTGCCGGAGGGTGCCTCCCATGCCCAGGGTGAGGGCCTCAGCGGTGCCCTCGCCGCCGTCCGCCAGGGGGCGGACCTGGACGTCGGCGTCGGGGTAAACCCGGCAGATCCCCTCCCGGATGGCCTGCCCGGCTTCCAGAGAAGTCAGGCTGCCTTTGAAAGAGTCCATCGCAACCACTACATTCATCTTCCCAATTCCTCCTGCGGAGCAGAGGGCCCCCCGGGCCGCCCCGCTCCATCGCTGTTTGCTTTCCCGGGACAAAACCTGTCCTCGTGGTTTCATTGTAATGGATCGGGCGGGATTTGTAAACCTTGCAGCCCGGCGGGAAATGGTTTTCCCGGGGGCCGGCTGGCCCGGCCAGGCCGGCCAGGCCGGGCGGCGAGGGCCCGGAACAAGCAGGAAAAACCGCCGGGCCCAGAGGCATGCGGCCTCCACGTCCGGCGGTTTTGGTTTCTGCTTTCAGCTGTGATTCGATACTCTTCCCATGGGACCGAATAGCGGATTCCCTTCCGGATGATCTCTTCATCTTCCACAAGCAAGATCCGGTACATTCTCACATCTCTCCTTTTCGGAGCTTCAGCAGCACTGAAAAGCCCTTTCCCTCGGTGCTGTCAATGGTAAGCCCACTGTCGCCCCCATAGCCCAGCCGGATCCGGCGGTTGATGTTCTGCAGGCCGTTGTGCTCTATATTGATTTCTTCCGACTGCAGCAGCTCCCGCAGCTGGACCAGGGTTTCCTCCTCCACACCGCCGCCGTTGTCCTTCACCGAGAAATAGAGCACATCCGCCCTGCCCCCGCCCCTGCCGCGTTTCGGCCTGCGGCGCCAGGGTCCGGCTTCCCCAGGGGCAGGAAAAGGCGGCCCCGCAGCATTCCGCACAAAGCAGTGAAAGAGGGCTGTCCCTCCGGGGGCGCCGGTTTTGCCCGGGCAAACACAAAACCCCGGCAGGTCCTCTGATCTGCCGGGGCGTTTCCCTGCCCCCGTCAGGCCAGCTCGTCATACAGCTGGGAGACGGTGCAGAAGGTGTAGCCGTTGTCCTTGTACCATTGGATGATGTCGGGCAGGGCCTCGGCGGTGGTGGCGGTGGACGGTGAGTCGTGCATCAGCACGATGCACCGGTCCAGCCCCTCGCTGCCCCGGGTGACGTTGCGGCAGACCTCATGGGCCGACAGTTTTTCCCCGGCGGCGTCCTCGGCGCAGACGTTCCAGTCCACCCAGCGCCAGCCCCGCTGGTCGGCCTCGGCCTTCAGCTCCTTCATGATGCCGTCGCCCCCGTATTTGTGGCTGACGGTGTTGGTGCTGCCCCCCGGGAACCGCAGGCACTGGATCTGGGTCAGGTCGGCATAGCCGGCCAGCCGCTGGCGCAGCAGGTCGATATCCTCCCAAAAGGCGTCGGGGCTGCGGTAGATGTCGCTGTATTTGTGGGAAGCCGAGTGAAGGGCAATCTCGTGGCCGGCCGACTGGGCCTGGCGGATCAGGGGCAGCCATTTTTCATTGGAGTCGTTGGCCACCACAAAGAAGGTGGCGGGCACCTCCTCCCGCTCCAGCACTTCCAGGACGGCGGGGGTGGTGCGGCTGGGGCCGTCGTCAAAGGTGAGGCAGACCCGGCGGGGGGCGGTATCCTCCCTCGAGACATCGGTGTCGGCCCGGGCCGCCGCTGCCTGGAAAAACTGGGTGTCGGGGTTCCGGGTCAGATCCCCGGCGCGGCACAGGCTGAGCCGGGCCGGGAACAGCAGGCCCAGGCAAAACCCCGCTGCCGCGCTGGCCGCCAGCGCCAGGGCCCGGGAACGTGTAAACTGCATAGAGCGCCTCCTCGCAAAAAAATCCACTACCAGTCTATGAGGCCGGAAATTTTCTATGAACCCTCTGAAAAACAAAATGACACCTTGACTTTGGGCCCCGGATGTGGTATTATAATCAGGCAGTTCAGCCCGCGGCCCACAAGCCGCCGACACAGATATGCGAGGGTGGCGGAACTGGCATACGCGCACGTTTGAGGTGCGTGTGGGAAACCTTGAGGGTTCAAATCCCTTCCCTCGCACCAGAACGGGTGCCCTTGAAGCGGAGACGCTGCGAGGACACTCGTTTTCTTGTACCTGAACCCTTTCCCTCAGGGGAGGGGATTGCATAGGTCTCTGTAGCTCAGTTGGATAGAGCGACCGCCTCCTAAGCGGTAGGCCGGAGGTTCGATTCCTCTCAGGGACGCCAAAAACCCCGCCGGGCATCCTGCAATGCAGGGGCCCCGGCGGGGCTTTTTGTTTGATTCAGATGCCGCTGCAGACCGAAAAAGCCGCCGCCCTCCGGGGCAGCGGCTTTTGTCTTGCTGTTTTGCGGGTTGTTTCAGATGGACAGCAGCGCCCACAGCCCCAGCAGCACCACCAGGAACACCACGTTGGAGATGGTGAAGAGGGCGAAGTACCGGCCCTTGCGCTGAGGCTCCTCCCGGGCAATCTGCCGGTAGGAGATCAGGCTGGCCATCGAGGCGATCAGGGTGCCAAGGCCGCCCAGGTTGGTGCCGATGATGAGGGCCCGGGTGTTGTCGGTGAAGCCGGACAGCAGCAGGGCCGCCGGCACGTTGCTGGTGACCTGGGAAGCCAGCACCGACACCAGCACCTCCCGGCCGGCGATGATCCCCGCCAGCCAGTCGGAAAAGGCGGGGATCCGCCCCAGGTTGCCGATGAACACAAAGAAGGCCACGAAGGTCAGCAGCAGGGAGTAGTCCACCCCTTTCAGGGTGATGCGGTCGGCGGCCAGGGCGGCGATCAGCACCGCAGCGAAGGACACCCCATAGGGCAGCACCCGCACCACCGACAGCAGGCACACCAGGAACAGCACCCCGTATATCACCACAATCTTCTGGTTGGCGTGGGCGCTGTGTTTGGAGGCCAGGAAGGGCCCCGCGCCGGACCGCAGGTTGCGGCAGGTGAACACCGCCCAGGCGGCCAGCATCACCAGGGAGGCCAGGCTGTAAGGCAGCATCAGCAGCACAAACTCCCCCATCCCCATGCCGCCTTTGCCGTAAAGGTAGAGGTTCTGGGGGTTGCCGATGGGGGTCAGCATGCTGCCGAGGTTCGCCGCCACCGTCTGCATGCAGACCACCGGCAGGGCCAGTTTTTCCCGCATTTCCTCCCCCAGGCTGTCCAGCACCACAAAGGTGAAGGGGACGAAGGTCAGCAGGGAGACATCGTTGGTGATGAACATGCTGCCGAAAAAGCACAGCCCCACCAGCACCAGCACCAGCTGGAGGGTGCCGCCGCTGAGGGCCAGCAGGGCCCGTCCCATCCGGTCAAACACCCCCTGGCGCCGCAGCCCCGCCATCACCGTCATCAGGGAGAACAGGATGGCCAGGGTGCGGAAATCAATGTAGCCGATGTATTCGGCGTCCGGCCGGACCAGGATGGCAGACAGGATGGCCAGGGCAGCCGCAACTGCCAGCACCGTCTCCTGCTGAAAAAAGCGTTTCAGTTTCGTCATAATTCCTTCCCCTTATCCGCAAAAGGGAGCGGCGCTGCCGCGCCGCTCCTGAGGGTTCACAGTGAGATTGCTGGTTTAGTCCTGTGCGTTCACGAATGCGGTGAAGGCACGGTAAGCCATGTACAGGTCGTTCTTGCTGACCACCTCGAAGGGAGAGTGCATGGACAGCACAGGCACGCCGATATCCACCACGGGGATGCCGCGGCGGGCCACCTCGGTGGCCACGGTGCCGCCGCCGCCCAGGTCGATGCGGCCCAGCTCACCGATCTGCCAGGCCACGCCGTTGGCGTCCATCATCCGGGTCAGATAGCCCAGCTGCTCGGCGGTGGCGTCGTTGGCAGCGCTCTTGCCGCGGCTGCCGGTGTACTTGAAGAAGGCCACGCCGCGGCCGGCGTAGGTGCCGTTCTGGGGCTCAAAGGCGCTGGCCCAGCTGGGATCGTAGGCTGCGGTCACGTCAGCGGACAGGCACAGGCTGGCCCGGAAGGCGCGGATGGGGTCAGCGTTCTGGCTGGCGCACAGCTGGCGCAGCCAGTCGTAGGTGTAGGTGCTGCCCATGCCGGTGATGCCGTAGCTGCCGATCTCTTCTTTATCTGCCAGGACGCAGACGGTGGTGAAGGCGGGGTTCTTGACCTCGATCTCGGCCATCAGGGCGGGGTAAGCGTCCACGCGGTCGTCCTGGCCGTAGCCGCCGATCATCGACCGGTCAAAGCCGATGTCACGGGCGGGGGTGGCGGGGACGATCTCCAGCTCGGCGCGGGTGAAGTCCTTCTCCACGATGCCGTACTTCTCGTTCAGCAGCATCATGGTGTTGAGCTTGATCTTCTCCTTGATCTCCTCGTCCTCCACGGCGTCCGAGCCGATCAGGATGTTCAGCTCCTCGCCCCGGATGCCGTCGGACAGCTCCCGCTTGTTCTGCTCGGCGCTCAGGTGGGGCAGCAGGTCGGTGATGCAGAAGGCGGGGTCGTTCACGTCCTCGCCCACCTGGACGGTGACGGTGGAGCCGTCGGCACGGGTCAGCACGCCGTGGAGGGCCAGGGGCATGGTGGCCCACTGATACTTGCGGATGCCGCCGTAGTAGTGGGTCTTGAAGTAGCTGAAGTGGGCAGCCTCATACAGGGGGTTGGGACGGATGTCCAGCCGGGGGCTGTCGATGTGGGCGATCAGCAGGTGGAAGCCCTCCTCCATCGAACGGGTGCCGATGGTGGCGCACAGCACAGCCTTCTTGTGCTGGATCCAGTACACCTTCTCGCCGGGGGCGTACTGCTTGCGGTCGTCGTACAGCTGATAGCCGGCAGCCTTCAGGGTCTGCTCGGACCAGTCGGCCACTTCCCGCTCGGTCTTGCAGCGGGTGATGAAGTCCTTGTAGCCCTCGGCAAAGTCGGCGGCGGCCTTGCGGACGTCGGCGTTCTTGTCCGACTGGTACTCGGGCTCGTACAGCAGCTCTTTGGCCTTCTTCTGGATTTCGGTCATTTCTTTCATACTCGTAACCTCTTCCTTTTTACTCCGAAAAAGCCCCGGGGCGGCTGCCGCCGGGGCCCTTCTGTTTTTATATACTGGAGCCGTACAGCTCCGTATAGCGTTCATATCCCTGGAGGATCTTCTCTACATAATGGTTCATCCGGCTGTAGGGGAAGCTGGGCAGGGTCTTGCCGTCCCCTTGGTAGTCCTCGTGGTTCAGCAGGCTGTCCACCGTCCCCCATCCGCTGTGATAGGCCGCGGCCGCCGTGGCCACGTCCCCGCCGTACCGGCCCAGGCACAGCCGCAGATAGTAGGCCCCGAACCGCACCGCGCAGTCGGGGTCGTAGAGATCTTCAAAGGTCAGATCCTCCTCGGGGGCAATTTTGGTCTTGATCCACTCAAAGGTGTCCTCGGTCATCTGCATCAGCCCCCGGGCCCCCACCTCCGACTCGGCCATGGGGTCGAAGCCGCTCTCGGTGCGGATGAAGGTGTAGATCAGTAAAGGGTCCAGGTCATAGGCCGATGCATAAGCGGCCACCACATCGGGGTACTTGCAGGGGTAGAGGTATTCCTCCACCCGGCGCACCGCCGTGGGCAAGGTCAGCAGCACAATCACTGCCAGCACCAGGGCAATGCGTTTGGTTCGCAGTTTCAAGCCCGCTGCCCAGCCCCCCTTTCTGCCTCGGCCAGCAGCCGGTCCACCAGGGCCTCGGCCCGCTGGCGCAGCTGGTCCCGGGTGCCGTCGTTCCGCAGCACCACATCCGCCCGGGCGGTGAGCTGCGCCTCCGGCATCTGGGCGTCCAGACGGCGGCGGGCCATTTCGGGCCGGATGCCGTCCCGCTGGACAATCCGCGCCACACTGGTTTCGTAGGGTGCGGTCACCACCACCAGACGGTCCCACATCCCATCCACCACGCTGCCCACCAGCACCGCCCCGTCGATCACGAAAAGCGGGCTGCCCGCCTGCCGGGCGGCATCCCGGGCGGCCTGGATGGCCGCCGCAATGGCGGGGTGGGTGATGGCGTCCAGGGCCTGTTTGCCCTCCGCCGTGGCGAAGGCCCGGTCGGCCAGCAGACGCCGGTTCAGCACACCGCTGTCCAGGATATCCGCCCCGAACCGCGCCGCCAGCCGGGCCAGCACCGGCGAGCCCGGCTGCAAAATCTCCCGGGACAGCCGGTCGGCGTCGGCTGCCGGAATCCCTCTCGCGATAAAACATTCTGTCACCGTGGATTTGCCGCATCCGCTGCGGCCGGTGATTCCCACCGTCATCATAAGTCGATCACCCGGAAGGCCGCCGCCCGGATCAGCCGGTTGTACACCGCCATCGACACCCCGTCTTTCTCGGGGCACCGGGCATACACCACCTGGTCCCCCTGCTCATCCAGGGCCCGCAGGCAGCGGAAAATGTGCTTGGACTGGTCGGCGCCGTCCCCTTCCCGGCCGTACTCCACGCAGGGGAAGGGCAGCCTGGCCGCCTCCCCGGTGAAGCACAGGCAGGCCGGGTGCTGATCGGCATGGGCCTCCACATAAGCCTTGTACTGGTCAAAGCTCCCCCGCAGGATGGTGACATCCGCCTTGGGGGCGTAGTGTTTGTACTTCATGCCGGGGCTGCGGGCCACTTCGCCCTCCGCCAGCTTTTCCAGGATGGCGTGGGACACCGCCACTTCCTCCCCCTGGGCCCGTTCCAGGTCCTCCAGGGTGATGTACCCGGGGCGCAGCAGGGTGGGCTTCTCCCCCACCACCGAGATGACGGTGGACTCCACACCCACCGTGCAGGGCCCGCCGTCCAGGATCAGGGGCAGGCGGCCCTGCATATCGGTCCAGACGTCCTGGGCGGTGGTGGGGCTGGGCTTGCCCGAGAGGTTGGCCGAGGGGGCCGCAAAGGCGCAGCCGCTGGCTTCGATCACCTTGCGCACCACCGGATGGCTGGGCATCCGGATGCCCACCGTGTCCAGCCCGGCGCAGCACTCATCGGCCACCTCGGGGCCCCGGGGCATGATGATGGTCAGCGGCCCCGGCCAGAAGGCCGCAGCCAGCAGCTGGGCCCGCTCGGGGAACTCGCTCACCAGCCCCGGCAGCATCTTCACATCGTCGATGTGGACGATCAGGGGGTTATCCTGGGGGCGGCCCTTGGCCGCGAAAATTTTTGCCACAGCCTTGCCGTTCCGGGCGTCGGCAGCAATGCCGTACACCGTCTCGGTGGGCAGGGCCAGGATCTCGCCCTGCCGCAGCAGGGCCGCCGCCCGGGCGATGCCCGCATCGTCCGCCGGGCAGAGAAGGGTTTCGATACTCATACTTCGTCGCTTTCCGGCACGGACCCCCGTGCCTTACCTATCCTTACTACCATCTATATTAGGAAAGCCGGGAAAGTTTCTCGGCCTGTTCGTGCAGAATCAGTGCATCCAGCACCTCGTCCAGCCCGCCGTCCATGATCTTGGACAGGTTGTGGACCGTCAGCCCGATCCGGTGATCGGTGCAGCGGTCCTGGGGGAAATTGTAGGTGCGGATTTTTTCGCTCCGGTCCCCGGTGCCCACCTGGGCCTGACGGCCGGCGTTGATGGTGTCCTGCTGTTCCTGCTTCTTTTGGGCCAGCAGGCGGCTGCGGAGGATTTCCAGGGCCTTGTCCTTGTTCTGGAACTGGCTGCGCTCGTTCTGGCACTCCACCACCATGCCGGTGGGCAGGTGGGTGACCCGGATGGCGCTGGAGGTCTTGTTGATGTGCTGGCCGCCGGCCCCCGAAGAGCGGAAGGTGTCGATCCGCAGATCCTTCATGTCCAGCTCCACTTCCACTTCCTCCGCCTGGGGCAGCACCGCCACCGTGGCGGTGGAGGTGTGGATCCGGCCCTGGGTCTCGGTGTCGGGCACCCGCTGGACCCGGTGGACCCCGCTCTCAAATTTCAGGCGGCTGTACACCCCCTGGCCGTTCACCGCAAAGACAGCTTCCCGCACGCCACCCAGCTCGGTCTCGCTGAGGTTCAGCAGGTCCAGCTGCCAGCGGCGGCCCTGGGCGTACATGGTGTACATCCGCAGCAGGCTGTGGGCAAACAGGGCGGCTTCCTCGCCGCCCACCCCGCTGCGGATCTCCACAATCACGCTGCGGCCGTCGTATTCATCTTTGGGCAGCAAAAGCAATTTGAGAGAATTTTCCAGCTTCGCCGCGGACTGCGCTTTTTCGCAGATTTCCTGCTGTACCATGGCTTTGAAGTCCGGCTCCAGGGCGTCCCCGCCTTCGAGCAGGGCTTTTGCCTGTGCCAGGTGATCCAGCTCGGTCTGCCAGGCCCGGTAGGCCTGGACCACCGGCTCTGCCTCGTGATACTCCTGCATCAGCTGGCGGAACCGGGCGGGGTCGGCGGCGGCGTCGGGCTGGTTGAGCCGCTGGGTCAATTCCTCAAAGCGGCGGCTCACCGTCTCCATCTGCTGTTCCAGTGTCAATGTAGTGGCTCCTTTCTGCATTCCTGTGGCTTGTGCAGAGAAAAGGGCTACTGATGGGTTTCCTGATCGGGTTTGATCACCTTTTTGATGTTCTTCTCGATCTTCACCCGGGGCAGCATGACCTCGCGGCCGCAGCCTGTGCAGCGGATGCGGAAATCCATCCCCACCCGCAGCACTTCAAAGCTGGAGGCGCCGCAGGGGTGCTTTTTCCGGGTTTGAATGATGTCTCCCACTGCAATATCCATGGACAGGCTCCTTTCTGACTGGCTGTGCGGCAGGGCCCAAAGGGGGCAGCGCCGCATTCCATAGTATAAACCAAACGCATATAAAAAGCAAATACCACACAAAAAATTCGCATAAGCTGTAAGGGGGCGCCCGGCCCCCGCAACGCCTGTGCCACAGAACCGAAGAAAGAGGAATCAAAGATGATGCAAAGCTTTAGAACCGAAGGCAATTACCGGGACGCGTCCCGTCTGAGCAGCGCCGAGCTGCGGGCCGCCATCACCAGCGGCGAGATCCTCCAGAGCACCGCCCTGGCCTTTGACACCCAGCGCCAGCTGCGGTTTGAGCTGGGGGGCATCCGGGGGGTGATGCCCTTTGCCCAGTGCGCCGAAGGGGCCGGCACCGGCGCGGTGCGGGACATCGCGGTGCTGACCCGGGTGGGCCGGGCCACCTGCTTTGTGATCGAAAGCCTGGAGGAGGACGCCCAGGGCCGGCCCTTCTACCGGCTGTCCCGGGCCAAGGCCCAGCAGATGTGCCGGGAGGAATACCTGGACCATCTGGTGCCGGGGGACGTCCTCCCCTGCACCGTCACCCACATCGAGTCCTTCGGGGCCTTCTGCGATGTGGGCTGCGGCATCAGCGCCCTGCTGCCCATCGACTGCATGTCGGTGAGCCGCATCTCCTCCCCTGCCGACCGGGTGTCGGTGGGGCAGCAGATCCTCTGCGCCATCCGCAGCAGGGACCCCCAGAACCGGTTTGTGCTGACCATCCGGGAGCTTTTGGGCACCTGGGCCGAAAACGCCGCCGCCTTTTCGGCGGGGGAGACGGTGGTCGGGATTGTGCGGAGCATCGAGGAATACGGCACTTTCGTGGAGATTGCACCCAATCTGGCGGGGCTGGCCGAGAGTTGCCCCGACCTGCGCCCCGGCCAGGCGGTCAGCGTCTACATCAAGAGCATCCTGCCCGAAAAGATGAAGATCAAGCTGGTGATCGTCAACCGCAGCCTGGGCCAGAACCACCGGTTTGACCTGCAGTACTTCGTCACCTCGGGGCACATCGACCGGTGGGTCTACTCCACCCCCGAGAGCAAAAAGCAGATCGTCACCGAATTTGCCTGCCCGGCTTTGAATCCGGCTTGAAAAACGGGGCGAAACCTTTTATACTGGTACAAGACGGAACACGACCGGCGGGCGCCGCCCGCCCTTATCATAAAAGGATGTGACAAACATGGCTGAACGCGAAGCCTTTACCGCGGGGGTCCGGCCCGGCGGGCTGACCACCAGCACCGAGATCCGGCTTTTGCTGTGTTATCTGGTGCAGAACACCGGCGCGGTGTCCCAGCATCAGCTGGAGGCGGCCCTGATGGACACCCAGCTGGTGAATTATTTCGAGATTGGCTCGGGGCTGGACGACATCCGCCGCCAGGGCCTGGTGGCCCAGGACGCCGACGGCCTCTACACCATCACCGACAAAGGCCGCCGTGTGGCCGGGGAGCTGGCCTACGACCTGCCCCGCAGCGTCCGTGAAAAGGCGGTGGCGGCTGTGCTGAAAGCCCAGCTGTGGTCCCGCAAGCAGGCGGAGTACAGCGCCGCCATCACCGAGGCCGACGACGGCCACTGCACCGTCCGCTGCACCATCAACCGGCTGGACGAAAAGCTCTTCTGCCTCGACCTGGGCATGCCCGACCGCCTCACCGCCGAGCTGGTCAAAAAGCAGTTCATCCTCAAAGGCAACGAGATCTACCAGCTGCTGATCAACAAACTGACGGAAGAGGAGAAAAGCTAAATCCTACTTTTTTGAAAAAAAGTAGGCAAAAAACTTTTCACCTGGTACCACTGACGGCCTGGGCCTCTCAAAGCTCTGCCGGCGGGAAGCTGTGCCGCTCTTCGTCGGCGTTTGAGCTGCGCTCGCGTACACACATCCCTGCTCCTATTTATTTAGGGGCGGGGATTTTTTCTTTATAAATAAGCGGGGGTGGGGTGCATCGGGGCACAAACTGTGCCGGTCTTTTTTTCCTTGATTTTTCATCTAATCCCCCCGGGTTGCGGTGCCCTGTTTTTGCTGCGCGCCACGGGGGGCGCTTGCAAAAGCAGACCGCTGCCCCTGCTCCGCTTCGGCTGTTTCTGCCGCAGGCAGCGCCTCAGCTGCCCCCTGTTGGGGGGCTCTGGGCCTCTGACTGCTCCCCCTCCCGCAGCGCCCCACGGCGGATTGCTTGCCGAAAACTTTGCCGCTCACCGGCAGGATTTGTATTCCCACCCTCCCGCCCACAGAGGTGTCCCCCTGCCGCTGCGCGGCATCCCCCTCCGGGGGACCGGCGGAAAACTGCTCCTTCTTCCATTGACAATGCCGCAGCTGCAAGACATGTACAGCGCAAATTCAGAGGGAGAGGTCTGCGGTATAGAGCCCCTTTCCCTCTATTGGCAATGCCTCAGTGAAAGCTACCCCGCAGCGTAAGCCCAGAAGGAGCAGTCCCCGGTTCAGAGCCCCCGTATGGGGGCGGCGGCGCAGCCGCGGGGGAACCGATAAAAGGGTGGAGGGCGGGTTTAGATAAAAAATAAGAGTAAAAAAGCACCCCCGTTCCGGGCGCCGGGAAGGGGCCTCCCTCACTTCACGTTCAAAAAGTGTTCAAACTTTGCTCAACTTTTAAACACAGTTTTATCATACCATACAAATCTTCATCAGGCGATTGACAATCTTTCACGATCGTGTTACTGTATAGGCGTTCACAAGCCAGATACCAAATGCGATGAACAGGACGTGCCTGCCCGCACACCGCTCTCAGAGAGCCGCCGTCGATGGAAACGCGGCAGCAAGGAGCCGGCCGGCGATCCCCTGCAAGCAGCCAGCGTGAAAAGCCTTCGCAGCTCACTAGCGCCGGCCGGAAGCCCCCCGTTATCCCAGGGCGCGTGGTACAGGCCATGGGCCCTGCCGCGGCAGAGTGGCCGCCCCTTCGGCGGCAAGCAAAGTGGTAACGCGGAGCATTCAGCCTTCGTCTTTGCATCCAGTTGCAGGACTGTATGCAGGGGCGGGGGCTTTTTTCATCCCCTGGCAGCTGGCTTTGGGCAGAATATTTTGTGAGTAAGAGAAGGGGAAAATCATGAACACACTCGTTATTGTCCTGATCGCAGCGGTGTGTCTGGTTGCGGCCTACGCCCTCTACGGGCGCTGGATCGCCAAGACCTGGGGCATCGACCCCACCGCCAAAACCCCTGCCGTCCGGTTCAACGACGGCAAGGACTATGTGCCCACTGACGGCCTGACCGTGTTCAGCCACCAGTTCAGCTCCATCGCCGGCGCCGGCCCTGTCACCGGCGCCATCCAGGCCGCAGCCTTCGGCTGGCTGCCGGTGCTGCTGTGGATCCTGCTGGGCGGCATCTTCTTCGGCGCCGTCACCGACTTCGGCGCCCTGTACGCCAGCGTCAAGAACGACGGCAAGTCCATGGGCCTGCTGATCGAGAAGTACATCGGCAAACTGGGCCGCAAGCTGTTCCTGCTGTTCTGCTGGCTGTTCACCCTGCTGGTCATCGCCGCCTTTGCTGACATGGTGGCCGGCACCTTCAACGCCTTCGGCACCGACGGCGCTCTGGCAGAGGCCGCCCAGACCAACGGCGCCGCCGGCACCATCTCCCTGCTGTTCATCGTCTTCGCCATGATCTTTGGCCTGCTGCAGAAGAACCTCCACCTCTCCGGCTGGAAGGAAGTTGTGGTGGGCCTGGTGTGCACCGTGGCCGCTCTGGCTCTGGGCATGATGATGCCCCTGATCGCCAACCAGGAGACCTGGACCTACGTCACCTTTGTTTACATCTTCTTCGCCGCCGTGCTGCCCATGTGGCTGCTGAAACAGCCCCGCGACTACATGACCACCTTCATGTTCATCGGCATGATCGCCGGCGCCGTGGTGGGCCTGCTGGTGGCACACCCCACCATGAACCTGCCGGTCTTCACCGGCTTCCACAATGACAGCCTGGGCGATCTGTTCCCCATCCTGTTCGTCACCGTGGCCTGCGGCGCCGTCTCCGGCTTCCACAGCCTGGTGTCTTCCGGCACTTCCTCCAAGACTGTCTCCAATGAAAAGGATATGCTGAAGGTTGGCTACGGCGCCATGGTGCTGGAGAGCCTGCTGGCTACCCTGGCCCTGTGCGTGGCCGGCGCTTCCGCTGCCGCCGACGGCACCGCCGCCGTGGGCACCCCGTTCCAGATCTTCAGCCGCGGCGTGGCCGGCTTCCTGGAGATGTTCGGCGTGCCCGTCTACGTGGCCCAGTGCTTCATGACCATGTGCGTGTCCGCCCTGGCCCTGACCAGTCTGGACGCCGTGGCCCGCATCGGCCGCATGAGCTTCCAGGAGCTGTTCAGCGTGGACGACATGGCCCACGCTGAGGGCTGGCGCAAGCTGCTGTGCAACACCTACTTCTCCACCATCGTCACCCTGCTGTGCGGCTTCATCCTGACCAAGGTGGGCTACTCCAACATCTGGCCCCTGTTTGGTTCCGCCAACCAGCTGCTGAGCGCCCTGGTTCTGGTGACCCTGTGCGTCTTCCTGAAGGTCACCGGCCGCAGCAACAAGATGCTGTTCCCGCCGCTGATCATCATGCTGTGCGTCACCTTCACCGCCCTGGTGGAGCGGCTGATCGCCCTGATCAAGGCATTCCAGGCCGGCAGCGCCACCTTCATGATGGAGGGCCTGCAGCTGATCTTCGCTGTGCTGCTGATCGCCCTGGGCCTGACCATCGTCATCAACTCCCTGCGGTCTTACTTCCAGGCCAAGCACAACAGTGAGACCAACGTCTAACCAAGCGATTCCGTTTTAACCTTTTTACCGTGCAACCGGGAAAGCGCCGTCTGGGCAACCAGGCGGCGCTTTTCCTTGTGTAATTGCAAATTCCAGGTTAGCAGCTTTAGCCTCTAGCGCTGTCCGGCCCTTCCGGCCCGACGGACGCTGCGCTGGCCCAGAGGGGGAGGGAGGGTGTTTCGAATCCCCCTCCCTACCCCCTCTGGACTCCCTACCCTCCCGCAACGACCAGAGGAAACCTCTGGACTCACAAGAAGAAGTCGCAGCGAACAAAGGCCTAAAAAATGCGACACTCTGCCTGGCCCATTGAAACCACCAACACGCTAAAACGGCGGCAGATGCATTTTTCTTAACGGCCTTTGAAACGCTGCTCCGGTTGCAAAAAATGCGCCAGCTGTGGCTGGCGCGTAACTGCCAGGGTCCGGGCAGACTTTTCTATTGTCTTTACCCCTCACGGCGGTTGTGCTGCCGAAAACTTTGCCGCTTTGCCGGTGGGATTATTTGAACCCACCCACCCGCCCACAGAGGTAACCCCCGGCCTGCGGCCGCGCCCCTTGACAGGGGCTCGAAACCAAAAACTGCTCCCTCAGTCTCATGGCTGAAGGAGCAGCTAACAGCTAATTCCCCCGAAGGGGGACTGCCGCGCAGCGGCAGGGGGGACACCGATAAAAGGGTGGAGGGCGGGTTTAGATCATAAATAAAATTTCCAGCTTTGCCTAAATAAAAAGCTCCCTCAACCTATCCGGCCAAGGGAGCAGATGCAAGCTTACATTACAAGAGGATGCAGATCAGCCCGGTGCAGCCTTCGTTGATCACCCGCTCCAGGGTTTCCTGCATGCGGGTGCGGGCTTCCTGGGGCATGTGGAGCAGCTTGGCCTGGAGGCCTTCGTTCACCAGCTCGTGGAGGCTCTTGCCGAAGATGTTGGACTCCCAGATCTTGACCGGGTCGTCCTCGAAGCCGGACAGCAGGCTCTGGACCAGCTCCTCGCTCTGGCGCTCGCTGCCCACAATGGGGCTGATCTCGGTGCGGATCACCGCCCGCATCATGTGAATCGACGGGGCGCTGGCTTCCAGCCGCACCCCGTACCGCCCGCCCTGGCGGACGATCTCGGGCTGCTCCAGGTGCAGCTCGTCAATCGACGGCATCACAATGCCGTAGCCGGTGGCCTCCACCTGCTCGATGGCGCTGCGCAGCCGCTCGTACTCCTTTTTCGCCCGGGCCAGCTCGATGATGCAGGGCATCAGCCCCGCTTCGTCCCCGATCTCCAGCCCCGTCTGCTCGCTGAGCACCTGGTAAAAGACCTCCGGCTTCAGCTCCACCGTCACCTTGACGCTGCCTTCCGCCAGGTCCATCCCGGTGACCGCCGACCGCTGCACCGACTCGCAGGCCAGGGCTTCGCCCCCCTCGGCGGCCCGCAGATCCTTCATCCGGGTGATGCTGGCCGCAAAGTTGAGGGCCGCCTCGTAGACGCTGCTCTGGAGCCAGTGGCCGCTGTCCAGCATGGTGACCCATTTGGGCATCGCGAAATCCAGCTCCCGCACCGGGAACTCGTACAGCACCGACTCCAGAATCTTTTCCAGGGCCGCCGCGTCCAGGTCCACGCAGCTCACCGGCAGCACCGACCGGCCATACTGCTCCTCCAGGACGGCAGCCAGCTGCCGCGTCTCGGGGGAATCGGGGTGGGCGCTGTTCAGCAAAATCACGTAGGGTTTGCCCAGCTCCTCCAGCTCGCCGATCACCCGGGCTTCGGCTTTCTCGTACCCCGCCCGGGGGATGTCGCTGATGGAGCCGTCGGTGGTCACCACCACCCCGATGGTGGAATGGTCCCGGATCACCTTCTCGGTCCCCGTCTCGGCGGCCAGGTCAAAGGGCACCGCCTCGTCAAACCAGGGGCTTTTCACCATCCGGGGCTTCTCGTTCTCCTCGTGGCCCATGGCCCCCTCCACCATGTAGCCCACGCAGTCGATCAGCCGCACCCGGCACTCGCCGCCCCCTTCCAGCTGGAGGGGCACCGCCGTTTCGGGAATGAACTTGGGCTCGGTGGTCATGATGGTCCGGCCCGCCGCCGACTGGGGCAGCTCATCCCGGGCCCGGGTCTTGGCGGCGGGGTCGGTGAGGGCGGGCAGCACCAGCTCCTCCATGAACTGTTTGATGAAGGTGCTCTTGCCGCTGCGCACCGGGCCCACCACACCAATATAAATATCGCCGCCGGTGCGCTGGCCGATCTCCCGATACAGTACAGGATTTTCCACGCTTTCGTCCCCTCCTCTCAGGCGCCGGGCACCAGCAGGCGGCGGGCTGCCGCCAGGGTGCGGGTGTCGGGCTCCAGGCCATTGGCTTCCAGCATCTGGCCCGGGGACACATGGAACCGCCGGGCAATGTCGAACAATTCCTCCCCGGGCTGGGCGTAGTAGACCCGCAGGGAGATGTCGGGGTCGGCGGGGGCCAGAGGGTCCCCCACCTGGATGTCGCTGATGAAGGGCCGGCTCTCCCGGCAGAGCACTGCACCCTGGGCCCGGACGTTCACCGTCACTTCCAGGCTGCCCCCCGCGCACCCCGCCTGTACATCCTGGGCCGACAGCCAGCACTCGGGGTAAAGTTCCCCGGTCTGGGTCACCGGCAGGGGGATGGCCAGCTCGGCGGTCTTGTCGTAGCTCTCGATCTCCTCCAGGCTGTTCTGGCCGAAGGCGGTCACCAGCACCCGGGCCGTCAGGACGGGGCCTGTGTTCCGCTGCTCCACGCTCACCGGGCCAAAGGAGGCAAAGCAGGCCAGCAACCGGGTGTTCTCATCCGGCAAAGGCCCCGAACAGGTGACGGCGGAGGTGTCGCCCAGGGTGCAGGCCAGCTGCTCTGCCGTCAGGGGGGCGGTCTGGCTCTGGATCTGGTACTGGGTGGAAAAGGCGTCGGCCACACAGTTCAGCTCATAGGGCCGCCAGGCCCGCAGGTGCAGCATGGCGGTGGCGGTGAGCTTGCCGGGGCTGCCGTCCTCCCCTTCTGCGATGGTGAACCCCACCGGCTCCACCGCGCACTGGCACTGGCAGTCCTCGGTGAGGCCCTCCACGTCCAGGATCTGGTTGAAGGGAATCGTTGCCTCCTGGCTCAGCAGGGCGGCGCTGCCCTTGGCCCGCCAGGCGCACTGGGCGTGGATCTCCCCTTTCACCACCGCCTTGCCGTTGAGGAGTTTCAGCTCCCCCACCGAGGCGCTGCCGGTGACGTCCAGGATGGCCGCCGGGGGCTGGTCAAACTGGACCGCTCCGTCGGCGGCCACCAGCTTGTCAAGGACGGCGGCCCGCTTCACCCCCCGGAGGGTGGCCTGGCGCTGCTGGATGCCGCAGTCGGCCAGGGCGGTGATGGCCTCGGTGCTGCACTGGGTGTTCACCGACGCCACCAGCCCGTAGGCCCCCCGCACCTCGATCCGCCGGGGGTTCACCGCCCGGCAGTTGATGTACTCGGTCTCCCCCTCCACCGCCGCGCTCCAGGAGGAAAAGGCAAACTCCGGCAGGTCCAGCGCTTTGCTGAAGGGGATCTTCTGTTCGGTCTGGCACAGCCCCGCCCCGTCCTCCCCCTGATAGTAAACGGTACAGCGGATGTACCCTTCCAGCGACAGCTTGCCCGGCTGCAGCTGCTTCTGCAAGACCACCGGGCGGGCAAAACATTTGACGATCTTGAACACCTGGGGCAGATAGTCCGAGATGAGGATCTCGGTCTCCACCGGGATTTCTGCCTTGACGGTGCAGCACCCGCCGCCGGCGTAGAGAATATCACGGAAAACCTTCAGTTCCATGGTTACGGCGCTCCTTTCCTGTCCTTTTGTCAGCGCATGGTTCATTGTATGCGGCGCCAAAAAGGACTAGAACGGCGCAAAAAAAGCCCGCGGGGGGCAGATAAAACCCTCCCGCGGGCTGAACGCCCTGGCCGGCTCAGCGGCCGCCTTCCTTTTTGATGCCGAACAGCATCCGCAGCAGTCCGGCCAGGCATTTGGGGCTCTTGATGACGATCATCTGCATAACAGCGGTTCCCTGCCTTTCCATGGTTTCTGCTCCATTATAAGCGGGAACGGGCCAAAATGTTCCGCCTTCAATCGGCTTTGGTTTCCACCACCACCAGGGCGCCCTCTTTCACCGACAGGGTGATGGCGTCGGAGCCGGGGGCGTACTCGTTGCTGACCCCCAGGGGATAAGCGGCGGAAAGCTCGGCGTCCGTCAGCTCATAGAAGGCCCCCCGGATGTTCACCCCCGAGGCCTTGCCCTCCATGGGGAACACCGACAGATAGAAGTAATCCCCTTTGGGATAGGTGCGGGTCTGGCCGGGCAGCAGGAAGGTGACCCGGCTGCGCTCGTCCTGGATGGTGGCGCGGACACCACGCTGTTCCAGCCCCAGGCCGGTGGCGAGATTGGCCAGGGTGTGCTCCAGCCGGCGGCCCCCCAGGCAGCCCAGCATCAGCACCTCGGTATAGCCCTGCCGGGACGCCAGCTGGGCGGCGTATTCGGTGTCGGTGTCGTCCTTGACGTGGGGCAGCACCACCAGCTTTTCATCGGCGGGCACATCGGGCCGGGGGGCGGAGTCGAAATCCCCCACCACGGCGTCGGGCCGGCGGCCCAGCACCCCGCAGCTGCGGTAGCCTGCATCACAGGCAATCAGGTAATCGTCGGGCCGCAGCAGCCCGGCCAGCTCTGCCCCCACCGGGCAGGCGGAAAGGATCACACAGCGCGCCATACACACACTCTCCTTTTCTCCCAAAAGCGCCGCAGGGGGCGTTGGCTCTCCCTGCGGCGCAGATTGTTTACAGTTTCGGTTCCTGACGGCGCTCCCAGTCCTTGACGTCCTTCACTTCGTCGTACATGGCGCAGTAGCTGTCGTAGCGGGTCTGGGACAGTTTCCCCTCCGCCAGGGCGGCCCGGACGGCGCAGCCCTTTTCACTGCGGTGGGAACAGCCGGTGAACTGGCACTGGCCCAGGTAGGGGCCAAACTCGGGGAAGGCGTGCTCCAGGTTTTCCTTGGGGATGAACCCTGCCCGCCCCGCCTCCAGGCTGGCAAAGCCGGGGGTGTCGGCGATCCGGCCCCCGAAGGCCTCGAAGATGGTGACCTCCCGGGTGGTGTGGCGGCCCCGGCCCAGCTTCTGGCTGATGGCGGCGGTCTCCCGGCCTGCATCGGGCAGCAGGGCGTTGAGCAATGTGGATTTGCCCACCCCCGAGTTGCCGCAGAAGGCGCACAGCCGGCCGCTGATCCATTCCTTCACCTGGTCCAGGCCCTCGCCGGTGGCGTAGTCGATGCGGATGAAGGGAAGGGTGGATTTTTCATAGGCCTTTTCCAGGAAGTCGGTGCCGGCCAGATCCCCCTTGGTGCAGACCACCACCGGCTGGACCCCCTTGTCCACCGCGATGGCGGACAGCTTGTCCAGCACCAGGGTGCTGGGGGAGGGCTGGGTGGTGCTGGCCACCAGGAACAGCACATCCAGGTTGGCCACCGGGGGCCGCACAAAGACGTTTTTCCGGGGGGCGATTTCAGCGATGACGGCGGCGCCGTTTTCGGTGGCCAGGGTCACCTGGTCCCCGGCCACAGGGGTGCGCTTTTGTTTGCGGAAGATGCCGCGGGCCTTGCACTCAATCACCCGGTCGGGGGTTTTGACGTAGTAAAACCCGCCGATCCCTTTCATGATATACCCGTTCATCGGCCGCCCCCGTTGAACCAGTCCCAGGGCCAGATGGTGGGGCTGTCGGAGGAGCTGCCGTCCCCGCCCTGGCCGCCGGTGGACTCGGAGGAAGAGGAGGAGCCGCTCTGGCCGCCGGTGCCGCCGGTGGTGCCGGTGGTGCCCGAGCTGCTGCTGCTCTCGGAGCTGCTGGGCTCCTCGGTCACTTCAGGGGCGGGCTCAGGCCCGGCCGAGACGGTGACGTTGATCCGGCTGTTGACCTTGACGGTGGCCCCCGACGAAGTGTCCTGGGCGATGATGGTGCCGGCGGGCTTGTCGCTGTAGGCCTGGGTCTGGCTGCCCAGGGTCAGGCGGTTCTGGACCAGGAGGGTCCGGGCATCGTTCACCGTCATGCCCACCACCGAGGGAACGGTGGTGGTGGTGCTGACCTGCTGGCGGCTGACGTACAGCACCACCGTGCTGCCGGCGGCCACCGTGCTGCCCGCAGCCGGGTCGGTGCGGATCACCGCGCCCACCGCCACCGAGGGCTCCACGTTCTGGACCACCAGCACCGACAGGCCGGTGTCACGCAGCAGCTGCTCGGCGTCGGCCTGGACATAGTTGGTGGTGTCGGGCACGGTGACATACTGGGTGCCCAGGCTCACCGTCAGGGTGACGGTCTGGCCTTCCCGCACCACCCGGCCCGCCGCCGGGGACTGCTTGTAGATATAGCCCTCGCTGTAGGTGGAGCTGTATTCCTCCACCCAGTCGATGTTGATCTGGTTGGAGCTGACCTGGTCGATGGCCTCGGCCTCGGTGCGGGTCATCCCCACATAGTCCTCCAGGACGATGTCGGCCTTCTGGTCCGAGATGAAGTTGCTGCCGTTGTGCAGGATCATCAGGCACAGCAGGCCGCAGGCCACCGCAAAGGCCACCGTGATCCCCAGCAGCGAGGGGAGGAAGACGGTGCGCTTTTTCTTCCGCTTTTGGGTGGAACGGGCGCCGGACGCGCCGGCGCGGGGGTCTTTTCTTTGGCTCATTGTCTGTTTGACCACCTTTTCAGGTGCTTCCTCCGTGATATACTTGTAGGCAAAAACCACATCCGGGTCGTGGATATACTGGCCCAGGGCGTCCAGCATTTCCCGGGCGCTGGCGTAGCGGTTGGCGGGCAGCTTTGCCATGGCCTTTTCGGTGATCTGCACCAGGGCCTTGGGGGTGCCGGGGGCGATCTCGGCCAGGGGCCGGGGGGTGTCGGTGATCTGCTTGAGGGCCACCTTCACCGCGTCGTCGGCGTCAAAGGGCAGCTTGCCCGACAGCATCTCGTACATCATGACGCCCACCGAGTAGATGTCGCTCTGGGGGCCTGTGACCTCCCCCCGCGCCTGCTCGGGGCTGATATAGTGGACGCTGCCCATGGCCTTGCCCGCCAGCAGCTGGTTTTCGGCCCGGGAGATCCGGGCGATGCCGAAATCCATCATCCGCAGCTGGCCGTTGTCCAGCAGCATGATGTTCTGGGGCTTGATGTCCCGGTGGACCACCCCGTTGCGGTGGGCGTGGTCCAGGGCCTGCAGGATCTGGGAGATGAAGTGGACCGTCTCCCGGCTGGTGAGCTTGCCCCCCCGCTCGTTGAGGTATTCCCGCAGGGTCATGCCGTTGACGTATTCCATCACGATATACTGGAGCCGGTCGGTGACCGACACGTCGTACACCTTGACGATGTTGGGGTGATGGAGCAGGGAGATGGCTTTCGATTCATTCTTGAACCGGTTGACCAGGTCGGGGTCGTGCATGAACTCGGCCCGCAGCACCTTGACCGCCACCACCGTCCCCTCGGGGACAGGGCCGTTGTGGCCCACCACCACCGCCTTGTAGACGTTGGCCATGCCGCCGGCGCCGATCAGCTCCCGCACTTCGTACAGGCCGTCCAGTTTGCGGCCGATCAGATTATCCATGGCGCTGCACCTCCACCGGGTCCACCCCCAGCAGCAGGGCGGTGATGTTGTCGGCGCCGCCGGCGGCGTTGGCTGCCTCGATCAGGCGGTCGGGCAGGTCATAGAAGGGGATTTTCCCCAGCATGGCCTCGATCTCTTTCAGGGGCACCGCGTTGGTCAGGCCGTCCGAGCACAGCAGCAGCAGATCCCCTTTCACCACCACCACCGAGGTGCAGTCGGGGGAAAGGCGGTAATCCACCCCCAAAGCCCGGGTGATGATGTTTTTCTGGGGGTGATGCTCGGCCTCCTCGGGGGTGATGGTGCCGCAGTCCACCAGCTCCTGGACATAGGAGTGGTCGTGGGTCAGCTGGCACAGCCGCCCCGCGTGGAACAGGTAGGCCCTCGAATCCCCGGCGTGGCAGATATAGGCCCGGCCGTTGCGCACCAGGGCGCAGACCACGGTGGTGCCCATGCCGGCCAGGGCTTCCTCCTGGGCCGATTTCTGAAAGACATAGTGGTTGGCGTTTTCCAGGGCCTGGGTCAAAAACTGTTCCTCGCTGCCGGCGGCGCAGCGGCTGTAGTGATCCTGGAAGGACCGCTCGATGACGTCACAGGCCCCGTGGGAAGCTTCGCGGCCTCCCCGGGCGCCGCCCATGCCGTCGCACACCAGGCCCCAGGCCGCGCCGCCGGGCAGTTCCCCCGCCCGGAAGTCGTCCTGGTTTTCCCGCCGGACCCGGCCCACATCGGTTTTCCCTGCTAGTTTCATAGGCTTCTCCTCTTATTCTTCCGTCTTGGCGGCGTTCATTTCCTCCCGGCGCAGCTGGCCGCAGGCAGCGCTGATCTCGCTGCCCAGCCGGCGGCGGACGGTGGCGTTGACCCCCAGGCTGGTGAGCTTGGCCTGGAACCGCCGGACATTTTCGGCGTCGGTGGCCGAATAGGGGCTGCCGTCCACCGGGTTGATGGGAATCAGGTTCACATGGGCCCCCATCCCCCGGATCAGGTGGGCCAGCTCTTTGGCGCAGGCGTCGGAATCGTTGACCCCCCGCACCATCGAATATTCAAAGCTGACCCGCCGGCCGGTGGTGTCCTGGTAGCGGCGGACGGCATCCATCAGCTGGGCGATGGGGTAAGCGTTGTTCACCGGCATCATGCTGCTGCGGATGGCGTCGTTGGGGGCGTGGAGGGAGATGGACAAGGTCAGCTGGAGCTTATACTGGGCCAGCCGGTCGATCTGGGGCACCACGCCGCAGGTGGACAGGCTGATGTTCCGCATGCCGATGTTCACCCCGTCGGGGGAAGAGATGATGGAGAGGAACTTCATCACCTCGTCGAAGTTGTCCAGAGGCTCCCCGATGCCCATCAGGACAATGTGGGAGACCCGCTCCCCGATGTCCTTCTGGGCGGTGTAGATTTCGGAGCAGATTTCCCCGGCCTCCAGGTTGCGCACCCGGCCCGCCTGGGTGGAGGCGCAGAACCGGCAGCCCATCCGGCAGCCCACCTGGGTGGAGACGCAGACGGTGATGCCGTAGTGATAGCGCATCACCACCGTCTCGATGCAGTTGCCGTCGGCCATCCGCAGCAGGTACTTGACGGTGCCGTCCCTGGCCTGCTGGCGGCGCTCGATCTCGGGGGCCGCGATGTAAAAGGATTCGGACAGCCGGGCGATCAGGGTCTTGGGCTGGTCGGTCATGGCCGAAAAGTCGGTGACCAGCTTCTGGTGGACCCAGTGGAAAATCTGTTTGGCCCGGAAAGCGGGCTGGCCCATGGCTTTCAGCTCGTCGGCCAGCTCCTCCAGGGTCAGGGAAGAAAGACAGCGTTTGTGTTCCATTGAAACAATCTCCTGGGGCCGACTCAGTCAGCCCGCTGCATCACACAGATGAAAAATCCGTCCATCCCGGTGCGGCCCGGCACCGACAGGATGCCATGGCTCCCCTGCTCCATGCCGGCGGGCAGGGCCAGGGCCGGGGCGATCACCCGGAACGCGGGGTGCCGGCCCAGGAAGGCCGCCACCTGGTCCTGGTTTTCTTCGGGGTGGATGGTACAGGTGGAATAGACCAGCCGGCCCCCCGGCTTGAGGTAGCCGGCGGCGCAGTCCAGGATGGCCCGCTGGGTGTCCAGCAGCTCTTTCCGCCGGGCCGGCTCCAGGGTCTTATACCGGATATCCGGCTTTTTGCCCAGGATGCCCAGACCGCTGCAGGGCACATCTGCCAGCACCCGGTCGGCTTTGGGGAAAGCGGGATTGGGGACGGCGGCGTCGTTGACCAGGGGCTCCACACAATGGAGGCCCATTCTCCGGGCGGCGGTGCGGATCAGGCCCACCCGCTGCTGGGTGTGGTCGCAGCTCAAAAGGCGCCCTCTGTCCTGCATTTGCTGGGCCAGCGTGAGCGTCTTGCCGCCGGGGGCGGCGCAGAGATCCAGCACCGTCTCCCCCGGCTTGGCCTCCACCAGCAGGGCCGCCAGCTGGCTGGCCTGGCCCTCCACGTGGAAGTCCCCCCGCTGGAACCACTCGGTGTGGGCGGGGCTGCCGGCGAAATCCGCCAGCAGGCTGCCGGGCACCAGGCCCGGTTTCGCCTCCACCCCGGCGGCGGAAAGCGCTGCGGCCAGGGCCTCGGGGGTGGTATGGAGGGGGTTGACCCGGAGGGCGGTTTTGCCCTCGTCCGCCGGGGCGGTGAGGATGGAAAGGGCCTCCTCCGGGTAGGTCTTGTGCAGAAACTCCGCCACATCATGCCCCGCCGAACCCAGCACCATCAGCCGCTGGGTTTCGCTCTCAAAGGCGGCGGTGCCAAGGTCAAAGGCGCAGGCCTTGCGCAGCACTGCGTTCACCAGGCCGGCGGCGCTGGATTTGCCCAAGGCCCGGGTCAGCTTGACCGACTCATTGACGGCGGCGGAGGCGGGCACCTCCATCCAGCGGGCCTGGGCCAGGCCGCTGCGGAGCACCGCCCGCACCGGGGGGTCCAGCTTGGCCAGGCCCTTGGGCAGAAAGCGGCTGAGGATATAGTCCACCGTGGCCTGGTGTTCCAGGGTGGTGTAAAAAATTGCGCTGGCGAAGGCCCGGTCCCGCCCGGCGAGGGCGGTGCGGCCCAGCTCGGCGTCCAGCACCAGGTTGGCATAGCCCCCCTGCTCCTGATGGACCAGGGCGGCCACCGCCGCCCCCCGGGGCCCGGCGGGCCTCAAAGGGTGTCCCCCGCTTTGAGCCGCAGCCCTGCCGCAAAGGCGCTGCCCTCCATGGGCTTGGAGCCTTCGGGCACCACCCGCAGCAGCTGGACGGCGCCGTCAGCACAGGCGACGGTGAGGGGCTTGAGGGCGATGACGGTGCCGGGGGCCCGGCCGTCGCTCTCAGCGGTGCGGCTCTCGGTGACCTTCACCTTGCGGCCGGCGCTGGTGACAAACCAGGCCGAGGGCCAGGGGTTCATCCCCCGGACCCAGTTGTGGATGTGGGCCGCCGTGTCGGTCCAGTGGAATTCCGCCATCTCCTTGGAGAGGGGCGGGGCCATGGTGGCGGCGGCGTGGTCCTGGGGCACGGGGGTGACAGTGCCGGCGGCGATCCGGGGCACCGTGTCGCACAGCACCCGGGCCCCCAGGGCGGCCACCCGGTCAAAGAGCTGGCCGCTGGTCTCCTCGGGGTCAATGGCGATCTTCTCGCACACCAGCACATCGCCGGTGTCCAGCCCGGCGTCCATCTGCATGATGGAGACGCCGGTCTCGGCGTCGCCGTTCAGCACCGCCCACTGGACCGGGGCGCTGCCCCGGTATTTGGGCAGCAGGGAGACGTGGAGGTTGATGCAGCCGTGCTTGGGGATCTCCAGCACCGACTGGGGCAGGATGCACCCGTAGGCCACCACCACGATCAGCTCGGGGGCCAAACCTTTAATGTTGGCGTCCTCGCCGCCGTCCCGGAGGGTGCGGGGCTGGAACACCGGGGTGCCGTGGGCCTGGGCCACCGTCTTGACGGGGGGCGGGGTCAGCACCTGTTTGCGGCCCACCGGCTTATCCCGCCGGGTGTAGACGCCGCAGATCTCGTGGCCCGCCGCATAGAGGGCCTCCAGGCAGGCGGCCGCAATATCCGGGGTGCCCATGAACAAAATCCGCATTTACTGCTCCTTTGCCTTGTGGGCGGCCTCTTTGCGGCCCTCCTCGGTGTCCTCATAGAAATAATCGGCGGACTGCATGATGGTGACGCCGTCCAGGTGGTCGTTCTCGTGCTGGATGCAGCGGCCCAGCAGGCCGTCGGCCTCCATCTCAAACCATTCGCCATTGCGGTCCTGGGCGCGGACCTTCACCGCCACAGGGCGGGTGACGGCGCCGTTGTGCCCCGGGAAGGACAGGCAGCCCTCGTAGTGGGTCTCCTCCTCCTTGGACACGGCCAGGATCTCGGGGTTGACAAAGTCGATGAACTTGTACTCGTAGTCCTCGGGCAGCTCCTCGGGGGCGTCGGTGACGTCCCACACCACGAACAGCCGGCGGAGCATCCCCACCTGGGGGCCCGCCAGGCCCACGCCGTCGGCGGCGATCATGGTCTCGTGCATATCGTCCAGCAGGGTGGCCAGACGGTCGTCGAATTTGGTCACAGGGCGGCAGACCTTGTTCAGAATGGGGTCCCCTTCCTTGACAATGTTGCGGATAGCCATAGTAACTTACCTCTCTTGATTGGTGTTGGGGCCGGCGGTGCGGCCCTCTGTTGTTTTATATGTCTCCGTCCGAATGCAGATCCACGGCGGCAGCGGCTTTGGCGGGGAGTTTTTCCTCCTCATAGCGGGCCAGGGTCTGGCGCAGCAGGCTGCGGAACCGCTTGTCGTTGCGGCATTTGACGGTGAGTTTGTAGCGGTAGACTTCGTTGATCATCAGGATGCTGCCGGGGGTGGGGCCCAGCACCCGCAGGGGGATGTCGGGCTGTTGGGCGGCCTCCTGGCCCAGCAGCTGAGCGAACCGGGCGGCGGCCCGGGCCACTTCGGGTTCCTTTTTGCCCGAGAAGGTGACAATGCACAGGCTGCAGAAGGGCGGGTAAAGCCCCAGTTTGCGGTACTGGATCTCCTGCTCAAAGAAGGCGTCGTAGTCCTGGGCGGCGGCCAGGTTGAGCACCGGGCTGCCGGGGTCGGTGGTCTGGATGATGGCCCGCCCCGGGCTGGAAGCCCGGCCGCTGCGGCCCACCACCTGGGTCACCAGGCTGAACACCGTCTCATAGGCCCGGAACCCCTGGGCGAACAGCAGAGAGTCAATCCCCAGCACCCCCACCAGGGTGACGTCCTCAAAATCCAGCCCCTTGGCCACCATCTGGGTGCCCACCATGATGTCGTATTCATGGCGGGCAAAGCTGGCCAGCAGCTTTTCGTGGGCGTCCTTGGCGGCGGTGGTGTCCTGGTCCATCCGCAGGATGCGGGCCTCGGGGAAGAGGGCCCCCAGCTCCTCCTCCGCCTTCTGGGTGCCGAAGCCCCTGTATTGCAGCTTGCCCCCGCAGGAGGGGCAGACGGTGGGCCGGGGCTGGATCTGGGTGCCGCAGTAGTGGCACAGCAGCCGCCCGCCGCCGTCCTTGTGGTAGACCATGGGGACGCTGCACTTGGGGCATTTGAGCACCTCGCGGCAGTCCTCGCACTGGGCCATGGTCTGGTAGCCCCGGCGGTTCAAAAGCAGGATGGTCTGTTTTTCAGCGGCCAGGTTTTCCCGGATGGCGTCTTCCAGGGCCAGGCTGATCTCCCGGGGGTTGCCGGCGGCCAGCTCGGCCCGCATGTCCACAATCTGGACCGCCGGCAAAGGCTGGCCGGCGTAGCGCTGGGTCAGCCGCACCAGCTGCATCCGCCCCGCCCGGGCCTCGTAAAAGGTCTCGGTGCTGGGGGTGGCGGAGGCCAGCAGCAGCAATGCCCCGTTTTTGGCGGCCCGCCACCGGGCCACCTCCTGGGCGGAATACCGGGGGGCCGATTCGGACCGGTAGGTGTGCTCCTGCTCCTCGTCGATGACGATCAGCCCGATGGGGTCCAGGGGCGCAAAGATGGCGCTGCGGGTGCCCACCACAATGTCGGCCCCGCCGTCCTGGATCATCTGCCATTGGAGCAGCCGCTCGGTGTGGTTGAGGGCCGAGTGCTGCACCGCCACCCGCCTGCCGAACCGCCCTTTCAGGCGGCGGATCATCTGGGGGGTGAGGCTGATTTCGGGCACCAGCACCAGGGCCTTTTTGCCCAGGGCCAGGCACCGCTCGATCAGCTTGAGGAACACCAGGGTTTTGCCGCTGCCGGTGACCCCGTAGAGCAGGGCCCCGTGGGGCTGGCCTGTCTCCAGATGGGGGGCCAGGGCGTCGTAGGCGGCCTGCTGCTCGGCGGTGAGGGTCAGCTCCTCGGCCTGGCGGGGAATGTGGGCGTAGAGGTCCAGGGATTTGTTCACCTGTTCGCTGGCCAGCACCCCTTTGGCGCAGAGGTTTTCGGCCACCGCCCGGCTGATGCCGTGGGCTTCCAGGTCGGCCTGGGTCTTCGGCCCGCCCCCCAGCAGGGCCACCGCCGCCAGCTGTTTGGCGGTGGGTTTCGGCTTTTGGGGCAGAGGCGCCGCCAGCCGGTACAATGTCTCGGTGTGGCGGGTCAGCTGCTTTTGGAGCACCGGGGTGACCCCGTCGGGGGCCAGGGCCGGCTTGTACTGGGCCCCGTAGGGGATCACCGCCTTGACCGCCTCGTACCAGGTGCAGAAGGTGCGGGCCTTCAGGAACCGCACCAGGTCCAGCAGCTCGGGGGTGAGGCAGGCCGAGGCCGGGGCCACGTCATACAAAACCTTCAGTTTGGCGCTCTCGGGCTGGGCGTCGCAGGCCAGCACCACCCCCATCCGGGGGCGGCTGCCCTTGCCGAATGGCACCAGCACCATGCTCCCCAGCCGGACTTGGTCCTGCTGGTCGGGCATCACCCCATAGGTATACAGTTTATCAAAGTGGAAGGCGGCATGGCTCACCGCGACGCCCACCGTCTTTGGCATGGAACCCGCTCCTTTTTGTGTTGGTTTATTCCGGCAGGCCGGCCCGGCTTGCCATGATGCCGTAGAGCTCGGCGGCAGCCTGGTCCAGGTCGCGGTTGACGATCCAGGCGTCAAACGCGCCGGCCCGCTGCAGCTCGTCCCGGGCGATGGACAGCCGGTTTTTCACGTCGGCGTCGCTGTCGGTGCCCCGGCCCCGGAGCCGCTGCTCCAGCACCTCCCAGGAGGGGGGCAGCAGGAAGATGATGGTGGACCCGGGGTACAGCCGCTTGATGTTGGCGGCGCCGTGAACGTCGATGTTCAGCAGCACCGGCTTGCCGGCAGCCATCCGCTTTTCCACCTCGGATTTCAGGGTGCCGTAGTGGTGGTCGTTGAAGCAGTTGCTCTCCAGGATCTCCCCTGCGGCCAGCAGCTGCTGGAACTGTTCCTCGGTGCGGTAGTAGTAGTTGACCCCTTCGGCCTCCCCTTCCCGGGGGGCGCGGGTGGTGATGGACACCGTCTTTTCAATTTCAGGATGGGCGGCGCGGACTTTGGCCATGACGCTGTCCTTGCCCACGCCCGAGGGGCCCGCCACCACAAACAGATACTTTTCGCCTTCCATTTATACTTCCTCCGTTTTCCCTTCCGACGGACCAGCGCTCCGGTTGGCCACGGTCTCGGGCTGCAGGGCCGACAGGATCACGTGGTCGGAATCCATAATCAGGACCGCCCGGGTGCTCCGCCCATAGGAGGCATCAATCAGGCGGCCCTGTTCCCGGGCCTCCTTGATGATCCGCTTGATGGGGGCGGAGTCAGGGCTCACCACCGCCACCAGCCGCTCGGCGCTGACCATATTGCCAAACCCGATGTTGATCAGTCTCATACACTCTTACTCCAGATTCTGAATCTGCTCGCGGATTTTCTCGATCTCGGCCTTCATGTCCACCACGATCCGGGTGATGTCCAGATCCTGGCACTTGGAGCCGATGGTGTTGGATTCGCGGTTGAGCTCCTGGGTCAAAAAGTCCAGCTTGCGGCCCACAGGCTCGTTGCTGCCCAGGATCTGGCGGTACTGGGCGATGTGGCTGCGCAGCCGCACCGTCTCCTCGTCCACCGCGGTCTTATCCCCAAAGATGGCCGCCTCGGTGAGGATGCGGGCGTCGTCGATGGTGCGGTCTTCCAGGATGGTTTTCAGCCGCTCATACAGGCGCTGGGTGTACTGTTCCACCCGGCCGGCGCTGAGGGTTTCGATTTTGCCCACGCACTGTTCCACCGTATCCAGCCGGCCGGTGATATCGGCCAGCATTTTGGCGCCCTCGACGCCCCGCATTTCCACAAAGTTTTCCAGCGCCTGGGCGGTGATGTCCGAGACATCCTGCCACAGCTGGTCCTCGTCCACCTGAGCCTGGCGGGTGGTGAGGACGTCGGGGAACCGGGCCAGCAGGCTGACGGTGACGTCGTTCTTGATGCCCAGGTCCTCGGCCAGGTTGCGGAGGGCCTGCTGGTAGCTGCGGGCCAGGTTGAAGTCAGCGGTGACGGCGGCGGCGGGGGCCTCGGTGTTCTGGATGGTGAGGCCCAGCTCCACCTTGCCCCGGGCGATGCGTTTGTTCAGCTGGGCCTTGAGCCGACTGTCCATGAAAGCGCAGCTGCGGGGGATCCGGGAGCTGTACTCGAAATAGCGCGCATTGACGCTGCGCAGCTCCACCGTGATCTCCCGGCCATTGCGCACACCGCTGGCGCGGCCATACCCTGTCATACTATAGATCATAACTTCTCTTCCCTTTTTATGTTTGCCCATTCTTTTCCGTATATATATCCCTCGGGAGCCTATTGCCCCATCTTACGATACATATAGTTCCATTGTACTATTCCCTCTGCTTTTTTGCAAGGGAAGGGGCGAAAAATTCGCCCTTTCTTCCCACCCCAAAGGAAAACCGGGCAGAAGGCTTCTTTGCTCCTGCCCGGTGCGTTCAATAGATTTTTGTGACGTTGTCCACGCCGTAGGTTTTTTCGAATTGGCGCAGGTCCGCTTCATTGCGGATCAGCATCACTTCCTCGAAGCGGCCGGTGGCGAGCTCCTGGAAGCCCGCCGCCTGCTCGCCGGTGCAGATACTGCACCGGAGCACCGGGCGCCACAAGGTGAGGTCGTACTGTTTTTGGGGTTTGCGTTTGAAGAACATGGCGGGGCTCCTTTTTAAGTTATGTGCTTTTACTTGTAGCGCTGTCCGGGCCGCTGGGCCCGTTTTGACGCTGCGCTGGCCCAGAGGGGGAGGGAGGGTGTTTCGAATCCCCCTCCCTACCCCCTCTGGACTCCCTACCCTCCCGCAACGACCAGAGGAAACCTCTGGACTCACAAGAAGAAGTCGCAGCGAACAAAGGCCTAAAAAATGCGACACTCTGCCTGGCCCATTGAAACCACCAACACGCTAAAACGGCGGCAGATGCATTTTTCTTAACGGCCTTTGAAACGCTGCTCCGGTTGCAAAAAACGCGCCAGCTGTGGCTGGCGCGTAACTGCCAGGGTCCGGGCAGACTTTTCTATTGTCTTTACCTATCACGGCGGTTGCGCTGCCGGAAGGTTTGTTTCTCTGCCAGTGGGACTATTTGAACCCACCCACCCGCCCACAGAGGAACCCCCCGGCCTGCGGCCGCGCCCCTGCCGGGGCTCTGAACCACAGACTGCTCCTTCTAGTTGCAGGCTGCGCAGCAGCCGCATAACACCAGCCTAGAAGCTGCGGCAAAGCCGCTGGATGAGGGAGCAGCCACAGGCCAACTCCCCCCGAAGGGGGGATGCCGCGCAGCGGCAGGGGGGACACATCTAAAAGGGTGGAGGGTGGGTTTAGATTATAAATCAAATTACCAAGCCCCAACCCAGGACGGGGGAACCGATAAAGGGCGGAGCAGGGGCAAACACAGCGACCGCATCCTGTGGATGAAACAGGGAGCTGTGTTTGGCGCAGCGCTCCGGTTTTTGCAAGCACCCGCTGCGGTGCGCCGCAAAAATCGGCTAAGCGCAAGAGGAATGCGGTCTGCTTTTTGCAAGTGGGCCACGTCCCGCGCAGCAAAAACAGGGCACCGCAACCCGGAGGGTTTAGATCATAAATAAGACGAGCAAAGCCTAAAATAAAAAGCTCCCCCGAGCCTTTCGGACGAGGGAGCAAATAGCAGTTTCAAGTGACAGGTTAGATAGGATGAGATTTATTCTCATAATCTGCGTGGTCGGCGTCGACGCCCTGGAGCTTGGCGTTGCGCTTCTCGAAGAACTTGGGGGCCACCTGGGGGAACATGGCGTAGGTCAGGGCGTCCTCCTCCTGGATGGACCACTTGGCGGCCTCGGCCTTCAGCTTGTCCATCTCGGGGGCCAGGGTGTCGGCGAAGCGGCAGGTGATGGGCTTTTCATCGCCCAGGATCTTCTTGGTGAACTCGGGGCTGATGGGGGCGGGGGTCTTGCCGTAATCGCCGTGGACCAGGCCCTTGAACTCCTTGGTCACCATCTTGTACCGCTCGCCCAGGATCACGTTGAACACAGCCTGGGTGCCCACGATCTGGCTGGTGGGGGTGACCAGCGGCGGATAACCGGCGTCCTCGCGGACACGGGGAATCTCGGCCAGCACCTCGTCCAGTTTGTCCTCCTTGCCGGCGTCCTTCAGCTGCTTGAGCATGTTGGAGAACATGCCGCCCGGCACCTGGTAAATCAGGGTGTTGGCGTCCACGCCCAGGCTCTTGGGGCTGATCTGGCCGTTGGCAATGTACTTTTCACGCAGCTTTGCAAAATAGGCGCGCACCACGTTCAGCTGGTTCAGGTCCAGGCCGGTGTCGTAGTCGGTGCCCTGCAGGGCCGCCACCAGGCTCTCGGTGGGCATGTGGCTGGTGCCCAGGGCCAGGGGGCTCATGGCGGTATCCACAATGTCGGCGCCTGCCTCGATGCCCTTCAGGATGGACATGGAGGCCAGGCCGGCGGTGTAGTGGCTGTGGATGTCAACGGGGATCTTGACGTTGGCCTTCAGCTCTTTCACCAGCTCGGCGCAGGTGAAGGGGGTCAGCAGGCCCGCCATGTCCTTGATGCAGATGGAGTCGGCGCCCATCTCCTCCAGGGTCTTGGCGTACTTGGCAAAAGCCTCGTTGGTGTGGACCGGGCTGAGGGTGTAGCTGATGCAGCCCTGGACGTGGGCCCCCTCCTTGTTGGCCGCCTTGATGGCGGTCTGGAGGTTGCGGGGGTCATTCAGGGCGTCGAAAATGCGGATCACGTCGATGCCGTTGGCCACCGACTTCTGGACAAAGTACTCCACCGCGTCGTCAGCGTAGGGGCGGTAGCCCAGCATGTTCTGGCCGCGGAACAGCATCTGCAGCTTCTGGTGGGGCAGCTCTTTGCGGAGAATCCGCAGCCGCTCCCAGGGGTCTTCGTCCAGGAACCGGATGCAGCTGTCAAAGGTGGCGCCGCCCCAGCACTCCACCGAAAAATAATTGATCTTGTCCATCTCGGGCAGGATGGGGCGCATCTCGTCCATGGTCATCCGGGTGGCCAGCAGGGACTGGTGTGCGTCCCGCAGGACCACCTCGGTGATTTTAATCGGCTTCTTTGCCATCGTGTTCTGCCCCCTTCCCCATCAGTTCATGGTCACCAGCAGGTCGCCCGAGTTGACCACGTCGCCCCGCTTGACATCCACGGTGGCCACGGTGCCGTCCTGGGGCGCCACGATCTCGTTCTCCATCTTCATGGCTTCCAGGATCAGCAGGCAGTCACCGGCCTTGACCGAATCGCCGGGCTTGACCTTGGTGTCCAGGATGTTGCCGGGCATGGGGGCCTTGACGGCCACGCCGCCGGCAGGGCCGGCAGGGGCTGCGGGTGCAGCAGGAGCAGCGGCGGGGGCCGGGGCAGCTGCAGGTGCAGGTGCGGCGGCAGGAGCCGGGGCCGGGGCGGCAGCGGGGGCTGCACCGGCGGCAGCCTCCTCCACCGTGACACTGTATGCGACGCCATTGACGGTAATGGTATAGTACTTCATCGAAAAACCCTCCTGAATCTCAATTCATAAATACGTCGGTTACAGCGCCATGTTGCCGTGCTTCTTGGGCAGGCGGGCGGCGCGCTTGGTGCGCAGGATATCCAGGGCGGCCACCACAGCCGGCCGTGCCCCGGCGGGGGCGCACTCCATGTCGGCGGCGCCGGCAGCCACGGCGGCAGCAGCGCTGCACACCTCTTTGGCGTAGGCGGCAGCCTTGGCCTTGGTGGCGGCGGGGATGCTGGCCGAAGCGTCCAGCTCCTCCTTGTACAGCACCGAGACGGCGGCCGAGGGCTCCAGGGGGCTGACGACACAGCCGTCCACCGCGATCTTCAGGTCAGCTGCGGCCAGGGCGGTGTAGACCGGGCCCACAGCCCTGCCTGCCAGCAGGCAGACCCGGGCGGTGGTGGCGTCGGCATAAGTAGCGGCCAGGCGGGCAGCCTCCCGCATGCCGCCGGCGATGTCATCGGCGGAGCTGGGGACAAAGCCCTGGGTGTCCACCACCGTCACCACCGGGATGCTGAATGCGTCGCACAGCCGCACAAAGCGGGAAGCCTTGGCGGTGCAGTTGTGGCAGAGGGTCTCGCCGGCGGCCACAATGCCCACCGCCTCCCCGGCGATGGTGGCCAGGGCGGTATAGACGTTCTTGCCGTAGCCGGCCCAGACTTCCACCAGGCTGCCGGCATCGGCCAGGGCAGCGGCGGCCTTGTCGGGGGCCTGCCCTGCCTGGAAGGCGGCGTCGGGGGCCTGGAAGTCAAAGCAGGCGGGGCCTGCCAGGTTGTTGGAGGGGAGCATCCCCACCACCTTGGCTGCCAGGGCAGCGGCGGCAGGGGCGTCGGGGGCGGTGATGGCGGCCACGCCGGCCTTGGCGGCAGCGGCAGCGGTGCCGGCGCCTTCCACCTTATCCCCCTTGGCGGCGGAGGTGAAGGGCGGAGTGAAGAACAGCTCGGCCCCCTCGGCCATGATGCACAGGTCGGCGTTGGCTGCGGCCAGGGCGCTGGTGCCGCCGCAGACACCCACCACCACCGCAATCTGGGGGATGACGCCCGACACTTTGGCGATGGCGGCGTTCAGCTTGGCGCTGGCGGTGAGGGCGTCCAGCCCTTCGGCCAGCAGGGCGCCTGCCGACTGATAGAAGGTGACCACCGGGCAGCCGGTCTCGGCCGCCAGATCCAGGACCCGGACCATCCGGTCCACGTCCTTGACAGCCAGGGCCTCGCCTGTCTGCCAGATGGTGTACACCTGCTGGCCCCCGGCGCAGCCAAAGGCGGCGCTCACCGCGCCCTGCTGGAACAGAGCCGTGGAGACGCCGTCGTCATAAAACCGGGCAAACACATCATTTTGGTTGATCTTTGAAGCCATGATCGGACCTCCCTGCTTCCCTCGGGGCGGCCGCGGGGCCGCCAAATCTTTCATAATTGCCCTTATTATACTATTTTGTCAGCCTATTCACAAGTACTTTTGTGGCATTTTCCCCTAAATTCAGGAAAAATCTTTGGCGGTCAGCCCCGGCGCTTGGGTCCGCCCGTGCGGGATTTCACCGGGCCCGACGCCCTGTGGCGGGAAGCCTTGGCCGCAGCGGCGGCGCTGCGGGTCTGGGCCCGGCCCTTGGCGGCGGCGGCCCGCAGGCCCGACAGCTCCTGCTTGGTCAGCTCCCGGTACTTGCCGGGCTGGAGCATCCCCAGCTTGACCACGCCCTCGGCGTTGCGCTTGAGGCGGACCACTTCCAGCCCCACCGCCTCGCACATCCGGCGGATCTCACGGTTTTTGCCCTCCCGCAGGGTGATCTCCATGACGGTGCGGCCCGGCTCGTCCACCACCACGTTGATGGTGCAGGGCAGGGTTTTGGTGCCGTCGTCCAGCACCACGCCGGAGCTGAGCTTCAAAATCTGGCTCTCCTGGGCCCGGGGCTGCACCGTCACCCGGTACAGCTTGGAGATGCCCCCCGAGGGGTGCATCATGGCGTTGGCAAAGGCGCCGTCGTTGGTCATCAGCAGCAGGCCCTCGCTGTCCTTGTCCAGCCGGCCCACCGGGTACAGCCGGGCCGGGATGTCGGACACCAGGTCCATCACCGTCTTGCGGCCCAGCTCGTCGCTGGCGGTGGTGACGTAGCCCCGGGGCTTGTAGAGGGCCAGGTAGTACAGCTGCTGGTTTTTGTCGATATAAATCCGCTCATCGTCCACATGGAGCACGTCCCGGTCGGGGTCCATCTTGTCCCCCACGCCGGCCACATGGCCGTTCACCTTGACCCGGCCCTCGGCGATGATCTGTTCGGCAGCGCGGCGGGAGCACAGCCCCTGCTCGCTCATAATCTTCTGAATGCGTTCCAATGCCATTGTGTTCTCTCCTTGTGCGCCTCCCGGCGCTCAAAATGGGGTTTGTCTGTTATTCCTGGGGCGCAGCCTCGGCGGCGGCGTCGGCCTTGTCGGCCTTTTCGGCCTTCTCGCCCTTGTCGGGGATGAGGGTCATCAGTTTGTCCACCAGCTCGGGCAGCATGTTGAGGGCGCGGTCCAGGCTGTTGGAGGGGTCAGACAGCTGGATGGTGCGCACCAGGCCGTCCTTGATGACCAGGAACGCCACCGGCCGGATGCTGACGCCGGCGGCGCCGCCCCCCAGCAGATCCCCGTTGGCGGGGTTTTTGCCGGCGCCGTCGGCCCCGCCCGAGCCAAAGCCCAGGGAAATCCGGGACACCGGGATGATGGTGGTGCCGTCATCGGTCTTGATGGGCTTGCCGATGATGGTGTTGGCGTCGGCCATCTGGCGCACCTTGTCCATGGTGGCGCTCATGAGCCCCTGAATGGGATGTTCAGCCATAACGTTTGGCCTCCTTGCAAAATCAAAATATTAATATAGGTGATGCTTCCACCCGAAAGTATAGCACAGATCAAAGGAAAACGTCCAGTACCTTTTCCCGGTGGAAGGCCATAAGAACCTGCACAGCGGCGATGAAAACAAACAGCGCCCGGGCCGAAACCCGGAAGGACACCTGCGCCGCCGGGGCGGGGGTGTCGGGCTGGATGCAGGGCACCAGCCGCAGCTCCCTGAAGTCGAGATAGATAAACCGGTTCAGCACCCCCAGGGCGCTGTACAGCCAGGCGTGGGCCGAGCCATAGGCCCGGGCGGCCTGGTCGGGCTCCATCCCCTCCCCCACCGGCCACACCACCCGGATCCGGGTGACGCGCAGCGCGTCAAAGACGGCCAGCGTCAGCTTTTTGCCCCCCCGCAGCAGAGAGCAGAGGGTATCCAGGGTGAACTTTGCCTTCTGCCGGGGTTTGGCGGGGGCAGGCTTTTTCTTCGGGGGGTGTTTGGCGGCCCGCTTTTGGCGCCAGGCCGCAAACCGGGCTTTCAGCTTTGCAAACAGGCGCTTGAGGGGGCCGGGCTTGGCCGGCTCGCCGCCGGCGCCTTCGGGCTGGGGCGGGGCCGGGTACTGCCACACCGGGAAGGTGAGGCCCAATGCCCCGACCCGGATTTTCAGGGTGCCGGCGGTGTCGCCATCTGGGTCCCCCTCCCAGTCCAGGTCGGCGCAGAAGGGGCAGACCAGGGCCAGCAGGGCAACCAGCACCACCACCCCCAGCAGAATCAGCACCGCCCGCACCAGGAACCATACCGCCCCCAGCAGGGCGGCCAGCACAGCGGTCATGGGGCGGCCTCCTTTCCGGGGGCGTCCTCATCGGGGCGGATGGGGGGCAGGTCGGCCAGGCTGGCCAGCCCGAACACCCGCAAAAAGTGGTCGGTGGTCTTGAAGCTCACCGGCCGGCCCGGCAGGTCCAGCCGGCCCGCCTCTTCGATCAGGCCCTTTTCCAGCAGGCCCGCCACGCTGGAGGAAGAATCCACCCCCCGCACCTGCTCGATGAAGGCCCGGGACACCGGCTGGTTGTAGGCGATCACCGTCAAAGTTTCCAGGGCCGCCGGGGTCAGCGGGGCGGCCCGGCGGGTTTCCAGGGCCTTGCGCACCCAGGGGCCGTACTGGTTTTTGGTGGCCAGCTGCCAGTGGTCCCCCAGGTGCAGCAGGGTCAGCCCGCTGGACGGGGCCTCGTACCGCTTTTGGAGGGCCTCCAGCCCCGCCGTCACCCGGGCCTCGGGCAGCTCCAGGGCGGCGGCCAGTTTGTCCGCCCCCACCGGGTCCCCCTGGGCAAAGAGCACCGCTTCCAGCAGGGCTTCCAGTTCAAGTCGCTCCATGGGTTTCCTCCTCTCCTTCTTCTGTCATGGGGCTGGGATGGGCCAGCCGCCCCCGGCGGACGGTCAGCCCGCCGTCGTCGGCAATTTCCAGCCGGCCCGCCCGCACCAGTTCCAGCACCGCCAGGAAGGTGGCCACCGTGGCCGACACTTCCTGCCCGGGGTAAAACAGCTGGTCCAGCCGGCTCACCTTGCCCCGGGCCAGGCTCCGCAGCACGTGCACCACCCGGCTCTCCACCGACACAAAGGGGGCCGCCACCAGGGGTTCAAAGACCTCCTGGGTCACCGGCCGGGGCTTTGCCTTGCCCGCCATGGCCTGCCAGCAGTCGGCCAGCAGCTGGGGGGCGTGGTGGAGCGGGTAGAGGGGGTCGGCCTCCAGGGCCGCCGGGGGCCGGGTGTACACCTCCACCTCACGGGCCATCTGCCCCAGCCGGGCCGCCAGCCGGCGGCACCGGTCGTACTCGATCAGGCGGCCGGTGAGTTCCTGCTTCATCTGCTCCGCCTCCTGGCTGCGGGGCAGCAGCAGCCAGCTCTTCATCTCCACCAGCCGGGCCGCCATCTCGATGAAGCTGCTGGCCACCTCCGGCTCTTCCACCTGGGCCGCCGTCACCACCGCGGTGTACTGGTCGATCAGGGCCAGGATGGGGATGTTGTGCAGATCCATCTTGTGGGCCTGCACCAGGGTCAGCAGCAGTTCCAGAGGGCCGTCGAAGTCCTCCAGGTGGAACGTCATCTCCTCCATCCGGTCACACCCGCGTCCCCAGGCTGAGATAAAAGGCGGTGTAAGCCAGGTTGTCCACCCAGCCGGTGCCGGCGTAGAGCAGGTCCCACACCCAGTCGCTGGCCGCATTCAGGGGGCCGTTGAGGGCGCCGAACCACACCACTGCCAACAGGATGGCCAGAATTTCCTTTTCGTAACGCATCACCCCAAAATAGACCCGCTGGGGCAGGAACACCAGCAGCACCCGGCTGCCGTCCAGGGGCGGCACCGGGATCAGGTTGAACACCGCCAGCCCCACGTTCATCATCACCATGTACTGCAAAAAGAAGAGCAGGTACTCCACCGCCAGGGTGTCGGGGGCCCAGTAATACACCAGCTTCCACACCGTCATGGACAGGTAAGCCAGGATCAGGTTGGCCGCAGGCCCCGCCAGGGCGGTGAGGGCCATCCCCACCTTGGGGTTTTTGAACCGCCGCACGTCGGTGGGCACAGGCTTGGCCCAGCCCACCCCCGCCACCACCATGCACAAAGTGCCCAGCAGGTCAAAGTGGCGCAGGGGGTTCAGGGACAGCCGCCCGTGACGGCGGGCGGTGGGGTCGCCCAGCAGAAGGCTGGCCAGGGCGTGGCCCGCCTCGTGCCAGGGGATGGCCACCAGGGTCACCAGCAGCCGCGTGAGATAATAGGTCACCATATTGTTTGCTTCTCCGTTGTGATTTTTGCCCCGGGATACACCGGGGGATGGTATCATGATACTATTTTTTCCGCCGGCGCACAAGGGCTGCCGCCCCCTGTTGCAAAAATCTGCGGCTTTTTTTCAAAAGGGACTTGCATTTTTCCGCGGCGTCTGGTAGAATGATAGGGCTGATTACACTGTATTGTTTTGGATTCCCTTTTGATTTCACTTCATAGGAGGTGCGAAAATCATGGCTAAGTGTGAATGCTGCGGCAAGGGCGTGACCTTCGGTATCAAGGTCTCCCACTCTCATCGCCGCTCCAACCGTACCTGGAAGCCCAATGTCCGCCGCGTCAAGGCGATTGTCGATGGCTCCCCCAAGTACGTCTATGCATGCTCCCGTTGCCTGCGCGCTGGCAAGATTACCCGCGCTGTCTAAGTTTGTGGTGTATGTTGCCGGTCACGTTGTGGCCGGCTTTTTTGTTATCTGTTGAGAAATGAGGTGTTTGCTATGGCACTGCCCAGTGATCCCGCCATGCTGCTGAGCGTGGTCAACCTGAAACTGCGCAACTACTACCCCACCCTGGACGCCCTGTGTGAGGACATGGACGCCGACAAGGAGGATCTGGTGAACAAGCTGGCCGCCGCCGGCTACCAGTACGACCCCCAGCAGAACCAGTTCAAATAACAGGCAAGGAGGCTGTGCATCATGATGGATGGCATCTATTATAAGGAATGGAGCCAGGCCCTGGGCCGGGAGATGGAGTTCAAGGTCTACGGCACCGCCGGCGTGCCTGTGCTGGCTTTTCCCTGCGGGGGCGGCCGGTTCTATGACTGGGAAAACCACGGGATGCCCGACGCCGCCGCCTGGCTGATCCAGAACGGCCGGATCCAGCTGTTCTGCGCCGACAGCCTGGCCGGGGACGGGATGATGAACGATTCCCTCTCCCCCCGCCGCCGTGCCGAGATCCAGGAGAAGTACTTCTGCTACATCACCGGCGAGCTGGCCCCCCGGATCCTCCAGCTGAACGCCGCAGGCAATGCCGCCGCGGCCAAGGCTGAGGAAGCCGAGGAGAAGGCTGCTGCCAAGCCCACGGACAAGAAGGCCCCCGCCAAGGCGAAAGCCGCCGCCATCTGGGCGGTGGGGGCTGACCTGGGGGCTTACCAGGCCATCAACTGCCGGCTGCGCCGCCCCAAGCTGTTCTGCGGCGCCATCGGCCTGTCGGGGATTTATGATGTATCCCGCTGGCTGGGCGCCCCCGAGGACGACCTGGCCCTGCGGAACAGCCCGCTTTCGGCCCTGTCGGTGGGGCTGCTGGACAGCGCCGCCACCGCCGCCCTCCAGAAGGGGCAGTTCATCCTCTGTGCCGGCCAGGCCCAGGACGGCCGGGAGCCGGAAGCCCTGGCCTCCACCCAGGCCATGGACCTGGCCCTCAAGGCCGCCGGCATCCCTGTCTCGGCCGAGATCTGGGGCCAGGACGTGACCCACGACTGGAACTGGTGGGCCCGGGCCTTTGATGTCTTCACCAACCGGCTGTTCAGCTGACCAGGCAAAGCCTGGACTGTTTCGCGCATCTGCGTTTCGGGTTGCCTTTCACTGCTGAGCCCGCGCCAGGCAAAGCCTGGACCATTTCGCGGATGTACGTTTGCCGCGGCCTTTACCTTCTGAGCCCGCGCCAGGCAGAGCCTGGACTGTTTCGCGGATATACGTTTGCCGCGGCCTTTACCTTCTGAGCCCGCGCCAGGCAAAGCCTGGACTGTTTCGCGGATATACGTTTGCCGCGGCCTTTACCTTCTGAGCCCGCGGGCACAAACTGCGCCGCAGCCCCTGTCGGGGCTCTAAAACCAATCACTTTTCCCTCATCCGAAAGGATGGGGGTTTCTTTTTGTTCAGGGTCTGGGTGGGCGTTTTTTGATCTAAACCCGCCCCCCACCCTTTATATGTTCCCCCGGCCCTGCGGGCCCGCCCCCGTGGGGCTCTGGGCCTCTAACTGCTTCTCCTGGGTGCAGGCTGCACAGCAGCCGCACACCGCACCTGCCCGGCGGGCGTGATGGCGGGAAACTTTGCCGCTCGGCCTGGGGGATATTTTTACCCACCCACCCGCCCAAAGAGGTGTCCCCCTGTCGCTGCGCGACATCCCCCTCCGGGGGACCGGCGGAAAACTGCTCCTTCTTCTATTGGCTTTGCCGCAGTTAAAAAGCCCGCGCAGCGTAAACCTAGAAGGAGTAGTCTGTGGTTTAGAGCCCCGGCAGGGGCGCGGCCGCAGGCCGGGGGGTTCCGCTATGGGCGGGGGGCGGGATTCGATGATCAATCAAAAGCACAGCAGTTCAAGATAAAGAAAATCCTCTCGGGCCTTGCGGGTGAGGAAGCAGTGAAAGACAGCGAGCCCCTGTCAAGGGGCGCGGCCGCAGGCCGCAGGGTTACATCTATTGGGAGGGGGGCGGGTTTAGATCAAAATATAAAAACAAGAAACCGCCCCCCACGGGCCATTTTTTGTGCCTTCCAGAATACCCCCCATGGTATTTTTCATTTCCTACTTGATTTGCAGGATATTCTGTGCTATACTGTGGGCACAGATACCCCCAGGGGTATACGGAACCCAGACAAAGGAGGCCTGTGCTGTGGAAGAAAACACCTGCAAACCCGCCGCCCCGGCAGCCCGGGAAACCGACTCCCCCGCCTGCTGCACCCCCGCCCCAACAGAGGGCGAGCCCTGCTGCGGCAGCAGCGCGGAAGAAGCCCCGGCGGCCGGCTGCTGCTGCGCCATGAGCGGCCGCACCCGCCGCCGCACCCCCGAGGAATACCAGAGCCTGCTCAACCGGCTCAGCCGGATTGAGGGCCAGGTGCGGGGCCTGCGGGGCATGCTGGAAAAAGACGCCTACTGCCCCGACATCCTGTTTCAGGCGTCGGCGGTGAGCAAGGCCCTGGACAGCTTTTCCAAGGAATTGCTGGCCCAGCACATCCGCACCTGTGTGGTGGATGACCTGGAGGCCGGCAAATATGAGACAGTGGACGAACTGGTGCGGGTGATCCAGCGGCTGATGAAGTAAGCCGCGGCCCGCCGGGAGGATACAATGGAACAATACAACATCACCGGGATGAGCTGCGCCGCCTGCAGCGCCCGGGTGGAAAAAGCGGTCAGCAAGGTGCCGGGGGTCACGGCCTGCTCGGTGAGCCTGCTGACCAACTCGATGGGGGTGGAGGGCACCGCCTCCCCCCAGGCCATCATCCAGGCGGTGGAACAGGCCGGCTACGGCGCCAGTCTCAAAGCCAAGGCGGGGCCCGCTGCGGCCCCTTCGGCCGACGCGGCCCTGGAAGCCCTGGCCGACCACGAGACCCCCAAGCTCCGGCGGCGTCTGATCGCCTCTCTGGGGTTTTTGATCGTGCTGATGTACTTTTCCATGGGGCACATGATGTGGGGCTGGCCCCTCCCCGGCTGGTTTGAGGGCAACCACATCGCGGTGGCCCTGGTCCAGCTGCTGCTGGCCGGCATCGTGATGGTCATCAACCAGAAATTTTTCATCAGCGGCTTCAAGAGCCTGTTCCACGGCGCCCCCAACATGGACACCCTGGTGGCCCTGGGATCCTCGGCGTCTTTCGTCTGGAGCACCTACGCCCTCTTCATGATGACGGGGGCCCAGCTCCAGGGGGACGCCGCCGGGGTGATGGATTATATGATGGAGCTGTACTTTGAGTCGGTGGCCATGATCCTCACCCTGATTACGGTGGGCAAGATGCTGGAAGCCCGCAGCAAGGGCAAAACCACCAGCGCCCTCAAGAGCCTGATGAAGCTGGCCCCCAAGACCGCCACCCTCCTGCGGGAGGGCAAGGAGGTCACGGTGCCCATCGACCAGGTGCGCCGCGGCGATCCGTTTGTGGTCCGCCCCGGGGAGAACATCCCGGTGGACGGGGTGGTGGTGGAGGGCGCCAGCGCCGTCAACGAGAGCGCCCTCACCGGCGAGAGCATCCCGGTGGACAAAGCCCCCGGGGACGCCGTCTCGGCGGCCACCCTCAACCAGTCGGGCTTTTTGAAGTGTGAGGCCACCCGTGTGGGCGAGGACACCACCCTCTCCCAGATCATCCGGATGGTCAGCGACGCCGCCGCCACCAAGGCCCCCATCGCCAAAATCGCCGACCGGGTGTCGGGGGTCTTTGTCCCCGCCGTCATCACCATTGCGGTGATCACCACCATCGTCTGGCTGGCTCTGGGCCAGACCCTGGCCTTTGCCCTGGCCCGGGGCATCTCGGTGCTGGTGATCAGCTGCCCCTGCGCCCTGGGCCTGGCCACCCCGGTGGCCATCATGGTGGGCAACGGCATGGGCGCCAAAAACGGCATCCTGTTCAAGACCGCCGCCTCCCTGGAGGCAGCAGGCCGCACCCAGATTGTGGCCCTGGACAAGACCGGCACCATCACCAAGGGCCAGCCCCAGGTCACCGACATCCTCCCCGCCGAGGGGGTCACCCAGGAGGAGCTGCTGGCCCTGGCGGCAGCCCTGGAGCAAAAGAGCGAGCATCCCCTGGCCCGGGCCATCCTGGCCTACACGGCAGACCAGCAGATGGAGCCCGCCCAGGTCACCGACTTTGAGGCCCTGCCCGGCAACGGCCTCACCGCCAAACTGGAGGGCCGGGTCATCTTCGGGGGCAGCTTCGCCTTTGCGGCGGCCCAGACCCGCATCCCCGCCGCCCTGGCCAGCCAGGCCGAGACCCTGGCCCAGCAGGGCAAGACGCCCCTCTTCTTCGGGGGCGAGGGCCGGCTGCTGGGCCTGATCGGGGTGGCGGACACCATCAAGGAGGACAGCCCCGAGGCCATCCGGCAGCTCCGTGAGATGGGCATCCGTGTGGTGATGCTCACCGGCGACAACCAGCAGACCGCCCAGGCCATCGGCCAGCAGGCCGGTGTGGACCAGGTGATTGCCGGGGTGCTGCCCGACGGCAAAGAGAGCGTGATCCGCGCCCTGGCCGAGAAGGGCAAGGTGGCCATGGTAGGCGACGGCATCAACGACGCCCCCGCCCTGACCCGGGCCGACACCGGCATCGCCATCGGCGCCGGCACCGACGTGGCCATCGACGCCGCCGACGTGGTGCTGATGAACAGCAGCCTGGCCGACGTCCCCGCCCTGATCCGGCTGTCCCGGGCCACCCTGCGGAACATTCACGAGAACCTGTTCTGGGCGTTCATCTATAACGTCATCGGGATTCCCCTGGCCGCCGGCGTGTTCATTCCCCTGGGGCTGACCCTCAACCCCATGTTTGGCGCCGCCGCCATGAGTCTGTCCAGTTTCTGTGTCGTGTCCAACGCGCTGCGGCTGAATCTGTTCAACATTCGCAGCGCGGGCAAAGATAAACCCATCCGGCCCGTGGAACTGCCCCCGGCCCCTGCGCCCCGGCAGACCGCGTGCCCCATCAACGTTACGGAGGATACTGCCATGAAAAAGACCATTCACATCGAAGGGATGATGTGCGGACACTGCGAGGCCACCGTCAAGAAGGCCCTGGAGGCCCTGCCCCAGGTGGACGCCGCTGAGGTCAGCCACACCGCCGGCACCGCCGTCGTCACCCTCAACGCCGACGTCGACGACGCCGCCCTCACCAAGGCCGTCGAGGACAAGGACTACAAGGTCACTTCCATCGAGGCGTAAGCTGTTACTTTTCTGAAGAAAAGTAACCAAAGGCAGCGGCGGCGACCGCATCCAGTGGATGAAACAGGGAGCTGCCGCTGGCGCAGCGCTCCGATTTTTGCAAGCGGGCGCCGCCCCGCACCGCAAAAATCGGCTAAGCGCAAGAGGTTTCACCTGGTACCACGGACGGCCTAAACTTCACAAGGCCCCGCCGGCGGTGAAGTCCTGCGCTCTTTCCCAGGCTCCCGGCCTGCGGCCCTGTGAGTCCAAGGTTTTGCCGATCCCTGCTCCTATTATTAGGGGCGGGGATTTTTGTTTTATGTTGTTCTTTATTTATGATTATCATCTAAACCCACCCTCCACCCATTTAATGTTCCCCCGGCCCTGCGGGCCCGCCCCCATACGGGGGCTCTGGGCCTCTAACAGCTCCTTCTTCTTTTAGTTTTGCCGGAACTTTCAGGCGCAGGCGGGTGCGGCTGCAAGCAGCCTGCACCCAGAAGGAGTAGGCTTTGGTTTCGAGCCCCTGTCAAGGGGCGCGGCCGCAGGCCGGGGGTTACCTCTGTGGGCGGGTGGGTGGGTTCAAAT
>CALWZK010000008.1 GCA_944386015.1 uncultured Faecalibacterium sp.
CCAGTCTTTGATTCGCTTGTTCTACCCCTTGCAGGCCTCTTTTTTGTATTGTCCGCACAATATGGGGCGGTTCAAAAGGCAGGGGCCTTTTTTATGCCAACTAGGTCCGTGCTGCTGCATCCAGAAGGAGCAGTTTTTGGTTCAGAGCCCCGGCAGGGGCGCGGCCGCAGGCCGGGGGTTCCGCTATGGGCGGTGGGCTGCGCAGCCGAGCGCTGCCTGCGGCAGATGCAGCGAGGCGGAGCAGGGGCAGCGGTCTGCTTTCTGCAAGCGGGCGCCGCCCCGCGCAGCAAAAACAGGGCACCGCAACCCGGAGGGTTTAATAAAGTCATAGGCTTTTGCCTATAGCGCTGTCCGGGCTGCTGCGCCCGTTTTGACGCTGCGCTGGCCCAGAGGGGGAGGGAGGGTGTTTCGAATCCCCCTCCCTACCCCCTCTGGACTCCCTACCCTCCCGCAACGACCAGAGGAAACCTCTGGACTCACAAGAAGAAGTCGCAGCGAACAAAGGCCTAAAAAATGCGACACTCTGCCTGGCCCATTGAAACCACCAACAGGCTAAAACGGCGGCAGATGCATTTTTCTTAACGGCCTTTGAAACGCTGCTCCGGTTGCAAAAATGCGCCAGCTGTGCGCTGGCGCGTGACTTCTAACGTCTGGGCAGACTGAGACTTATTTTTGATCTAAACCCACCCTCCACCCAGCTAAGGAACCCCCCGGCCTGCGGCCGCGCCCCCGTGGGGCTCGAAACCTGTAGCGATCCTGAAAAACAAAAATCCCCGCCCCCAAAATCGGGAGCAGGGATTGGATTCAAGATCGGGTGAAACGAACCTTTCCGGTGACTCGCCCGCAGGGCAAACGCCGACTAAGATGCACGGGGCTAAACCGCCGGCAGGACGCAGCGTAAGCCGGAGCAGTCACGCGGTACACAGTAAAAGTCTTTTGATGACTTTTCTTCCAGAAAAGTCATACGCCGGAGGCGCCGTAGTTGGCCAGGACGCGGGCGGAGGGGTCGTTGACGTTGCAGTTGGGCCATGCCTTGTTGGGCATCCAGAAACTGACGATGGTGCGGGCCTGGTCGTAGTAGTATTTCTCGAAGATTTCGCGGTAGAGCAGGCTCTCCTTGGTGAAGGGCATGCAGTGGGCCGAATAGTTGGCCCGGCGCAGCTGGAACATCTCGTCGGTGTAGACTTCCTCGGCATACTGCTTGATGTCGTCCACCATGCTGTGGCCCACGGCGTCCGAGAAGGCCGCCTTCTCGCGCCAGAGAATCTCGGGGGGCAGCCAGTCGCCCTCGAAGGCTTTCCGCAGCAGGTATTTGCCCTTGCCGTAGCGGTTGACCTTCATCTCGGGGTCGATGGCCATGACGTAGCGGACAAAGTCCAGATCCCCGAAGGGGACGCGGGCCTCGATGCTGTTGGTGGAGATGCAGCGGTCAGCCCGCAGCACGTCGTACATGTACAGCTCGCGGATCCGCTTCTGGGACTCCTGCTGGAAGGCGTCGGCGGTGGGGGCGTAGTCGGTGTACTTGTAGCCGAACAGCTCGTCGGAAATCTCGCCGGTCAGCAGAACCCGGACGTCGGTCTGCTCGTGGATGGCCTTGCACAGCAGGTACATGCCCACGCTGGCCCGGACGGTGGTGATGTCCCAGGTGCCCAGGATGCGGATCACTTCCTCCAGGCTGTTGATGACGGTGTCCCGGTTGATGATGATCTCATGGTGCTCGCTGCCCAGATACTCGGCGGTCTGGCGGGCATACTTCAGGTCGATGGCGTCGGTGTCCATGCCGATGGCAAAGGTGCGGATGGGCTTTTTCAGCTTGCGGGCTGCGATGGCGCAGACCAGGGAAGAGTCCAGGCCGCCGGACAGCAGGAAGCCCACAGGGGCGTCGGCGTCCAGGCGCTTTTCCACGCCGGCAATCAGCTTTTCACGGATGTTCTTCAGCACTTCCTCCATGCCGTCGGCGTGGGGGGCGGGGACGTCGGCGATGTCCTCGTAGCGGACAAACCGGCCGTCGCAGTAGTAGCTGCCGATGGGGAAGGGACGGATGTCATCGCACCAGCCCACCAGGTTCTGCAGCTCGCTGGCAAAGGCAATCTGATGGCTGGACTTGGAGTAGCCGTAGAACAGGGGCCGGATGCCGATGGGGTCCCGGGCGGCGATCAGCCGGTCCTTGCGGGAATCGTACAGGATCAGGGCAAACTCGGAGTCCATGTGGCGGAACATATCCAGCCCGTATTCGTAGTAGAGGGGCAGCAGGATCTCACAGTCGCAGTCGGAGGCGAACTTGTAGCCGGCCCGCTTGAGGATCTCTTTCTCAAACCGGAAGCCGTAGACCTCGCCGTTGCAGACCACGCAGTCGGCACCGCGGTAGAAGGGCTGCATGCCGTCGGGGGTCAGGCCCATGATGGCCAGCCGGCCGAAGCCCATCAGGCCGAAGGGCCCTTCCACCACCCGCTGGTCGTCGGGCCCGCGGCTGACGGTGCGCATCAGATATTCCTTGAACTCGGCGGCCGACAGATCGTGCCCCGTGTAACCCATGATACAACACATAGCGCAATTCTCCTTTGCAAATAAAAATACGGCAGCGTTCCTCCTTTTCGTAGGACGAATGCTGCCGTATCCGTGGTGCCACCTAGTTTGCCGGCATAGCCGGCCCCTCGGCGCTCTCCTCATTGAAAGCGCTGCCGCTTAACGTGCGGCTGCCGTCCAGCCCTACTGCCCCCGAAAGCCGGCGGGTTCAGGCGGAAGCTCGCGGGTGTTCGTTCGGGTCCGGCCTCCTGCGCGGCTCTCACCTGCCCGCGCTCTCTGGAAAGAAACCTGGTGGACCTTACTTTTCCCGGTCACAGCTTTTGATGCAAGCATTGTATCACGGCTGGGCGCCGCTGTCAACCATGGAATCCTGATCTTCCGCTTCTTTTTGGGCGCAGCGGCGGCACAGGCCGTACAAAATGCTCCCCTCGCACTGGAGGGTGAAGCCGTGCTCGGCCAGCAGATGCTGGCGCACCTCGTCCATGAAATGGCAGTCCATGTGGAAGATTTCGCCGCAGCGCACGCACTTCAGGTGGATGTGCTGGCGGCAGTGGCTCTGGGCGTCGGTGAGCTGATAGACCGCCCGCTCGCCCTTGTCGGCCACATACTTCATCACCCGCTGCTCGCCGGCCAGCTTGTCCAGATAGCGGTAGACGGTGGTGGGGTTGGTGCGCTGGCCCTCGGTTTCCAGATGGGCCAGGATGTCGGCGGCGCTCACCGTCCGGTGCCGGTTCCGGGTGAGATAATCCAGGATGATCTGGCGGGTGTGGGTGTTGTAGCTGCTGCTGCGGGCCATGAAACTGGTACACTTCCTTTGCGTTTGATCCGGTCCAAAAACCATTTTGTATCATTTTAGTATATCATTTCAAAGAAAAAGCGCAAGAGAAAAAGTCTGTTTCCCGGGAAAAATTGGACAAATCCAGGGAAAAAAATCTGGAATTTTGTGTAAAACGTGGAAGGAAAATGAAAGTCATTCCTAAAGCTTGTAATCGTGCCGGAAATGTGAAATAATAAACATATATATAGCTTCCGGCCGGGGCATGGGTGCGGGCAGGACGCGCCTGGCCCCGTGCAGGGCCGGGGCAGGAGGTTCAAGACCGGTTTGCAGGGCCGGCATTGTGAATGGAAGGCAGAGAAGAATGAAAGAGACCGAAAATACATCCAAGCCGAGCCTGAAACTGCAGGCTTACCAATACCTGAAAACCAAAATCCTCAACTGTGAGTACGCCCCCAGCCAGTTCCTCAACGAGCAGAAGCTGTGCGCCGAGATGGGCAACATTAGCCGCACCCCCATGCGGGATGCCCTGGGCCGGCTGGAGCAGGAAGGCCTGATCACCATCCTGCCCAAAAAGGGCCTGATGGTGTCCCCCATCACCGACGAGGACGTCCACAGCATCTATGAGGTGCGGCTTCTGGTGGAGCCCTATGCCCTGCGGGTGTACGGCGAACTGCTGCCCCGGGAAGAGCTGGAGCACTTTGTCACCCTGATGGAGCACCCCGAGCAGATGCCCGACTTCTGCGCAGGGGACGATGAATTCCACGCGCTGCTGATCAGCACCCTGCCCAACCGGTACCTCCGGTCGGCCCACAACTCCATCACCGGGCAGAACTCCCGGTTCCGGATCATGACCGGCAAGGTGGGCCTCATCGGCCAGGAAGATACCTGCCGGGAGCATCTGGCCATCCTGGAGCCGGCCCTGGCAGGGGACTGGAACGCCGCAGCCGACGCCCTGACCCACCATCTGGAGCTGGCCCGGGAAAAGGCCGAGAGCGTGCTGGACATCATCCACCTGGGCACCTGACAAGACAGACAAGCAAAATACACACCAAAGGGGAAGCGGGCCCGGCGGCATACGCCGGACCGGGCCTCCCTTTTTTAGAGCGCGCCGTCCGCTGCGGCGCGGGAGGAAACCAATGCAGACAATCCAGATCGGGCCGGTGACCCTGGCCCACCGGGCGGTGTTCGGGCCGATGGCAGGCTTTACCGACGAGCCCTGCCGCCGGCTGATGGCCCAGCACGGGGCCGGTTTTACGGTGAGCGAAATGGTGTCCAGCCGGGCGCTGACCTATCACGATTACAAGACCCTGAGTCTGGTGAAGGCCCGGCCCAACGGCGCCCCCTACGGGGTGCAGATCTTCGGGGAAGTGCCCTCCATCATGGGCCAGGCTGCCGCCGCCCTGGAGGAATACGACTTTGACTTCCTGGACATCAACATGGGCTGCCCTGCCCCCAAGATTGTGTCGGGGGGCGCCGGCAGCAAGCTGATGCTCCACCCCGAGCTGTGCGGGGAGATTGTGGCCCAGGTGAAGGCCCACACCAGCCGCCCGGTGACGGTCAAGATGCGCAAGGGCTGGGACGCCGACCATGTGACGGCGGTGGAATGCGCCAAAGCCTGTGAACAGGCGGGGGCCGCCCTGGTGGCGGTCCATGCCCGGACCAGGGAGCAGATGTACACCCCCGGCATCGACCTCTCCATCATCCGCGCGGTGAAGCAGGCGGTGCACATCCCGGTGCTGGGCAACGGGGACATCAACAGCCCCGAGGACGCGCTGACCATGCTGGCCGAGACCGGCTGCGACGGGGTGATGATCGCCCGGGGGGCCCTGGGGGACCCCTGGCTCTTTGAGCGGGTGAACGCCGCCATCGAGGGCCTGCCGGCCCCCAGGGAGCCCAACCTCCAGGCCCGGATGAACGCCCTCCGCCGCCAGGTGGAGGAGATGGTGGACCTGAAGGGGGAGCGCACCGCCATGCCCCAGGCCCGGGCCCAGGCCATCCACTATATGAAGGGGCTGAAAGGGGCCGCGGCCCTGCGCCGGGCCTGCTGCCAGCTGACCTACCTGTCTGACCTGGACGGGCTGATCGAGACAGTCTTTGACCAGCAGCGCCGCGCCGGGGCGGAAGAGGAATAACCTTGCAGCCCCGGCGGGTTTATGCTATGCTATAGAATACTCAAAACGCCCCAGGGTGCCCGGGGCCGGAAGGCCGGCCGGGAGAATAGGGAAACAGGTGAAAAACCTGTGCGGGACCGCCGCCGTAAGGGAGGAGCGCCGGGCCATACTGTCACTGCATGGAAGATGCGGGAAGACGGGCCGGCGCGCTGATCCCCGAGCCGGAAGACCTGCCCTGCCGGCAAATCCTGCAAGCGCTCCGGGCTGCCGGCCCGGGGCGGGAGGGCAGACCCCGCCCGGCGGACGGACCAAACGCCGGGGCGGCACACCAGCGCGCCGCTCTGGAACACGTTTTGCACAGGATGCCTTTCTCATAACAGGATTATGAGAGGGGCATTTTCTTTTTTGCCCCGGCCCCACTTCCTATGGGGCATCGAATATGGTACACTAAGGGCCGGCAACAACACACACAAGGAGGGAAAGGCTGTGGCCTTTGAACACTACATCCGCAGCGGGCAGAAGATGCTGCGCTGCGGCTATACCACCGGCACCTGCGCCGCCCTGGCGGCGGCGGGGGCGGCCCGGCTGCTGCTCACCGGCCAGGCCCCCGAGACCCTCTCCCTGCTGACCCCCAAGGGCTGGACGGTGGAAGTCTGCCCCCAGGGCCTGGCCCTGACTGAATCGGGGGCGGTGTGCTCGGTGCAGAAGGACGGCGGCGACGACGCCGACGTCACCCATGGGATGCTGGTGACCGCTGCGGTGAGCCGGTCTGACCAGCCCGGCATCGCCATCGACGGCGGGGAAGGGGTGGGCCGTGTGACCCGCCCCGGCCTGGACCAGCCGGTGGGGGCCGCCGCCATCAACCATGTGCCCCGGCAGATGATCGCCCGGGCAGTGGAGGCGGTGTGCCGGGAGGCCGGCTATGCCGGCGGCCTGCAGGTGGTCATCTCGATCCCCGGCGGCCGGGAGCGGGCCCAAAAGACCTTCAACCCCCTGCTGGGGATTGAAGGAGGCCTGTCGGTGCTGGGCACCTCGGGCATTGTGGAGCCCATGAGCGAACAGGCCATCGTGGACACCATCGGGGTGGAGATCCGCCAGGCGGCCCAGAGCGGCCGGCGGCTGATCCTGACCCCCGGCAACTACGGGGCCGATTTCCTGAAAGCCCACGGCCTGGACGGCCTGGGGGTGCCGGTGGTGCGGTGCTCCAACTTCATCGGGGACGCCCTGGACATGGCCGCCGCCGAGGGGTTCAAAGCCGTCATCCTGGCAGGCCACATCGGCAAACTGGTCAAGCTGGCGGGGGGCATTATGAACACCCATTCCCGGCAGGCCGACTGCCGGTGCGAGCTGTTCTGCGCCCACGCCGCTGTGGCGGGGGCCAGCCAGGCCCTCTGCGCCCGGCTGATGGAGGCCGCCACCACTGACGCCTGCATCGCCCTGCTGGAAGAAGAACACCTGAGCCAGCCGGTGCTGGCCAGCCTGACGGCGGCGGCCCAGCGCCAGGTCCAGCGCCGGGCCGGGGAGGCCTTCCAGGCCGGGGTGATTCTCTTTTCCAACGTCTACGAGACCTTGGGGGTGAGCCCCCAGGCCCGGGCCATCATTGACACATGGAGGAACAGCCATCATGAAGGATAAAGGTACACTCTACGGGGTAGGGGTGGGCCCGGGGGACCCCGAGCTGCTCACCCTGAAAGCGGTCCGCACCATCGAGGCCTGCCCGGTGATCGCCGCCCCCCGGACCCCCGGGGGGGACATGGTGGCCCTGGATATCGCCCGCCAGGCGGTGGATCTGTCGGGCAAAACCATCCTGCCCCTGGATTTTTCCATGTCCCCCAGCGCCGAGCGGCGGCGGGCCGCCCATGAGGCGGCGGCGGCCCTGGTGCGACGGGAGCTGGAGGCCGGCCGGGATGTGGCCATGCTGAACATCGGGGATGTGTCGATTTACGCCACCTGCTCCTATCTGATGGAGGAGCTGGAATCGGCGGGCTTTCCCACCGCCCGGGTGGCGGGGGTGCCCAGCTTCTGCGCGGCGGCGGCCCGGCTGAACACCAGCCTCACCGGCATCGACACCCCCCTCCACATCATCCCCGGGGGCCAGGAGGAAGACCTGGCCGCCCATCTGGACTGGCCCGGCACCAAAATTCTGATGAAGAGCGCCCGGCGGCTGCCCCAGGTTCTCAAGACCCTGGAGGAAAAAGGCCTGCTGGACCGCAGCGCCCTGGTGGCCAACTGCGGCCTGCCGGGGGAGCTGGCCCTGCCCCGGCTGTCGGCGGGGGCGGAGGCCGCCCTGGACGCCGGATATTTCGTGACCATTGTGGTAAAGGAGAAGTGAGACCATGGTACATTTTGTGGGCGCGGGGCCGGGAGCCCCGGATCTGCTGACCATCCGGGGGGCCAAGCTCCTGTCCGGGGCCGGGTGCATCATCTATGCCGGCAGCCTGGTGAACCCGGCCATTCTGAGGATTGCCCCGGAGGGCTGCTCCATCTACAACAGCGCCGAGATGACCCTGGAACAGGTGCTGGAGGCCATCCGCACCGCCGAGGCCGCCGGCCATGACACCGTCCGGCTCCACACCGGGGACCCCTGCGTCTACGGCGCCATCAAAGAACAGATGGACGCCCTGGACGCCGCCGGCATCCCCTGGGACGACACCCCCGGGGTGTCCAGCTTCTGCGGGGCTGCCGCGGCGGTGGGGGCCGAGTATACTCTGCCCGGGGTGAGCCAGAGCGTCATCATCACCCGGCTGGCGGGCCGCACCCCGGTGCCCGGGCGGGAGAGCCTGGCGTCCCTGGCCTCCCACGGCGCATCCATGGTGATTTTCCTGTCGGCGGGGATGCTGGACCAGGTCCAGGCCCAGCTGCTGCAGGGGGCCTACACCCCCGACACCCCCGCCGCCATCGTCTATAAGGCCACCTGGCCCGAGGAAAAAATCGTCCACTGCACGGTGGGCACCCTGGCGGCCCGGGGGGCCGAGGCGGGCATCCGCAAGACCGCCCTGATCCTGGTGGGGGATTTCCTGGGCCAGGGCGGGTACGAGCGCAGCAAGCTCTACGACCCCACCTTCACCACCGGATACCGGGAGGCTACCCAGTGAACCTCTACTATCTGGCCTTCAGCGGGCGGGGGCTGGCCCTGGCCCGGCGCCTGGCGGATGCCCTGGGGGGCGAGGCGGTGCGCTGCGGCGGCCCGGTGACCCTGGCAGGCTGGACGGCGGAACACTTTGCCCCGGGGGCGGGGCTGGTGTATGTGGGGGCCTGCGGCATCGCGGTGCGGGCGGTGGCCCCCCACCTCACCGCCAAGGACAAGGACCCGGCAGTGGTGGCCATCGACGAGCAGGGGCACTTTGCGGTGCCCCTGGTGTCGGGCCACCTGGGGGGCGCCAACGCTCTGGCCCGGCAGATCGCCGCAGCCTGCGGGGCGGTGCCGGTGGTGACCACCGCCACCGACGCCGGGGGGTTATTCCCGGTGGACGACTGGGCCCGGGCCCAGGGCTGCGCCATCCCCGACACCAAGCGGATCAAGGCCTTTTCGGCGGCACTGCTGGCGGGCAAACCCCGCCGCATCCGCAGCGACTGGCCCATCGCCGGCACACCCCCCAAAGGGGTGGAGCTGGTGACAGGTGACACCCCCTGCGACGCCGCCCTCTCCTTCACCGACCCGGGCCCCGGCATCCTCTGGATGGTGCCCCGGATCGTGACGGTGGGCATCGGCTGCCGCCGGGGGGTCACGGCCGCCCGGCTGGAAGAAGCCCTGACCGCAGCCCTGGCTGGGGCGGGCATCCCCGTCCAGGCGGTGGCGGCTGTCTGCACCATCGACCGCAAGGCCGATGAGCCGGGCCTTTTGAAACTGTGCCAGACCCGCCGCTGGCCCCTGCGGATTTACACCGCAGATCAGCTGAACCAGGTGGAAGGCACCTTCACCCCCTCGGCCTTTGTGGCCCGGACAGTGGGGGTGGACAACGTCTGTGAGCGGGCCGCCGTGCTGGGTGCGGCGGGGGGCCCGCTGCTGTTACCCAAACAGGCCGGGGACGGCGTCACGCTGGCCCTGGCCCGGATGGCCTTTGGGCCGGATTGGAAGTGGAACCAATGAACAAAGTCTATGTAGTGGGTCTGGGCCCCGGCGGCGCCCAGGGGATGACGGCGGCGGCCCGCACCGCCCTGGAACAGGCCGATGTCATCTGCGGCTACACCGTCTATCTGGATCTGGTGGCCCCCCTGTTCCCGGGCAAGGAGATGCGCTCCACCCCCATGACCAAAGAGGTGGACCGGTGCCGCATGGCCCTGGAGCTGGCCGCCGGGGGGCGGACTTCGGCCCTGGTGTGCAGCGGGGACGCGGGGGTCTACGGCATGGCCTCCCCCCTGCTGGAACTGGCAGGGGAGTACCCTGACGTGGAGGTGGAGGTGATCCCCGGCGTGACGGCGGCCCTGGCAGGGGCGGCGGTGCTGGGTGCGCCTTTGGGCCACGACTTCTGCATCGTCTCCCTGTCCGACCTGCTGACCCCCTGGAAGGTCATCGAAAAGCGGCTGCGGGCGGCTGTGGCGGGGGATTTCATCCTCTGCCTGTATAACCCCGCCTCCCGCCACCGGAAAGACCACCTCCGCCGGGCCTGTGAGATCCTGCTGGATGCGGGGCTTTCCCCCGACACTGCCTGCGGCTGGGTGCGGAACATCGGCCGGGAGGGCCAGACCTCCCAGCTGCTGACCCTGGCCCGGCTGCGGGATGCCCAGGTGGATATGTTCACCACCGTCTTTGTGGGCTCCACCCGCACCAAAATCCAGGACGGCCGCCTGCTGACCCCCCGGGGGTACCGGGCATGAGGGGGATTGTCCTGTTCAGCGGCACCACCGAAGGCCGGACATTATCCCACCAGCTGGCGTCGGAGGGGGTGCCGGTGACGGTGTGCGTCGCCACCGAGTATGGCCGCACCGAGCAGGGCCAGGCGCCGGGGATCACCGTCCACACCGGCCGGATGGAGCCGGCTGAAATGGCGGCGCTGTTGGCGGGGGCGGCCCTCTGCGTGGACGCCACCCATCCCTATGCGGCCCTGGTCAGCGCCAACATCCGCGCTGCCTGTGAAGAGGCGAAAGTGCCCTGCCTGCGGCTGCTGCGGCCCGCCAGCCCTCTGCCTGCCGGAGCCCTCACCGCTGCCAGCGCCGCAGAGGCCGCCCGGCTGCTGGCGGATACCGAGGGCAATATCCTGCTGACCACCGGCGCCAAGGAGCTGGCCGCCTTTGCCCCTCTGGGGGGCGGGCGGCTGATCGCCCGGGTGCTGCCCAGCCACGCCGGGCTGTCTGCCTGTGAGGCGGCGGGCATCCCGGCCCACAACATTGTGGCCATGCAGGGGCCCTTCAGCCGGGAACTGAACGAGGCCATCCTCCGGCAGTTTTCGGTGCGCTATCTGGTGACCAAGGACGGCGGCGAAGCCGGGGGCTTTTCGGCCAAGGCCGAGGCGGCGGCAGCGGCAGGGGCCGCCCTGGTGGTGATCCGCCGCCCCGCCGACGCCGGGCTGACCTATCAGGAAGTGCTGGAACAGTGCAGAAAGGCGGCGTCAACATGGAACAAGTGACTTTGGTGGGGCTGGGGGCCTCGGCGGCCACCCTCACCGCAGAGGGGGAAAAGGCCCTGCGGGCCGCCGCCCGGATTGTGGGGGCCAGGCGTCTGCTGGACGCCCTGCCCCCGGATTACACCGCCCAGCGGGTGGCCGCCGCCCGGTATGAGGATGTGCTGGCGGCGGTGCTGGCATCTCCCGGGCCCTGCGCGGCCCTCTACAGCGGGGATACCGGCTTTTATTCAGGGGCGGCGGGCCTGCTGGAACGTCTGGCCCAAAATGGAATCCCCGCCAAAGTGGTGCCGGGGATTTCCAGCGTCCAGCTGCTGGCGGCCCGGCTGGGCCGGCCCTGGCAGGACTGGAAGCTGGTGTCGGCCCACGGCACCGGCTGCGACCCGGTGGCCGCCGTCTGCGGGGGCCGGCCGGTGTTTTTCCTCACCGGCGGCAAGGGCACCGGCCCCGCCGACCTCTGCGCCCGTCTGGCCCAAGCAGGCCTGGAAGACCTGCCGGTGACGGTGGGGGAGAACCTGGGCTGCCCCGATGAGGCCCTCACCAGCGGCACAGCCGGTGAGCTGGCAAAGCGGGCCTTCGGGCCCCTGGCGGTGCTGCTGGCCCAGCCGGCCCCCCGGGCCGCTGCCCGCACCCCCGGCTGGCCCGACGGCACTTTCACCCGGGCCGAGGCCATCCCCATGACCAAACAGGCCATCCGGGCCCAGGCCCTGGCCCAGCTGGCTCTCCGCCCCGGGGAGACCGCCTGGGACGTGGGGGCAGGCACCGGCAGTGTCAGCCTGGAGCTGGCCTTTGCCAACGGGGGCGCCCCGGTGTATGCGGTGGAGTGCCTGCCCGAGGCCTGCGCCTTGATCGAAGAAAACCGCCGCCGGCTGGGGGGCTGGAACATCCGTGTGGTGGAGGGCAAAGCCCCGGAAGCCCTGGCGGGCCTGCCCGCCCCCGACGCCGTCTTCATCGGCGGCACCCGGGGCCAGCTGGAACCCATCCTGGCGGCGGCCTGGCAGGCCAACCCCGACGCCCGGGTCTGCATCACGGCGGTGACGGTGGAAACCCTGGCCGCCGCCGTGGCGGGGATCACCGCCCTGGGCCGGAAAGCCCAGGTCACCCAGATCGGGGCGGCCCACACCGGGGAGGGCAAAATCCACCTGCTGCGGGCCGAAAACCCCATCTTCCTCATCACCGCCCATGGATAAAAGGAGGCTGCGGCCATGGAAAATCCAATGATTCCCCAGCTGATGGCGGCGGCCCCCGCCTCGGGCAGCGGCAAGACCACGGTGGTCTGCGCCCTGCTGCGGGCGCTGCGCCGCCGGGGCCTCGACCCCTGCGCCTTCAAGTGCGGCCCCGACTACATCGACCCCATGTTCCACCGGGCGGCCCTGGAAGTGCCCAGCTGCAACCTGGACCTCTATTTGACCGACCCGGCCCGGCTGCGGCAGCTGTACAGCGCCCACCTGGCGGGCCACGGGGCGGCGGTGGTGGAGGCCGCCATGGGCTACTACGACGGCGCCGGCCTCACCGATGCCGCCAGCGGCTGGCAGACCGCAGACACCCTGGGCCTGCCGGTGCTGCTGGTGGTGCGGCCGGGGGGCGCCAGCCTGACGTTAGCGGCCCAGATCAAAGGGCTGCAGGCCTTCCGCCCCGACAGCCATCTGGCCGCCATCCTGCTGAACGGCTGCTCGGCCTCCTACGCCGACCGGCTGGCCCCCCTGCTGGAGCGGGAAACGGGGCTGCCGGTGGTGGGCTGCCTGCCCACGCTGGAAGCAGCCCGGCTGCCCAGCCGCCACCTGGGGCTGTACACCGCCGGGGAAATCCAGGATTTGTCCCCCCGGCTGGACGCCCTGGCCGACGCCCTGGAAGCCGGCGCCGACCTGGACAAGCTGCTGGCGGTCTGCCGGCGCCCCGCCCCGGTTTCCGCACCGGCCCAGGCTGCGCCGGTGCGGGCCCGGATTGCGGTGGCCCGGGACGAGGCCTTCTGCTTCTGCTACCCCGAGACCCTGGAAACCCTGGCCCGGGCGGGGGCGGAGTGTGTCTTTTTCAGCCCCATGCGGGATGCTGCCCTCCCTGAGGCCGACGCCCTCTACCTGCCGGGGGGCTACCCCGAGCTGTACGCCGAGGCCCTCAGCAAAAACGCACCCCTCCGCCGGGCCGTGGCCGCGGCGGTGGCTGCCGGCATGCCCACGGTGGCCGAGTGCGGGGGCTTCCTCTACCTGGGGCAGACCCTGGCGGATGAGGCCGGCAGCGTCTGGCCCATGGCGGGGGTGCTGCCGGGGGATGGCTTCCGGGCGGGGCGGCTGGTGCGGTTCGGCTATGCCGACCTCACCGCCCGTGAGGACAGCCTGCTGTTCCGGGCGGGGGAGCGGGTGCCGGTCCATGAGTTCCACCACTGGGACTCCACCTGCCCCGGTGACGCCCTGGAGGCAGAAAAGCCGGACGGCCGCCGGTGGCGCTGCGGGTTTGCAGGGCCCCGGCTGTACGCCGGCTTTCCCCATTTGTACCTGGCCGGCCGGCCCCGGCTGGCTGAGCGGTTGGTTTCGGCGGCCGCCGCCTGGCGAAAGGAGAGAGGCAAGGAATGAAGACTTGGAATTCTGTCAAAGAGCTGGTGGAGGCCGCCTCGGCCCCCGCTGATGAAGCCGCCCGGGCCGAGGCCCACCGGCACTGGGCCAGCCTGGCCCACCCCCTGGGGAGCCTGGGCCTGCTGGAAACCATGCTGGAAGACGCCGCCGCCCTCACCGGCAGCGCCCATTTGAACTTTGACAAGCGGGTGGTGCTGCTGCTGTGCGCCGACAACGGGGTGGTGGCCCAGGGGGTCACCCAGACCGGCCCCGAGGTCACCGCCGCGGTGGCCCGGGGGTTCGCGGCGGGGGAGAGCCCCGTCTGCCGGATGGCCGCCGCCGCCCGGTGCGCCGTGGTGCCGGTGGATATGGGAATCCTGAATTTCCCCGGGGTGCCGGGGGTGCTGGACCGGCGGGTGGGCAACGGCACCGGGGATATCACCCGGGGCCCCGCCATGACCCGGGCCCAGGCCCAGCAGGCCATCCTCACCGGAGCGGCCCTGGCAGCGGAGCAGGCTGCCGCCGGGGTCAGCCTGCTGGCCACCGGGGAGATGGGCATCGGCAACACCACTACCTCGGCGGCGGTGGCCTGCACTTTGCTGGGCCGCCCGGCGGAGGATTTTGTGGGCCGGGGGGCAGGTTTGTCCGACGCGGGTCTTGCCCGCAAGCGGGAGGCCGTCCGCCGCGCCCTGGAAGTCAACCGCCCCGACCCCGCCGACCCCCTGGATGTGCTGGCCAAGGTGGGGGGCTTTGACCTTGCGGGGCTGTGCGGGGTGTTCCTGGGGGGCGCGGCCTGCCGGGTGCCGGTGCTGGCCGACGGCCTCATCAGCACGGTGGCGGCCCTGTGTGCCGTGCGCCTGTGCCCCGGGGCCTCCAAGGCGGTGTTCGCCAGCCATGTGTCCGCCGAGCCGGCGGGCCACGCGGTGCTGGACGCCCTGGGCAAGCAGCCCCTCATCACCGCCGGGATGCGGCTGGGGGAGGGCACCGGCGCGGTGGCCTCCATCCCCCTGTGGGATATGGCCCGGGCGGTGTATGCCGAGAGCTACAGTTTTGAGACCTGCGGGGTGGAGGCCTACCAGCCCCAGGGAAAGGGTGAGTGAGATGCTGACGCTGGTGATTGGGGGCTCGGCCTCGGGCAAAAGCGCCTTCGCCGAGGACTTGATCCTCAAGGCCGGACCGGGGCCCCGGTACTACCTGGCCACCATGGAACCCATGGACAGTGAGTGCCGGGCCCGGATTGACCGCCACCGGGCCATGCGGGCCCAGAAGGGCTTCAAGACCATCGAGCAGTATACCAACCTGGCAGGACTGACTCTGCCCCGGCGGGGGGCGGTGCTGCTGGAGGATTTGGGCAACCTGGCGGCCAACGAGCTCTACAGCCCGGCGGGGGCCGGGCCGGAAAAGGCCCTGGCGGCCATTCTGACGGGAATCGACAGGCTGGGGGTACAGTGCCGCGCACTGGTGGTGGTCTCCAACGAGATCTTTGCCGGCGGGCGGGACTATGCCCCGGGCACCGAAACCTATCTGAGCCTGATGGCCCGGGCCCACCGTGCCATTGCTGCCCGGGCCGATCAGGTGTACGAGGTGGTCTGCGGGCTGCCTTACGGGTACAAGGGGGATGTCAAATGAACAAGGAAAAACTGTCGAATCTCGGGGCCCGGTGCCGCGCCGGCCTGGCCAAAGCGGGGGCCGGCCTGGCCAAGGCAGGGACAGCCCTGAAAGCCGGGGCCGGCAAAGCCCTGGCCTTTTTGAAGGGCATCCGGGGCAAACTGCCGGCGGTGCCGCTGCCGGGTTGGCTGCGTATGGCCGGCCAGACGGTGGCGGTGGCCTTCGGGATGTTCTCGGCGGTGCCGGTGCCCCAGCCCCTGTGGAACGAGCGGAACATGCGCTACGCCCTCTGCGCCTTCCCCCTGGTGGGGGTGGTGTGCGGGGCCGCCGCCGGGGTCTGGGGCTGGATGTGCACTGCCTGGGATCTGCCGGTGCTGCTGCGGGCGGGGGTGTTCTGCCTGCTGCCGGTGTGGATCACCGGGGGCATCCATCTGGACGGCTTTGCCGACACCAGCGACGCCCTGGCCAGCTATGGGGATAAAGAAAAACGCCTTTCCATCCTGAAGGACTCCCACTGCGGGGCCTTCGCGGTGATCCGGCTGTGCGGCTGGTTTGTGCTGGATTTCGCCCTGTGGGGGACGCTGGATCTGAGCCCCCGGGCGGTGGGCTGCGTCCAGATCGGCTATGTGCTGGAGCGGGCCATCTCGGGCTGGGCGGTGGCATCCCTGCCCCTGGCCAAGCACAGCGGCCTGGCCTATACATTTTCCACCGCCGCCGACCGGCAGCGGGTGAAAAACATCCTCACCGGGGTGATTTTGGTGCTGTCCATGCTGCTGGTGGGGGTGGGCCGCATTTGGGGCTGGGCCATGCTGGCGGCAGCCCTGGCGGCTTTGTGGCGGTATACCGTGGTTTCCCGGCGGGATTTCGGCGGCATCACCGGCGACCTGGCGGGGTGGTTTTTGCAGCGGTGCGAACTGTGGATGCTGGCAGCCCTGGCGGCTGCCCAGCTGGCGGGCCTTTGAGCCCATTGAGAGGGGAGAGGCAAGGATGATGCTGATTACCGGCCCGCTGTGGAGCGGGAAACGGGCCTTTGCCTGCCAGGCCCTGGGCTGCACCCGGGAGGAACTGTCCGCCCGGGCGGTATGGGATGCCCAGGACCTGGCGGCGGGCTGTGATGACCTGGCCGCCCTGGCCGACAAGCTGGCGGGCCATGAGGCAGTGATCATGACCGAAGTGGGGGGCGGGGTTGTGCCCATGGACCCGGCCCAGCGGGCCGCCCGGGAGGCGGCGGGCCGTCTGGCCTGCCTGCTGGCAGACCGGGCCGACTGTGTGGTGCGGGTGTTCTGCGGGCTCCCGCTGGTACTGAAAGGAGCATACAGGCAGTGAAAATCTATCTTCTGCGCCACGGTGTCACCATCTACAACACCGAAAAGCGCTATCAGGGGCAGCGGGATATCCCCCTGTCCACCCAGGGCCGGGCGGCGCTGCGCCGGGCCGATTTTACCCCCGAGGTGGTGTATGTCAGCCCCATGACCCGGGCCCGGCAGACCGCCGCGGTTCTGTTTCCTGACTCCAGGCTGGTGATTGTCCCCGGCCTGCGGGAGATGGACTTCGGCACCTTTGAGGGGCGCAACTATGTGGAGATGGAGAACGACCCCGACTACCTGGCCTGGGTGGCCTCCAACTGCGAGAGCCCCTGCCCCGACGGGGAGAAAAAAGAGGACTTCGCGGCCCGGTCCTGCGGGGTGTTCGCCCGGCTGCTGGACCAGGCCTTTGCCGATGGCAAAGACCAGCTGGTGATCCTGGCCCACGGGGGCACCCAGATGTCGGTGATGGAGCGCTACGCCCTGCCCCGCAAGACCTACCATGAGTGGTGCGGGCCCAACGCCGGGGGCTTTGTGCTGGAAACCGACGCCGACACCTGGAAAAACCAGCATGTTCTGCACTACCTGGCCACCGTCCAGTACACCAAGCCGGAGGGGACATGCTGACGGCGCTGGCGGTGCTGGGGGGCTTCGGGCTGGATCTGCTGCTGGCCGACCCGGCCTGGATGCCCCACCCGGTGGTGCTGATGGGGAAAATCATTGCCCGGCTGGAAAAGCTGCTGCGGCGGCTGTTCCCCGACACCCCCGGCGGCCAGTTGGCCGCGGGACGGGTGCTGGCGGCGGTGCTGCCTCTGGGCACCTTTGCCCTGACGGCGGCGGTCTGCGCCCTGGCCTATTGGGTTCACCCGGTGCTGGGCTTTGGGGTGGAGCTGGTCTGGTGCTGGCAGGCTTTGGCCCTGCGGGGCCTGGCGGACGAGAGCAGCCGGGTTTACCCGCCCTTGAAGGCGGGGGACCTGCCGGCGGCCCGGCGCCAGGTGAGCCGGATTGTGGGCCGGGACACCGCCGCCCTGACATCCGAAGGGGTGGCCAAGGCTGCGGTGGAAACGGTGGCCGAGAACTTCTCGGACGGTGTGCTGGCCCCGCTGCTGTATCTGCTGATCGGCGGGGCACCTTTGGGCCTGGCCTATAAGGCCATCAACACCATGGACAGCATGGTGGGCTACAAGAACGAGAAATATCTCTATTTTGGCCGGGCGGCGGCCCATCTGGACGACGCCGCCAACTGGGTTCCCTCCCGGGCGGCGGCCCTGTTCTGGATTGCCGCCTCGGCGCTGGCCGGCTTTGACGGCAAAAACGCCTTCCGCATCTGGCGGCGGGACCGCCGGCGCCATGCCAGCCCCAACTCGGCCCAGACCGAATCGGCCTGCGCCGGGGCCCTGGGGGTCCAGCTGGCGGGCCCGGCCTGGTATTTCGGGGAATATTATGACAAGCCCACCATCGGCGACCCCGATCGCCCGGTGGAGCCCGAGGACATTCTGCGGGCCGACCACATCCTCTATCTGGCGGGCTTTCTGGCCCTGGGGGTGGGTCTGGCCCTCCGTCTGGGCCTCTGGCTGGTGCTGAGGTAATAGCGATGAACAAGGAAATCAAACTGACCCACGGGGGAGACTGGGCGGGCTTTGCGGCCCAGTATGGCGCCGAAGCCCCCCTGCTGGATTGTTCGGCCAATGTGAGCCCCCTGGGGCTGCCGGCGGGGGTGGCCAAAGCCCTGGCCGACTGCGTTGACCGGTGCAGCCGCTACCCCGACCCCCTCTGCCGGGCCCTCTGCGGGGCCATCGGGGAGGCGGAAGGGGTGCCCGCTGAATGGGTGCTCTGCGGCAACGGCGCCGCCGACCTGATCTGGCGGGCCGCCCTGGCCCTGAAGCCCGCCCGGGCCCTGGTGACTGCCCCCACCTTTGCCGAGTATCAGGCGGCGCTGGAGGCGGCGGGCTGCCGGGTGGAGGCTTACCGCCTGCGGGAAGAAAACGATTTTGCCCTGGATGAAGCCTTCCTCCCGGCCATCCGGCCCGGGGTGGGGATGGTGTTCCTCTGCGAGCCCAACAACCCCACCGGCCGCACCACCCCCCGGCCCCTGCTGGAGCGGGTTCTGGCCCGCTGCCGGGAGGCAGGGGCGGTGCTGGTGGTGGACGAGTGCTTCGGGGACTTTCTGGAGGACCCTGCCGCCCACACCCTGAAAGGCAGCCTGGCAAACTACCCCAACCTGGTGATCCTGAAAGCCTTCACCAAGATTTACGGGATGGCGGGGGTCCGGCTGGGGTACCTGCTGGGGTCGGATGAAGGCCTGCTGGACCGGCTGCGCCGGGCGGGGCAGCCCTGGGCTGTGTCCACCCCGGCCCAGGAGGCGGGGCTGGCGGCTCTGCAGGAGACTGAATATGTCCGGCAGGTCCGGGCCCTGATCGCCCGCCAGCGGCCCATCCTGGCCGCCGGGCTGCGGGCTCTGGGCTGCCGGGTGGTGGAAGGGGAGGCCAACTACCTGCTGTTCCGCTGCGAGACGCCCCTGATCCAGCCGCTGCGCCGGCGGGGGATTCTGCTGCGCAGCTGCGGCAACTACGAGGGCCTGGACGACACCTGGTACCGGACGGCGGTCCGCACCGGGCCGGAAAACGCCCGCCTGCTGGCGGCCATCAAGGAGGTGCTGGGATGAGCAAGACCCGCTGCATCATGGTGCAGGGCACCATGTCGGGGGCAGGCAAGAGCCTGCTGTGCACTGCACTGTGCCGGATTTTCCACCAGGACGGCCTGCGGTGCGCCCCCTTCAAGAGCCAGAACATGGCCCTCAACAGCTATGTCACCCGGGACGGCCTGGAGATGGGCCGGGCCCAGGTGGTCCAGGCCATGGCCGCCGGCCGGGAGCCGGATGTGCGTATGAACCCCATCCTGCTGAAACCCTGCAGCGATGTGGGCAGCCAGGTGATTGTCAACGGGGAGGTGCGGGGCCAGATGCCGGCCCGGGACTATTTCCGGTACAAAAAGCAGCTGGTGCCCGAGATCCTGGCGGCTTACCGGAGCCTGGCGGCGGAAAACGATGTGATTGTCATCGAGGGGGCGGGCAGCCCCGCCGAGATCAACCTGAAGTCGGAGGATATCGTCAACATGGGCCTGGCCAAACTGGTGGACGCGCCGGTGCTGCTGGCGGGGGATATCGACCGGGGCGGGGTGTTTGCCCAGCTTTACGGCACAGTGGCCCTGCTGGAGCCTGAGGAGCGGGCCCGGATCAAGGGCCTGGTCATCAACAAGTTCCGGGGGGATGTGGAGATTCTCCGCCCCGGCCTGGGCTTTTTGGAACAAAAGACCGGCGTGACGGTGGTGGGTGTGGTGCCCTATGTCCCCACCCAGATCGACGACGAGGATTCCCTGGCCCCCTCTTTGAGCCAGACTCAGGCCCACAAGCCTCTGGACGCGGCGGTGATCCGGCTGCCCCGGATCTCCAATTTTACCGATTTCTCCCCCCTGGAGCAGCACCCGCTGCTGGGGGTGCGGTATGTGAGCCGCCCGGCCGAGCTGGGCACCCCCGACGTGGTGATCCTGCCGGGGACCAAGAGCACCCTGGACGATCTGGCCTGGCTGCGGCAGAGCGGCCTGGAAGCCGCCATCCTGAAACTGGCCGCCGCCGGGGTGCCGGTGGTGGGGATCTGCGGGGGCTACCAGATGCTGGGCCGCACCCTCTCGGACCCCCAGGGCACCGAGGGGGGCACCCCCGGTGCCGTCTGCCGGGGGCTGGGGCTGCTGCCGGTGGATACCGTCTTCACCCCCCAAAAGACCCGCACCCGGGTGGAGGCCCAGGCGCTGGCGGGGCCCTTTGCCGGGGCCCGGCTGGAGGGCTATGAGATCCACATGGGCCGGACCACCGTGGAGGGCGACCCCTTCTGCCGGCTGGCCGACGGCCGGGCCGAGGGCTGCGCGGCGGGCCGCGTCTGCGGCACCTACCTCCACGGTCTCTTTGACACCGGCGAAGCCACCGCCAAACTGGCGGACGCCCTGTGCCGGGCCAAGGGCATTGACCCGGCCCGGGCCCGGCCGGTTTCCCACCGGGCTTTTCAGGAACAGGAGTTTGACCGTCTGGCCGCCGCAGTCCGGGGCGCGCTGGATCTGGATGCCATTTACCGGATGATGGAGGGCTGACACATGGAACTTGGACTGGTACACCTCTACTGGGGAGAAGGCAAAGGAAAGACCACTGCGGCCATGGGCCTGGCCCTGCGAGCCCTGGGCAACGGCTGCCGGGTGGTGGTGGTGCAGTTCCTGAAAGGGGCTGACACCGGGGAAATCCCCCTGCTGCGGCAGCTGGGGGCCCAGGTCTACCGGGGCAAGGCGGGGCAGAAGTTTGTCTTTCAGATGAACGAAGAGGAAAAGGCCGCCACCCGGGCGCTGCAGAACGAAAACCTCAAGGCGGCCCTGGACTGCCCGGCGGACCTGCTGGTGCTGGACGAAGCCTGCGCCGCCTGGGAACTGAACATGGTGGACCGTGACCTGCTGGAGCAGGCGGTCCGCCACCGCCCGGCGGGGCAGGAAGTGGTCCTCACCGGCCGCCGCCCGGCCCCCTGGATGGAGGACCTGGCCGACTATTCCACCGAGATGCGCTGCTGGCGGCATCCCTATGAAAAGGGCGTCCAGGCCCGGAAAGGGGTGGAATTTTGAGCGAACATCTGCACACTTTGCCGGGGGATATTGAGCGCACCAGCCTGTCCATCATTGCGCAGGAACTGGCCGATCTGGGCCTGACCCCGGCTGCCGAAAACGAGGCGGTGGTCCGGCGGGTGGTCCATGCCACCGCCGACTTTGACTACGCCAAAAACCTCCGGTTCACCCCGGGGGCGGTGGCCAAAGGGGTGGCGGCCCTGGCCGCCGGCGCCCCCATCGTCACCGACACCAACATGGCCCTGGCGGGGGTCAGCAAGCCGGCCCTGGCCCGGCTGGGGGGCGCTGCCTTCTGCTATATGGCCGACCCGGCGGTGGCGGCCGCCGCCAAAGAGGCGGACACCACCCGGGCGGTGGCTGCCATGCACCACGCCGCCGCGGTCCATCCCAAGGCTGTGTTTGCGGTGGGCAACGCCCCCACCGCCCTCTTTGCCCTCTGCGACGCCATGGAGGCGGGGGATTTCCGCCCCGCCCTCATCATCGGGGTGCCGGTGGGCTTTGTGAACGTGGTGGAGAGCAAGGAGCGGCTGATGGATCTGTGCCAAAAGCTGGGGGTCCCGGCCATCGCCGCCATGGGCCGAAAAGGGGGCAGCAGCGTGGCGGCGGCCATCTGCAACGCCCTGGTGTACACCGCCGCCGGCCAGCTGGACCCCGCCGCCCGGGGCTGGCAGGGATGAGGAAAGGAGCAGGCCTATGGAACAAACCCAACTGACCCGCTGGCAGGTGCTGAACCGGGACCAGATCAAATACATCGCCATGTTCACCATGCTGCTGAATCACATCGCCAATGTGTTCATGACCCCCGGCGGGCTGTGGACGATGGTGCTGGAGGACATCGGCTACTTCACCGCCCCGGTGATGTGCTGGTTTCTGGTGGAGGGCTACGGCTACACCCACTCCAAAAAGCAGTACGCCCTGCGGCTGCTGGGCTTTGCCCTGCTGGCCGAGATTCCCTTCTGCCTGGCCTTCAGCCAGGGGCCGGGGATCAACTTCTTTGCGCTGAACATGCTGTTTACCCTGCTGATCTGCTTCGGGATTCTGGTGATCCACGAAAAGATGGCCCCCGGCTTTGTCCGGCGCTGCATCGACGTGGTGCTGGTGCTGCTGACGGGGGTGCTGAACTGCGACTGGATGCTGCTGGCCCCCTGCTACACCCTGCTGTTCCTCTGGGCCAAAGGGGACAGGCGGCGGGCCTTCGTCGCTTTTGGCTGGGCCATGGTACTGTTCGGCCTCTTTATGCGGCTGAACCAGTACAGCCTGCCGGCCTCCATCGGCGGCGCCCTGGCGGTGGGGACAGCAGGCTTCGCCGTCCTGTTCCTCTACAACGGCCGCCGGGCGGAGAAAGGCCGCAAGTTCTCCCAGTGGTTTTTCTATCTGTTTTACCCCGGCCATCTGCTGATTCTGGCTGTGATCCGGCTGGCTTTGCTGTAACCAAAAAAATCCGCATCCCTTCTGCTGAAAGGACGCGGATTTTTTTATGCTGCGGGAAGGTATATACGGGAAGGTAAAAGGGCTGGATCTTATAGGTTCAGGCCGGCCTGGGACAGAGCGTCCTTGACGGCATCAATGATGCCCTGGCTGGAGAAGGAAGCGCCGCTGGCCAGCTCCACATCGGTGGACTGGGCCTTGATGATGGCGTCGGGGATGGTCTGGAAGGCGGGGTCAGAGACGCCGGAGGTCTCACTGTGGGACAGCACTTCGATCTTGCTGATCTTGTCGCCGTCCACCGTGACCTTCACCTGGATGGGCCCGCCGAAGCCTTCGCCCTCGCCGATGTACTCATTGTCGGCCAGGGTCGTCTCGGAGGCGGCAGTGTTCTCGGCCGGAGCCTCCATGTAGCCAAAGTGGATGTTCAGCAGCTCGGCGGTCTTTTTGGCCACGTCGGCGCTGACGCCGCCGCAGCGGGCCAAACGCTTGGGGTCGCTCATCTCGGAGATGCCGGCGGCATCCATAAAGACGGTGACGCTGTCGGAGCAGTTGACGCTCTTGGCCACGGTGGGGGTCTCCGCCTTGATCTCAGGCTGATAGATGGGCAGGTTGGTGGAGGTGTACCAGCTGTACAGTTCCTTGGTGATGGCCGAAGCGTCATCGGGGGAGCACATCAGGCCGATGATGGCGGCTGCGCCGCCCAGAGAGCCGCACAGGGAGCCGACGCCGTAACCGGTCTTGCCGTTGACGAACATCTCAGCGGGAATGGCGGTGTAGGGGAAGCCCACCTTCTCCTTCAGCTCGGTCAGCAGAGCGTTGGCGACGGCAAAGCAGCAGCCGTTCTGATAGAAGCTCTCGTAGCCCAGCTGCTCCACCCGGTCCAGATCGAACTCACAGTCGGGGTAGGGATGGGCCGGGATGGTGACATCGGCGGCGGTGGCAGAGGCGGCTGCTTCCGAGAAGGCGGCAGAGGATGCCGCGGTGGAGCTGGCAGGCTGGGAGCAGCCGGCCAGGCCCAGGAAGGTCAGGCCTCCCAGGGAGAGGGCGGTCTGTTTCAGAAATCTTCTGCGGGATTCAAAGTTGGACATGGTGCATCTCCTTTGATGATTGATAAATAAAAATCAATTCTGGAAATATTGTACACTTTTATTCCCGCATGTCAAATGAAATTTTATGCGAAATGCATCGAATTGCGAAACAAGGTCCTCCGCAGAATTCAAAAAACAACGATGGCACAATGCAAATAGACAATCCTTTACAAGTGGGTTACAAAATGGGCTGCTGCAAAAAGAAAACCGCCTGAAAACCTACGTTCTCAGGCGGTTTTTGATGGAGCGGGTAATCGGAATCGAACCGTCGTCCCAATTTTTATACACAGGTATGAGATTGAAACTATATCGTAAAATCGCTATTTTGTTGTGATTTTTACCAATGTGTTTGGATTCGTACCAATACGCAAAAAATAAAAGTGCGGTACAAAGTGCGGTACTGGATCAGCCGTGGGCCTGCTTGAATGCCTCGGTGCTGGCCTGGGCAAGCTGCTCCCGCTGGCCCTCCACTTCATGGCCATAGACACCCTGGGTGTCCATGTTTTTGCTGTGGCCCACCAGCAGCTTCAGCTGGCCGTCGTTCATCGCTGCTGCATTGACGCTGACAAACGTGTGCCGCAGCTCATAGAGGCTGACAGGAGGATCGATCCCGTTGGCTGCCTGGTAGCGCTTCCAACGGCGGTACAAGGCCCGCTCGGATCCGACGGGAAAGAGCGGGGTGGCATAGTTGATCTCGATCCCGGAAGCATGGAGAAGATCCACCTGAGCTTCATAGGCCGCGCGGGCGTCGGCGTTCATATCGAAAGACCGGACGGCGTTTTCGTTTTTGCCCTGGGTGGTTTCGTTGTGGATATTGATGGAGCGCCGGAGGTTGACAGTGTTGCCTTTGATGTCGCCGTAGTAGAGGCCAACCAGTTCGCCAGGCCGCACACCGGTGGCAACGACAAACCGATAAGCATAGATGAAATCGTCGAAAATGGTTTTTTTGTGCCAGCTGCGGGTGTCCACAGAGAACAGGATCTGCAGCGCGGTGGGCTGAAGGATCTTTTTCCCACACAGCCGTGCGCCCTTTGGAATGGACAAATTTTCGGGGAAAAGGGTGGTGTACTTGTGGAAGCGGCACCACTTGAGGAAGGAACGCTCCACAGATCGGATGCCCTGCAGGGTCTTTTTGCTCAGGGGCCGGCCCAGGGGCTTGCGCTGCCGGTCCTTTTTCAGGCAGCCCTGTTTGTAAGCCTTATTCAGGACGGTCTGCAGGTGCCCCTCGTTCAGATCTCCGATTTTCAGAGCGCCGCAGACCGGGAGAATATAGTATTCACCATATTTCCGGCATTCGCTCAGGTAGGATGTCCCGGCGGTAGCAGCCAGCTCTTCCAGCCAGTCGGCATAAAGCCTGGACACCTTGGTGGATGTGTTGGCGATCCCGTCATCCAGCCAGGCGTCCGCCTTTGCGTTGGCTTCCCGCTGACCGGTGCGGCCTGGCTTAAAGCTGTAAAAGCTGCGGCGCTTGCCGTCCTTTTGCACATCAATTTTCCAGCGGCCCTGTTTTTCCTGCCAGGCAGCGGTATTTGTTCGCTTTCCCATAAAAATCCTCCTTGGGTGGGTATGATTGACAGACCCCGCCCAAAGAGGTATAATCACACTGTCCGACTGTGCGATGATCCCTTTGGGGGAGCCAGTTGCTCTTCCCGCTCACCTGTTCCAGCAGGTGGGCGGGATTTTTCTTTTGTGGTAAAATGGATCTACAAGACCTCTGCCCATGGTGCGCTTTTGGGGGAGGCGGCCTCCTCGGCGATATGCCGAGGGGGCCTTTTGTTTTTATCCCAGATTGGCGATGGCATAGTCCGCCTCGCTCTCGGTGAATTGCTCGCCGTACTCAGAGACCAGTTGGTCCCAGATGGCAGAGGGGGACATATCCATGTTTTCCTGGTAGCTGCGGGCCGTTTCCAGGGCGTTCTGGTTCCAGTCGGCCTGGACGTGATCCACGGCATACTGGGCCTCGCTCTCGGTGAACTGTTCGCCGTACTCCGAGATCAGCTGGTCATAAATGCCGGCCTTGGACATGTGCATCTGATCGCTGTAGTTCTGGGCCGTCTGCAGGGCGTTTTCATTCCAGTCGGCCTCCATGTTGTCGATGGCATACTGGGCAGCCTCCGGGCTGAACTGTTCGCCATATTCCGAGGTCAGCTGGTCATAGATGCCGGCTTTGGACATGTGCATCAGCTCGCTGTAGGTTTCTGCGCTGGCCAGGGCCGAGCGGTATTCGGTGGGAACGCTGTCATCCACCGGGGCTTCCGCCTCGGAAGAAGGGACAGTCTCGGCCGGATCACTGGCATCCTCCGCAGAAGATACCGCCGCCGAGGACACGGGGACCGAAGAAGCTGCCGCCTGCTCTCCGCCGCTGTTGCCGAGTGTGGAGCCGATGGCTGCCAGAACCAGGACCACCACCAGAATGGGCAGGCATCCTGTTTTTTTCTTCCCGTTGGGGGTCTGCTTGTCTCCAGATTTCATGATTGATTCCTCCTCAAATTTCTAAAACCAATGGGTAAAGCCGACGGCTTTGCCCTCGATCCGAATGTTTTCCAGCTCGGGGCCGCTGTAGGTTTTGGGCCGGTAGCTGGAGTTTGCGGGCATCAGGGTCAGGCTCTGCCCGTCGTAGTAGACCCGCTTCAGGGTGGCCTCCCCGCCGATACGGACGGCCGCAATCTCTCCGTCCTCGACTTCGGGCTGGATGCGTATATACACCACATCGTTGTCCTGGATGCCGGCATCCACCATGCTGTCCCCGTGGCACCGCAGGCAGAAATCGCAGTGGACGGTTTCGGGCACGTCCACATAGTCCGCAACATTCTGCTCTGCCGTGATGGGCTCACCGCAGGCGATGTCGCCGATCAGGGGGCGCTTCACCATCCGGGGCAGGGGCTCAAAGCCTGGGGGGACTGGACGGCTTTCGTTTCCTGTCATGATAAATTCAGGGCTGGTATGGAGAGCCTTGGCATAAGCCGCGATGCGATCCCTTCGCATATTTGCAATAGAGCCGCTTTCCCAACGGGATACGGTGCCCTCAGACACGCCGACTTGTTCAGCAATTTCCTTTTGTGTGAGCCCAAGTTCGTTTCTTCGAGCTGCCAAATAGTTCGCCATAGATGACACCACCTTACAAAAATGATTATACTCCATATATTGCAAAAACGCAACAAAAAATATAAAAGTCATCAAAAAAACTTGCGAAAACGCTTGACTTGCATTTATGCAAGATGTATAATGATTCCAGAAAGGAGGCGTTTGGATGTTTGATAAGAATCGTTTCCAGGCAAAGTACATCGAGCACGGTCTGAGCGCGGTGGATGTTGCCAGAATTATGGGCATCAATCCTGCCACATTGTCCAGAAAAGTCAATGGAGAATCTGATTTCACGAGAAATGAGATCCAGCTGTTCCGGGCGGAACTCGGCCTTAACGCAGAAGAAGTGGCAGATATTTTTTTAGTTGAAACTTGCGTTTATGCAAGATTTGAAAGGAGGGAACGTGATGAAAGCCTGTAAAGAATTTAAGGATGCAGCCGTCCGGGAAAAGAAAGCGGACCTTGCTGATCGCACAGCCTGTGCAGTGATGCGGCTGCTTGTGGCTTACTGCAGCTGGATGGAATGCAGCATCAACAGCCGCAGCAAAACGAGCGGTGAAGTCATGTTTGAAATGGCAAATGCCCTCAGCGCCATGAGCAAGCTGCTGTCGGTCCTTGTCAGGATCGCAGCAAAAACAGAAGGGGCGGACACTGAGGATCAGTGCCAGCCCCTGTGAGCATCAAAGCTTTTCCCATTCACCCAGATCGGTAGGTTCGTCCGGGACGTTTAAATCATCCCATCGGTGGCAGCCGGTGTGATGGGTATAGACGTCATCCGCTGCGGCAACGGGGTCCATGTAACGGCCATAGCATTCACTGTCATGCCAGAGCTCGTACCTTCCATCACCGGCACGGCGGATCACAAACGGGCCAATGGGGGAGCGGTAAACCCACATAGAAGCACCTCCTTTCCTGAGAGCCTCAGCTGCTGCAACAGCTGGCAATTTCAGTATAGGGAGGAACAAATCCAAAAGCAAGCGCCCCGGCGGGGATGCGATCTGGAATGGAGGAACGTGATGAAGGATTTCGAGGGCTGGCATACCAACAGGGCGGGAGAAAAGGAAGCAGTCCTGAAGCACTTCGGGTATGACTGGGAGTCCCTGCAAAAAGAAGGGCCCGTGGGCATTGGTCTTTGGCCCGCAGGCGAGGCAATGGAGCGGATCAAGGCGCTGCCTGACTTCATGGAGTTTGTGGACGGGACGAAAAAAGCCCGGGTCATATTTGAGTATGACCCAGACTTTCCGACGGCCCTGCTGATTACCCAGGCCGCCTTGAAGGAATGACTACCCGCCAAGGAACTCGCAGCGGCACCCGGCGGGGTAGCAGGGGGAAGACATAAAATCTTCCTTACGGTCCCACGCCACCTTCACGGCAACAAGGCCATGCACAGGTACTATCTGCTCGTAAGTATCCCAGGCAAGCTGGCTGATCTTCTGGCAAGCGTCAAAGCGAGCCTGCATGGGGAGTGTGTCAAGGTGGACAAGATACATCTTCAAAAAACAACCCTCCTCTCTGTATAGGGACTCGGCTGCGGCAACAGCCTGTGGCTCCAGTATAGGGAGGAACAAATCAAAAAGCAAGCGCCCCGGCGGGGCGCAATACAGAGAGGAGGCAGGAACCATGGCAGCACTGGTCCACGGGACGTTCAACCAGATCCCGTTCTGGCGGCTGCGGGCGCGGTTCCGCGCCTGCGGCTACTACGACGGAGAGGTGGCCGATGCGCTGGGCATCAGCAAAAACACCCTGTCAGCCCGGCTGCGGGGTGTGAGTGCCGGCGGATGGACCGAGAAGGAGATCTGCATGATCTGCAGGATGATGGAGATCCCCCAGGAGGAGATCGGCTCCTACTTTTTCCCCTCCGTCCAGGCACATGGAGGGGAGGGCGAGTGCGTTGGATGAAAAACAGTGCCGGCGGACCTTCTACCTGGACAGGCCCGAGTGCCGGGCCTGCGCGGGGTACAACACCGGCTGCCCGGATTTCCACCCATGGCAGGATGAAACGGTGGAAGAGCAGGGGAAAGGAGAACCGCATGAACATCTGGAGGACACTTGATTTAAGATCCAAGATTTCACGCCCGGAAGAAAGACGCCTGGCGGCCCTGTATCTGGTGGATCGCAGATCGGGGCATGCAGAATACCGGATTGGCTGCTTGACCAGAAGGAGAGGTTCCAACACAAAGCTGTGGTGGGAGGACGCTTCTGGGGTTCAGGATCTGGCACGATCCCGCGACCGGTATGACATCCAATGGAGTTATGTGGATCCCTGTGACGGATCACACTGCGGCCCCTGAGGCCGCTCTAAGGGGTGCCGCAGCAGGCTGCCAGCCGGTTCGAGCCCGGCGCACCCGGTCAGGTTTGCATGAGATGGCGGAACCTGTGGTGGCCGCGAAAAACGGCAGCGCTCAAACTCCGGCGCCGGCAAGGGCGTGAAAGCCGTCCTCGCTGCAGGATCGAAGGGGAGTGTTTCATACTTTGGCCCCCCGCCCGGCGGCATCCGGGCAGGCCGACCGCGGCCAACGCGGCAGGCGGGGGAGAGTCCCTCCGCCCCCTCTGTCTGGTGCGCCCTGGCAGAGGGCTCTATGTGGGCCGAGAGGCCCGGTGTGCTGCCGGGATTCCCTGTCCGACATCCCGGCGGCATGGGTACCAATACCACCCGGATCTGGAGCCGGGCAAGTTCCCCAGAGGCGGCCCGGCCCAAGGGCACCCCCATCCATTCCGGTGCGCGGGGATGGGGGTTGGATGTGCGGCGGGTGGTCCCTTGCGCCGGTTCGATCCCGGCGGGCCGCAAATACGCGAAAGGAGTACATACAGATGGGATTTTCCCAGGAAATGTCTGAAACCAAGACCGCGGTGGCCCAGCTGGCTTCCTGGTGCCTGACGGTGGCCCTTCACCAGGAGTTCGGCATCGGCGCCGGCCGGCTGGAACGTCTGGCCAAGGTGCTGCGGCGGATCCAGGAGGAAAATGTGGCCGCCGTCCTCGGCCAGGGCACAAAGGCAGCCGTCCGCCAGCGGGAAGGCTGGATCCAGGGCAAGGTGGAGATGGATTTCCCGGTGCCGCTGCTGCGGGCGCCCCGCACCCGCCGGGAAAAACAGCTGCGGATGGCGGGGGATGAAGCTGCGGCCACCGCCTGGCAGATCTACGCCGCCGGGGTCATCCAGGAGTTCAAGTTCGGCCCCGACCGGCTGGAACGGCTGCGGCAGGCTGGCCGGGACAACTACCGGCAGTTCAACCAGTGGGCGTCTGAGGACGGCCTGGAGGTGGCCATGGAGCGGCTGCGGCGGTGCGTCCATGCCGCCCTCCAGGAGGAGGTGCGGATCGTGGACGAGCGGTCCTCCCATTACCGGGAGGACGCCGCCGCCATGGAACAGGACCTGCGGGCCACCCAGGCGGTGGCCGAACGGATCCGGGCCTCCAGAGTGCTGGCGGTGCCTGGCATTTCCCACACCGACGCCGAGAAGGGGGAGATCTTCGCCCGCTGCGCCGCCGAGACTGCCAACATCTGGCGGCACAGATAGGAGGGGCCCATGGACTACCATTCCACCCGGCTGGACTGGCTGCTGGTGCTGGCCGCAGCGGCGGCCATGATTCTCTGTTTTTGCAGATGAAAGGAGGAGTTTGGATGCGAAACAACAAAAAAACAGCCCGGCGGCTTTGGCTGGCCCGGGCGGGGCTGCTGGCTCTGCAGACCGGGTACCTGGCCCTGGAGGTGACAGTCTTCTGGATGCTGCTGGGGATCCCCCAGTATCCCATGTTCTGGCTGCTGTATGCGGTGGCAGCGATGGCCACCAGCCTGACGGGCATGGCCATGCTGCCGGTGATCCGGCGGTATGAGGACTGGCTCCGGCGGCTGGAAGATCGGCACCAGGCAGTGCCTGTGCCCTACATCCAGCGCCATCGCCGCGGCGCATGAAAACAAAAAGGCCCCGCCCGATGAACAGGATCGGGCAGAGCCAAAGGTGAGCTGTTGGATGTACTCACCTTCAGTATACAGGAGGTGTTCCCAAAATGCAAGGTAAACCGAGAATGAAAGCTAAAATCAACGCCGAACTGGATCCCGAAACAGGGGTGACGAAAGCCATTGTCATGGGTGACAATGTGGCCCTTTGCACCCTGGTGGGTGTAGTCCTGCAGCGTATCATCAACGAATGGTCTAAACGGAGCGGGAAGCCGTATGAGGCGGAGGGAAAGGCGCTTTGTATTGTGGCCGAGGCAATGGCTGCGGCAGATAAAGCCCAGTCCGTCAGGATGGACCTGTCCGCCTTTGGAGGTGAGTTCCGTGACCAAGGTTGAAATCATCGCCCTGGCCGAGAAGTGGGAGGCAGCCGCCCAGCGGGCGGAGGCCCGCTACCAGGACAGCGGGGCAGCCCGTCACCTGCGGGAAAAGGAGCAGGCCGAGGATCTGGCCGCCGCTCTGTGGATAGCCGCCGATGCTGCCGATGACCACCAGGCCCTGATCGGGCTGCGGGCGGCCCTGAACGGCCTGGCTGCCAAGGCCCACGCTGCCCTGGATGCTCTCCCGGCGGCGGATCGGGCCGATGACCGGACCATCCTCACCGACCTGGCCCGCAGCATCATCTCGGATGCACGGGTGTATGGGGTGGACAGCGTCCTGGCGCCGTCGAAGAGGCGGCCGAAAGGGGAGACCACAGATGGATGAAGCAGCTGCAAAACCCTATGATCTGGAGGCCATTGTGGCGTCCATTCGGACGGCCAGCAACCCCCGAAAAGCCGCCATGGATGCGGTGGCCGACACCGAGGGCCTGGAGGATGCCCAGCTGCTGGAAGCCCTGGGGGCCAAAAGATGGGCAGACGTCCCCACAACCCCCTACTGGACCCAGCCGGCTGGCACCGTACCGCCCCAGATGGCGCCCCGCAGAAGGCCGGGGCCAAAGCCCGGCAGCCGCAGAAAGCAGAGCACCCCAAAGCCCGCAGCAGCCAGGAAAGAGGAACCCGAAGAGGCCTCCAAAGAGGCCGGGGACAAGCCCTCCGGGCCGTCTCAGGTGGAATCTGTCAAGGCTGTGGTGGAATCCCTGGGCAGCGGCCTGGCCGGGTTGAATGTGTTCATGAAAAACTGGATGGGTGTGCTCACCCAACCGGATGGAATCTTTCCTTCCGATCAGGTGTTCACCCTGACAAGTTGCACCGAGAAAGCAGCATCTTACCTGGCGGGGATGTATGCGGCCGTTGCCATGATCGAACAGGAGGAGAAGAAAGATGCAGGTCATCAGGATTGACGTGGGCCATGAGCCCCGGGTGACGGAAATGGAAAACACCCTGAAAGCCTTCCAGGAGGCGGTGGGCGGCTACATCGAGACGGTAACCCTGGAGCGGACCGGCCTGGTGGTGATCGTCAATGAGGAGGGCAAGGTGATGGGCCTGCCCATCAACGGGATGCTGAACATCGGCCGCCTGATCGGTGAGCCTCTGGCCGGGCCGGTCCTGGTGGTGCGGGCCGACCCCGACGGGGAGGACTTCACCGGGGTCCGGGCCTGCGACCTGGGCCTGATCCAGGCCTGCTGGGTGCCCTGTGAGGCTCCCGGGAGGGGCTGAGATGACAGCCCGGCGGCTTGCCTGCTGCCCGATCTGTGGGGACAGGTTGGAGCAGGAGGACCGGGTGGGAAACTACTGCCGCAAGTGTTACCGGATGATCCGCTGTATGCAGTGCAGGGACAGCCGCGCCAAGCATCCCAGGAGCGATGTGGACCCCTTCGACACCTACAATGGCCTGGGTCCCGACGCCAGGCCGAAGGACATTCGCTACCACGCCGCCCAGCGGGCCCAGCAGTCGGAAGCCGAGATGGACTGCATCCTCCGCCGGGCCGCCGCCCTGGGGATGCAGTACGGCGAGTACATGATTTACCTGAGAACACAAAAGGAGAATATCCATGAGCAAAAAGAACTATGACAGCATCCTGCGGATGGCCCGGGGAGCCATCGAGGAGCGGGTGGATTACGAGATGGAACGGGTGATGACCAACATCCTGGACCCCAACACCAAGGCCGCCCAGAAGCGGAAAATCACCCTGTCCATCGAGCTGATGCCGGACGAGGAGCGCCAGCAGATCCGGGTGTCGGTGACGGCCAAGAGCACCCTGGCCCCCACCAACCCGGTGACCACCTCCCTTTATGTGACGGGGGACCAGAACGGGGAGCTGACGGTGGTGGAAGCCATCCCCCAGATCCCGGGCCAGCTGCAGATGGACGGCGACGAACAGGAGCCGCCCAGAACCCTGAAGTTGTCCGGCGCCGTGAGCTGACCCGGCCGGAACCTACATCCCCATGCGCTCTGCCCGGTTGGGCGGGGCGCTTTGTCAAACCGGCCGCAAGGCCGTGAAAGGAGTTGTCATGCAAAGCGAGAACCGGGAGTCCTTTGTGTTTTACCGGTCGTTTCTGGGGGCCATCCAGGAGATGGAACAGGCCGACCAGCTGGCCATGTTCTGGGCCATCTGCAATTATGCCCTGACGGGGGAGGAACCGGCGCTGCAGTCCGCCATCCAGCGGGCAGTGTTCGCCGTGATCCGGCCCAGCATCGACACCAACATCGCCAAACGGGATGGCGGAAAGCGTGGCGGACGCCCCAGAACGCGAACCGAAAAAACCATACCTCAAAATGCAGAAACCATAGGTTTTGAAAATAAAAACCTTCCCGAACAAGGTTTTTCATCCGAAAACCAGGAAAGCCGGAGGTTTTCAGAACCCGAAAGCACTGTAACTGTAACTGAAGCTGTAACTGCTGCTGAAGCTGTATTCTCAGAAGACCCCGGCGGCCGCACTGACCAGGCCCTGGCGGGGATCATCCAGGACTACGAGCAGGAGATCGGCGTTTTCCCCCGCAGCGCCCTGGACAAGCTCCAGGCCTACCGGGCCCAGGCGGGGGACCAGATGGTGCGTCTGGCCATCCAGGAGGCGGCCCAGCATAACGCCCGCAGCTGGAGCTATGTGGACGGGGTGCTGTCCACCTGGCGGAAAGAAGGGGTCAAGACCCCCGGGGACCTGGCGGCCCGCCGGGAGAAAATGCGCAGCCGGCGGCAGCAGCCGCAGCAGCCGGCGCCGGAACCCCGGTATGAGGTGCTGACATGATTGATCTTCCCCGCATGCTGCTGGCAGCCCTGCTGGGCTTCCCTGAGTACATTCCCGAGGCGGCGGGCCGCCTGACCCCGGATGACTTCCCCGAAGGCCTGGGGGATTTATACGCCGCCATCGACGGCACATGGAGCGCCAAGGGCGAGATGGACGTGGTGGACGTCCTCCACCGTTACCCCGACCTGAAAGAGACTGTGGCGGCCTGTATGGACGCCCTGGACGTCGCCCCGGTGAAGGTGAACCGCAGCCGGGTGCGGGAGTGGGTGACGGCTCTGCTGGAGCGCCGGGCCCTGGAGCGGTTCCAGAGTTTGGCGATGCAGGCGGCGTCCCCCTCCACCAGCTACGAGGACCTGGCGAGCCTCTATGGCCGGATGGGACAGGCCCTGGACACCGACCACCCCGGGGAGGATTTCACCCCCCTGGGGGACCTGATCGACGACTACATCCGCAACCTGGACCAGCAGCCCAACTACATCGCCACCGGCATCGGTCCCCTGGACCGGAACCTCCACATCCTGCCGGGGAACTTCATCCTGATCGGCGGCCGGCCCTCGGCGGGCAAGACCGCCCTCAGCCTCCAGATCGCGGTGGAGATGGCCAAGCAGGGCCGGAAGGTCTGCTATTTCAGCCTGGAGACAAGCCCGCAAATCCTGGCCCAGCGGATCATTGCAAACCAGCTCTATGCGCCCCTGGAACAGGTCAAAAACAAGAAAGTCCCCGCCATCGAGCTGGACGGCCTGTCCAAACTGCGGAAGCTGCCGCTGTACATCCGGTCGGCATCGGGGCGGAACGTGGCCTGGATCCGGGCCCAGGCCCTGCGGATGAAGGCCCAGGTGGTGATGGTGGACTACGTCCAGATCATCCGGCCCGACCGGTCGGGGGACCGGTACCAGGCCATCACCCAGATCTCCATCGGCCTTCACGAGCTGGCCCAGACCACCGGCATGGTGGTGATAGGCGCGGCCCAGCTGAGCCGCAACGCCGCCCACACCCTGCCCAGCAACGCCGACCTGAAGGAGTCGGGCCAGCTGGAACAGGACGCCGACGCGGTCCTGCTGCTGGGCAATGCCGAGGACGGCCGCAGCGTCTGCATCCTGTCCAAAAACAAGGAGGGCCGGGTGGGGGAGATTCCTCTGGCCTTCGACAAGGAGCGCCAGCGGTTCCTGGAAGTGGTGCCGTGAGGCGCCGCAGCGAGAAAGGAGGGCAATCCATGCCGGATGAAAGATACGGACGCAATCCGTCTGGGGCTGCTGACCCCACCCGGACCCGGGCCGAGGAATGCCTGGGCCGGGACGACAAGCGGGTCAGCGACCTGGTCCACGTCCTGCGGTATGTGGCGGACGGGGCCGGGTTTGAGATCGTGGGCCGGGTGGTGCTGCTGGACAAGCGCACCGGCCGGGTGTTCAAGTAGGAAGGGGTGAACAACAGGATGGCTTGGCCCTTGTGCATGGTTCTGGCCACAGCTGATACCATGGCAACTTCAGTCCTGGCCTTTTGGCTCGGGTGCAAAATTTTTGAGGTAAGGTTCGAGTGGAAAAAGGCGGCAGCCCTGGCCATGCTGATGGTGCTGCTGAAGAGCGCTTGACCAAGTGAGGAGGGTGCAAAAACATGAAGATGAAAATCAAGGCTTTGGCAATCGCTTTGGCATTGTCTGTCATGATGCTGGGCTGCGGGACTGCGGCGGCCGCTACTGCAGAGAATGATGCAACACCCGCATTTTCCATGGAATTTGTGGATAAATATAGCGACTTCGATATTTACCAAGACATGGAAACTGGTGTCCAGTACATTGTCTACAAAGAATATAGTCATGGCGGGTATTCCTGGTTTGGCATGGTTCCACGGTACAATGCCGACGGCACGCTGTATGTGGAGGACTGACCATGGAACCGATGATGACAGTTCTGCTGTGCGCCTCCCTGGCGTGGGCGCTGATCCTGGTCTGCCTGACCCGTCTGCGGGCCCAGCAGCGGCGGCAAAGCAGAGAGAAAGGAACGAGAAGATGGACAAAGCCAAAGAGAAAGAAACGCTGATGGACCTGATCGTGAACGCCAAGCGAGCAGACCCCGAAACCGGGAGCTTTGTCGAGTGGCTGGCGGCCTTTTTGCTGGATCATGGGGTCGTTGTACCGCCATGCAGAGTAGGCGATTTTGTATGGTCCAATGGATATGGCTGCCCCTGTGCGTCTGAGGTGGCAAGAGTTGTCATTGAAAAAGATCATATCGAAATTGACGGTGGAGATATGGTAGGCACATTTTCACCTGCAGACATCGGAAAAACCGTGTTCCTCACCCGTGATGAAGCCGAGGCCGCCCTGGCCAAAATGCGGGAGGAAGGCCGTGAATAAGCCTATCTGGACCGCCGCCCTGCTGTGCGCCGCCCTGGCGTGGGCGCTGATCCTGGTCTGCCTGGCCCGGCTGCGGGCCCAGCAGCGGCGGCAACACAAGAGGAAGGAGTGAGACTGTGGAACGTTTGACGTACGATTTTTGTTTTAACGGGTCCCATAGCAACCAGGTCAAAGGAGCGGACAATCTGGTATGCTCGGAAGTGTGTGAAAGAGAGGGCAGCTGCAAAGAATGTCCCATTGCTAGAGCGTTCGATCGCCTTGCTGCCATTGAGGACATTCTGGGAGACGACTACGACCTCGACCGCCTGCGGGAGCTGATCCAGGCCGACCGGGAGGGCCGGTGCTTGGTGCTGGCGTGCATGCCTGGGGAGTCTGTATTTGTTGTTGTCAGCGTGCCAGAATCTGGGATTTATGCAGTTGTCGAGACCAAGCCCCAGGGACTTCACGAGATACTCACTTTTACCAGGAGCCTCGGAAAAACTGTATTCCGTACCCGCGAAGAAGCCGAGGCCGCCCTGGCCAAAATGCGGGAGGAAGGCTGTGAATAAGCCCATCTGGACCGCCGCCCTGCTGGGGACGCCCCACACCAAGAAAAACAGCCAGCGGATCCTGGCCGGCCGGTACGGCGGGCGGTACATAGCCCCCAGCAAAAAATACACCGAATATGAGCAGGCCTGCCTGTACCAGATCCGGCGCCCCCAGCAGGCCATCGACCAGCCGGTGAATATTCGGTGCCTGTACTATATGCCCGACCGCCGCCGGGTGGACCTGCTCAACCTGCTGGAGGCCACCGACGACATCCTGGTGAAAGCCGGCGTCCTGACAGACGACCGCTCCTCCATCGTGGTGGGACACGATGGCAGCCGCGTTTTGCTGGATCGCCAGCGGCCCCGGGTGGAGATCACCATTACCAAGGCCCGGGCCATCTCCGGCCAGGCCGCCGCAGCCTGGATCTCCATCGGGGAAAAGCCCGAGGGAAACTGTTTCGCCTGCCCCCGGTGCGGCCGGGAGATCTGCATCCCGGCGGGCTGCTGGTACCCGGCGGAATGCGGCGTCGTCTTTTGCCAGTTTTGCGGGGAAAGGATGGCGGACAAGCCATAGGGAGGGATCACAATGACCCGAAAAGAAGTCTATCTGCAGCGAAACCCCGGCGCCGACACCTACCCCGACGGCACCCCCAAGGGCTGCTGCTGTATCGAGGGGCTGGCTGCCCACTGCCATATCCAGAGAGGGGCATCCAGAAGCCGTCGGGAACAGTGCGCGGAATGCTGGGCCATGCCGGCAGCGCCGGCGGGCGAGAAGCGCTGCCCCATGGACCGGCTGTTCCGGCCCTGCATCCGGGAGGGCTGCGCCTGGTGGTGTGAGGCAGCCGGCGTCTGTGCCGTCCAGCTGCTGGAAAGAAGGGAGAAAACGAGATGAAAAAGCTGATTCATGAAATTCTGACGGCGCTCTACATCCACCGGGTGAAGCGGCAGATCCAGCGGGACCTGGCCAGGGCCTACGGTCTGACAGAAAAAGAGAGCCAGGTGAAAATCCTCCCCAGAACCCCGGTGAAATACGCAACCATGTCTGTTAGATACACTGAAACGCCCATGGACGGGCAGATGGAAATGGAGGGCTGACCATGAACGACTACACCGAAAAAACCGGCTTTCCTCGGGAGATAGAAGCGCCGGCCGAAATCAGCATCCTGGATACTTACCGGGAGGTCTGCCAGGAGGCACACACCATCAATTCAGCGGCAGGCCGGCAGAGGCTGTCGGAGAGCATCAAAAACCGGCTGTATGAAAAGATTCGGCAGGCCTTCGGCATCGACATGGCCACCCAGTCGCCGGTTGACATCTATCCTGTTTTCACCCCGGAACCCTGTGACCCGGGTGCCGTCAGAGTGGATTTTGTTGTGGCCCCCAGGCGGGTGGAGGACATCCGCCTGGAGGTGAAGGACGGTCTTTCAGACAATGATGTGAGGTGACACCCATGGAATACACAGAAAAGGTGGCCTGGCTGCGGCGGTACCGGGAGAGCCTGCGGCAAGAGCAGCTGCTGGGGGAGGAGATCGGCCAGCTGGAATCCCAGGCCCGGCGGGTCACCCGGGCCATCTCGGGGATGCCCGGCGGGGGAGGGGACGGCCAGGCCGTTCCCCGGGCGGTGGAGCGGCTGGAAGAAACCCGTCAGAAGCTGGCCGGGCTGCTGGAACAGGATCAGGCCCAGCGGGCCGAGATCGCCGCAGCCATCCAAAAGGAGCCCATCTCCCTGCGTCGGGACATCCTCACCCGGCGGTACATTCTGGGCCAGCGGTGGGAGAAGATCGCCGCCGCCCATCACCTGGTGCTGCGGCAGGTGTTCCGGCTGCATCACCAGGCGGTGGACGGGCTGGACCTGTAAAGATGTCATTGAATGTCACATTCCGGGCGTGGTATCCTGTATTTGTGAAAGCCGCAGGCGGGGAGAAAATCCCTGCCAGCGGTTTTTTCTTTGGCTGCCATGCAGGCCAGAGAACACCCCGCGGCCGGAGGCGGGTAAGTCCCCCGGCAGCGGCCCGGCTGAAGGGCAGGCCCCCACGACTGATCGGGGGCCTTTTTCATGCGGGCAGCCTGATGCAAAGGGGTGTTTGTCAGCCATGGCCATGGCAGACGCCCTGAAGAAGTTCACCGCTTCGGCCCGCTCCATGTCGCTGTAGCGCAGCTGGAAGCGCACCTGTTTTGGGAACAGGAGGCCGCGGGTTCGAGTCCCGCCGGCGGCACCAGAAAATGTTTCTACTCTTGCGCTTAGCCGATTTTTGCAGCGCACCGCGGTGGGTGCTTGCAAAAACCGGAGCGCGGCTCCGGGTTGCCGTTGCCCAAATATGCGGCGCGGGGCACAGCCCGCTTGCACATTTGGACGGCTGCCCCTGCTCCGCCTCGCCTGTTTCTGCCGCAGGCAGCGGCTCGGCTGCGCAGCCAACAGCGCCTTCGCTGCATCGTCCGCAGGACGCGCTCGGCGTTGTTGCGTAACCGGGACCGCGCAGGTACATGGCGTCCAGCATTGCGCCGCCGGGCGCTGCGGGTGTCCTCTCTGCGCCCGCCTCTGTCGGAGGCACCGGAAGCCCATGAGGGCTGTGTACCTGAAGGCCTTCAAGGCCCCGCGTCCCTGTTTCACGGGTCCTTCCCATCTGACAGGCCGGCGCGGGGCACGGAAGGCCCGATGTGTTTTTGCAAAAAATCCGAAAAATTTCCGGCATTTCGTTACGGATCCGCCGCCCCGGCGGTCCCTTCACCCCCATACATGGGGGTGAAAGACCCGGGAAAATGCGAAATCGACCCCGCGAAAGGAGGTGGTGCAAATGGCGGGCAAGGCGAAATCCACGGCGGCCCCGCCCCCTGGGGTCCTGACCCAGGTGCCCGCGTGGGCCAGCACCACCGCCATAGCCCAGCTGATCGGCCGCAGCACCCGGCGGGTGCAGCAGCTGACCCAGGACGGGGTTCTGTCCACCGAGGTGCCCCCCGGCGGCGGGGCCAGGCGGTACCGCACCGCCCGGACCATCCAGGACTACATGGCGTACCAGGAGCAGAAAATCCGGGACGAGCTGTCCGGCAGCACCCTGGAGGAACTGACGATTAAAAAACTGCAGGCCGAGGTGGAGCTGAAGGAGAGCCAGGGCGCCCTCCACAAGCTGAAAACCGCCATCGCCGAGGGAAAGTACCTGCCGGCGGAACAGGTGAGCGGCGATCTGTCCGACTTTCTGCGGCGGCTGAAACAGTTTGCCGACCGGATCCCCGCCCGGGCGGCGGGCACCATGTCCGGCTACCTGGACGGGGCGGCGGCCCGGGCCATGAAAAAAGATCTCCAAAAGGAGCTGGACGGCCTGTTCGAGGCCTTTGTGGCGGCGGCTCACATCCAGGATACCGACCGGGAGGACGATGACCCGCCGTGAAGCGCCGGCCCAAGGTGGAACCCTACGCCGTCCCCCGGTGGATGGCCCCGGCCCTCCAGGTGCTGCGGCCCAAAAAGCGGCTGCCTGTGTCGGCCTGGGCCGAGGCCAACCGGATCCTGCCCGACACCAACGCGGTGGCGGGCCCCTGGCGGAATGCCCTGACCCCCTATCTGGTGGAGATCATGGACGCCTTCTCGGACGACGTCATAGAGCAGATCATCCTGGTGAAGGCCACCCAGATGGGCGGCACCTCGGCCATGGAAAACGCCCTGGGCAGCGCCATCGACCAGGACCCGGGCCCCGCCATGATGGTGTATCCCTCCGACCAGCTGGCCAAGCGGACGGTGGAGTCCAAGCTGGAGCCCATGTTCAAGAGCTGCCCGGCGCTGGCGGCCAAATACCGGGCCCACGAGAGCGAGGACCTGGCCCAGCGGTTTGACGGGATGACCGTCTACCTCACCGGCGCCAACAGCCCGGCGGACCTGTCCTCCACCCCCATCCGGTATCTGTTCCTGGATGAGGTGGACAAGTACCCCGGCTCCACCAAAAAGGAATCCGACCCCGTGTCCCTGGCGGTGGAGCGCACCAAGAGCTACCGGCTGAACCGGAAGATCTTCATGGCCTCCACCCCCACCCTGAAAACGGGGCTGATCTGGCGGGCCAAGGAGGCCGCCGAGGCCGAGAAGCACTATTTCGTGCCCTGCCCCCACTGCGGGGCCTACATCGAGCTGAAGTTCGCCCAGCTGAAATGGCCCGGCAAAGAGGAAGAGCCGGACCCCATCCAGCGGGCCCGCCGGGCGCGGTACGTCTGCCAGGAATGCGGCTGCATCCTCACCGACCGGGACAAGCCCGCCATGCTGCGGGCGGGGCGGTGGCAGTTTGTCCGCAGGGACAGCCAGACCCCTCGCAGCGTGGCCTTCTGGATGAATACCCTGTATTCGCCTTTTACCACCTTCGAGGAGGTGGTCCGGGAGTTTCTGAAGGTCAAGGACGACCCGGAGATGCTCCACAACTTCGTGAACAGCTGGCTGGCCGAACCCTGGGAGGACACCAAGCTCAAAACCAGCGCCGACCTGGTGCTGGAGCGCCAGACCGAGACACCGGCCTGGCAGCTGCCCCCCTGGACCAAGCTGCTGACCGGCGGCATCGACGTGCAGGAAAACTCCATCTACTGGACCATCCGGGCCTGGGGGGACCACATGACCAGCCAGTGCGTGGCCCACGGCCAGGCGCTGTCGGGGGCGGAGCTGGAACAGGTGATGGGCACCGTCTTTCCGCTGCCGTCGGGGGGCTCTCTGATGGTGGATCTGGCCCTGATGGATTCGGGCGACCAGACCGACGCCATCTACGAGTTCTGTCTGCTGCATGCGGACTGGGTGATCCCCAGCAAGGGCTCCTCCAAGGCCCTGCCCGGCTTTTACCGGGTGTCCACCATCGACAAGGCGGGCAGCCGGGCCAACGGGCTGCAGCTGGTCCTGGTGGACACCGGCAAGTACAAGGACATGATCGCCGCCCGGATGCGGCGGCCCAACGGCAGCGGCTCCTGGATGGTGTACAAGGGCTGCGACTTGGACTACGCCCAGCAGGTGACCTCAGAGCACAAGGTCACCGAGCGGTCGGGCGGCCGGCAGGTGGAGCGGTGGGTGGTGAAGTCCACCCACGCCGACAACCACTACCTGGACTGCGAGGTCTACGCCGCCTGCGCCGCTGACCTGAAAAATGTCCGCAGCCTGGCATTGCAGACCCCGGCGGCGCAGCCTAAGCCCCGGCCCACGCCTCAGCCCACCCCCGAGGAGGACTGGATCGGGCAGCACGAAAACTGGATTTGACAGGAGGTGAACGCCGTGGCCGACAACGACAAGCGCCAGCGGCTGGAACAGATCAACAAGGCCATCGAGACCATCCTGGTGGGGGGCCAGTCCTACAAGATCGGCAGCCGGTCTTTGACCCGGGCGGATCTGGGGATGCTGAAATCCATGCGGGAGGACCTGGAAGCCCAGCTGGACACCGACCAGAGCGGCCCCCTGCTGAGCCGCACCTATGTGGCCATTTTTGACGGGAGGTGATGCTTTGTGGGCATTTTGGAAGGCCTGATCACGGCGGTGTCCCCCCGGTGGGCCTATGAGCGGGAGGCCTGGCGCCAGAGCTACCAGGTGCTGCGGCACTACGACGCCGCCGGCCAGGGCCGGATCAGCGGCCACTGGGCAGCCATCAACGAGAGCGCCGAGACCACCGACCGCTACAGCCGGGACATCATCCGGGCCAGAGCCCGGGACCTGGAGCGCAACAGCGATATTCTCCAGTCGGTGATCCTGGCCTATGACCGCAACGTGGTGGGCAAGGGCTACACCCTCCGGGCAAACACCGGGGACAGCACCCTGGACCGGCGGCTGGAAGATCTCTGGCGGCAGTGGTGCGAGGCCCGGAACTGCGACGTCACCGGGGAGCAGTCCTTCACCGAGCTGCTGCGGATGGCCGAGGAGCGGAAAAAGGTGGACGGCGGGATTTTGTTTTTGTTCCGCCACACCGCCGGGGGCCTGGTGCCTTTTAAATTGCAGGCCATCGACGTGGACGAACTGGATACCAGCCGCACCCAGCCCCGCCGCAAGGGGAACCGGGTGGTGGGAGGCGTGGAGTACAACAGCTGGCGGCGGCCCCAGGGCTACTGGATCCAGCAGTACGACATCGAGGGCTGGCGGCAGCTGGAGTCGGTCTACATCGACGCCAAGGACGCCTTTTTCCTGAAGTCGAAACGCCGCCCCAGCCAGCTGCGGGAGATGTCCGACCTGACCCACACCCTGACAAGAATCCGGGATGTCAACGAGTACATCAACGCCGTCTCGGTGAAGGAGCGGATCGCCGCCTGCATGGCGGTGTTCATCCGCAAGGCGCTGCCCTCGGGAGGCTTCGGCCGGTCGGCGGTGCAGACGGGCGACAGCGGCCGCATCGACTATGCCGGGAAAAAGCTGACCCCCGGCATGATCATGGAACTGAACCCCGGCGACAGCGTGGACGCCGTCAACCCCGGCAGCGCCGCCACCGACGCCGCCTCCTTCCTGCGGACCCAGCAGGCCCTGGTGGGTGCGGGGCAGGGCCTCAGCTATGAGGCGGTGAGCCGGGACATGAAGGGCTCCACCTATTCCAGCGCCCGGCAGAACGCGGTGGAGGATGAATACACCTACGCCGCCGACATCGAGCTGCTGCAGCGGATGATGTCGGAAATTTACGAGCAGTTTGTGATCTCCTGTGTCCTGGCGGGGCTGATCGCCCCGGCGGGGTTCTGGGAGAATAAAAAGAAATACATGGCCCACAGCTGGGTGAAAGCCCCGAAAAAGTGGATCGACCCCGCCAAAGAGGCGGGGGCCGGCCAGACCGCCCTGCAATCCGGGCAGAAAACCTATCAGGACGTCTGCGCCGAGCGGGGCAAAGACTGGCGGCAGGCCATTGAAGAGACAGCCGAGGTCCTGGCCTATGGCAGGGAGCGCGGCGTAGACATGGGAGGTGTACTGTTTGGCAGCAAAGCAGCAGCCCTGGCCCCTGACACGGACCAGGAACAGCCCCAGGAGGAATGACGGCACCCGTTCCATGGGCCAGATCCTGGCCCGGGAAGGGGAGGCGGAGAACAGCCGCCGGCGGATCCTCAGCTTTTCCAGTGAGGAACCGGTGGACCGATATTTCGGCCCCGAAATCCTGGACCACAGCGGGGACGCGGTGAACCTGCAGCGCCTGAACGAGATCGGCGTCCTGCTTTTCAACCACGACACCGACAAGGTGGTGGGCCGGATTCTCCGGGCCTGGGTGGAAAACGGCCGGGGGATGGCCGAGGTGGAGTTTGACACCGACGCCGCAGCCGAGACGGTGTTCCAGAAGGTCCGGTCCGGCACCCTGAAAACCACCTCGGTCCGCTACCGGGTGGACCGGTGGGAGATCGTGGAGGCCGGCAAGACCTCCGGCGACGGCCGGTTCACCGGCCCCTGTTCCATCGCCCGCAAGTGGACGCCGGTGGAGGTGTCCATTGTGTCGGTCCCGGCGGACCCCACCGTCGGGGTGGGCCGCTCCGATGGAGAGGAGGCCCTGCCTCTCGACCTGTGGGAGCGGCAAATCCAGATCAACCAGAACAAAATGAGGTGACAACAGCATGAACAAAACCGAAGCACTTGCCCGTCAGCAGGCCCTGGTGAACCAGGCCCGCACCGAGAGCCGCAGCCTCACCCCGGAGGAGCAGGCCGAGTTTGACCGCTGCCAGCAGATCATCGACGCTGTCGAGCCCTCCGGCAGCGCCAGCCAGGGCGCCGCAGAGGGCCAGCGGGGCGCAGACCCCGCCGCCCCTGACCCCATCCAGCAGGCCCTGGCCGCCGAGCGCCAGCGGACGGCCGACATCACCAGCCTGTGCCGCCAGGTGGGGATGGACGCCGACCCCTTTATCCGGGACGGCTCGGACATGAACGCCGTCCGGGAGGCCGCCGTGAACTTTATGATCCAGCACAAAGGCCCGGTGGGGGCCCGTTTCGCCGACCACGACCAGCAGCAGGACTTCCGCCAGGCAGCCTCCGACGCCCTGCTGATGCGCAGCGGCTTTGACGTCAGCAGCCCCACCGAGGAGGCCTATCAGATGCAGCGGCTGTCCCTGCGGGATCTGGCCATCGAGTGCCTGGCCCGGGAGGGGGCAGGCACCACCACCGAACTGCTGCGGATGAGCCGGGACGACCTGTGGGAGCAGCTGCAGCGCCAGTTCCTGAGCCCCACCGCAGCCTTCCCCGCCATCCTGGACAACACCATCCGCAAGAGCATCGTCCAGCGGTACCAGTCCGCCCCCACCACCTTCCAGGTCTGGACCACCGAGGGCACCCTCACCGACTTCAAGCCCTCGAAAGATCACGAGTACCTGCTGGGCGGCGCCGGGGATTTCCTGGAAGTGACTGAGGGCGGCGAGCTGAAGCACGACACCCTGAAGACCGAGCTGCTGCCCCAGCGCAAGCTGTCCACCTACGGCCGCCAGTTCTCCATGACCCGGGAGGCATTCGTCAACGACGACATCGGCCTCATCACCGAGATGCCCGGCCAGTACGCGGCGGCAGCCAAGCGCACCATCAACAAGCAGGTCTACCAGATCCTGATGACCAACCCCGCCATCTTTGACGGCGTGGCCCTGTTCGACGCCGCCCACGGCAACCTGATGGAGACCGGCGGCGCTCCTGGCATCGACACCATGCAGGCCATCATGCTGAAGCTGCTGAGCCAGACCGACCCCTTCGGGGAGAGCATCATGGTGCAGCCCCGGTTTGTCATCGTGCCGGTGGGCTACGGCTTCAAGATGTCCCAGATCCTGGAGAGCCCCCAGATCGACGTGGAGGGCATCGGCAGCCACACCGCCAACGCCCTCTATCAGTACCGCAACACCCTGCAGGTGGTGGAGGAGGGCACCATCAACGTCCTGGCCAAGGGCGCAGCCCTGCCCTGGTTCATGGCGGGCGACCCCGCCACCGGCCGCTCCATCCAGGTTGACTATCTCAACGGCATGAAGACCCCCTCCATCCGCCGCAGCCAGCCCGCGGGCCGGCTGGGCTATGTGTGGGACATCTGGATGGACTGGGGTGTCAGCGCAGTGGACTGGCGGGGCATCGCCAAGAACCCCGGCGTCCAGTAAGGAGGTACAGCTATGGCAGCGATTTTTTACCAGACCGGCGATGTGATCGACTACACCGCCGCAGAACCCCTGTCTTTTGGGGATGTGGTGGACCTGTCCACCCGCATCGGCGTGGCCGGTGCCGACATCGCAAAGGACGCCGCCGGCCCGGTGCAGGTGACCGGCGTTTATCGGATCCCCAAGGCCTCCGGCGCCGTGACGGTGGGCCAGGCCCTCTACTGGGATAACTCCGCCAAGAACATCACCACCACCAGCGGCAGCACCCCGGCGGGCTGGGCCGTGGCCCCCGCCGCCAGCGAGGACCCCGACGTCCTGGTCAAGATCGGGTGAGGGGGGGCGCCGTGAAACAGCTGATTGCCAAGCGCTCCATCCTCTACCAGAACCGGATCTACGGCCCCGGCGCGGCCCTGCCCGCCGCCGACGGCCGGATGGCCGCCGCCTGGCTGCGGGCCGGCAGCGCCGTCTGGCAGGAGGACACGCCCCCGGCTGAGGGGGAGAAGATGCTCACCGGCCACCTGGACCCGGCCCAGCTGGCCGAAATGACCAAGGCGGAACTGACCGACCTGGCGGGGGAGCTGGGCCTGGATGTGTCGGCCGCCAAAACCAAGGCCGACCTGGTGGCCCTGATCGGGGCCGCGGAAGTCCAGGCCCCGGCCGAGGCCGTCCAGGACATGGATGACGAAACCGACCAGAACGACGACGAGGGCACCCAGTGATGGGCGCCTTTTCTTTCAAGGACTGCATCGCCGCGGACATCCACCAGGTTTTCCTGAATGAGGAGGAATTTGCCGAGATCCACACGGTGGACGGCAGGCCCATGGGGGTGATCCTGGACGATGACGGCCTGCAGCAGCGGGATGCCGCCCGGGGCGGCGTCCACACCGACGGCCTCTACAAGAGCCGGCGGCTGATCTATCTCTCCAAAGCCGACTACGGCGGCCGGCCGGTCCCCGGCAAGGCCCTCAACCTGGACGGCCGGGTCTGGTATGTGGTCAGTGCGGATGAGGACGCCGGGATGCTGACCATCGAACTGGAGGCGAACCGGACATGATCCAGATCCAAGTGGACACCCAGGGCCAGATGGTGGCCATCGGCCAGCGGCTGGAACGGCTGGCCTTTGAGGCCCCCAATGTGCTGCGGCTGTCGCTGAATGCGGCGGCCCGGCAGGTCCGCAAACAGCTGACCCGGGACGTGGCCGACACCTACACGGTGGACGCCAGCGTCCTGAAAGACAGCAGCAAGGGCGCACCCCGGCTCCAGACCGCCAAGCCCGGCAAGATGGAGGCGGTGATCCGCTCCAAAGGCCCCATGCTGGACCTGCTGGAGTTCATGGTCCGGTCCTCGGACCGGGGCGTCCAGGCCAAGGTCCTGGAATCGGGCGGCCTGAAATTCCTGGAGCGGGGCGGTGCCCCGGCCTTCATCGGGCAGTTTGAAAACGGCCACCGGGCGGTGCTCCAGCGGCAGGTGGGCCAGACCTACACCATGGCCGGGGCCCAGGTCCGCATCCAGCGGTACGGCATGCCCACCGACGGAAAGTGGCCCGACCTGACAAGGATCAAAAAGCTGCTGGGCCCGGCGGTGCCCAGCATGATGGCCAATGAAGAAGTCCAGGACCGGGGCAGGACCCTGCTCTACCAGGTGCTGAACCAGGAGATCGACAAGCGGATCAGCAGGATGCTGAAACAGCAGAAGAAGGGGTGAGGCCATGGACCTGGAACAATACGGCATGACCGCCGAATTTGCTGCCGACGCCCTGAACGAAGACCTGAAGGAGTTACTGGCCGGGCAGCTGTACCGCAGCTCGGCCGGCGAAAAGCGGGCCATCCGGTATTTTGTCAACGATCTGCCGGTGGCCACCGGCAACGATGAGGACCGGAGCCAGGACGCTCAGGAGCCCTACATCGTCGCCCGGATCACAGAGGGGACCATCCCGGAGGGAGACGCCGCCCAGGAGGTCCAGATCGTCCTGGTGATCTGCCTGTATGACGACCGGCCCGACCGCCAGGGCTACCGGGATGTGCTCCACATCATCCATGAGATCACCGCCCGGTACTGCAAAAACCCGGTGATCCGCATCCGGCCCGGCAGCGCCGGCGCCCGGGGCGGCCCCTATACCGTGAAAAAACCCATCGGGTGGTCTGTCCAGAACCAGCCCACCACCCCCTACTACTACGGGATTGTGGAGTTCAGCCTGGAAATCCCGAACATTTGCCCGGAGGTGCCTTTTACATGAACAAGAAAACCAAAACCAGCGGCTCCCTGGTCTACTGCGGCCCCAACATCAAGGGGCTGGCCATGACCTGGACCGTCTACACGGGCGGCCTGCCCGAGAAATTGCAGGCGGCGGCCGAGGCTGACAAGGCCCTGGCCGGCCTGATTGTGCCGCTGGACCAGATGCCGGATGCCATGAAGCAGATCCGGCTGAAGTATGGCCGGATTTACACCTGTTACAAGCGCGTTCTGGACGCGCAGAAAGGGTAAGGTGATCCCATGTACGACCATGGCGTCGGCGTAGTCGAACAATCCACCAGTCTCACCACGCCGGTGGAAAGCGCGGCGGGGCTGCAGGTGATTTTCGGCACCGCCCCCATCCATCTGCTGAAGGACCCGGCGGCTGCTGTCAACAAGCCCTTCCTCTGCTACTCCTTCGGGGAGTGCCAGCTGGGGCTGGGCTATTCCGATGATTTCAAGGACTTCACCCTCTGCCAGAGCATGGACGCCAGCTTCCGGGTGTTCAGCGTGGCCCCGGTGATCCTGGTGAACGTCCTGGACCCCAGCAAGGAGAGCCACACCACCGCCAACGAGGAGGCAGACTACCCCGTGGCCGAGGGGGTGGTGCGGTACGACAAGCCTTTTGTGCTGCTGAACACCCTGTCGGTGAAAAACGGGGACACCCCCCTCACCGAGGGGGAGGACTACCTGGCCGAACACGCCGAGGACGGCTCGGTGACCATCACCCTGCTGGATGAGGCCGCCGAGGCCGAGACGGTGAAGATCGCCAGCACCAGCCTCAACCCCGCCGGGGTGACCAATGCCGACATCGTGGGGGGCGTGGACGTGGAGACCGGCGCCGAGACCGGCATCGAGATGGTCCGCCGGATCTATCCCAAGTTCGGCATGACCGCCGGCATCCTGCTGGCCCCCGGCTGGAGCCAGGACCCGGTGGTGACCGCAGCCCTCCAGGCCAAGACCGAGGGAATCTGCGGGGTGTTCCGGGCCCAGACCTACATCGACATCGGCACAGACAAGAAAAAGGGCGGCGCTGCCGTCTACACCGAGGTACGGACCGCCAAGGAAAAGCAGGGGGTCACCTCGGCCTTTGCGGCAGCCCTCTGGCCCATGGTGGCGGTGGGCAGCAAGACCTATGCCATGTCGGCCATGCTGGCCCCCCTGACCGCCACGGTGGACGCCGGCAACGACGATGTGCCCTACGAGAGCCCCTCCAACAAGGACCTGCGGATCACCGGCACCGTCCTCCACGACGGCACCGAGGTGCTGCTGGACCAGCAGCAGGCCAACGACCTGCTGAACGCCAACGGCATCATCACCGCCATCAACGCCAGCGGCTGGAAGGCCTGGGGCAACAACACCGCCGCCTATCCCTCCACCACCGACCCCAAGGACCGGTTCCTGGCGGTGCGGCGGTTCTTCAACTGGGACGCCAACAACTTCATCCTGACCTATTTCCAGAAGGTGGACAACCCCGCCAACACCCGGCTGGTCCAGTCCATCGTGGACAGCCAGAACATCAAGGGCAACGGCTATGTGGCCCGGGACTATGTGGCGGGCTACCGGTGCGAGTTCCGGGAGGAGGAAAACCCGGTCACCGACCTGCTGAACGGCCACCTGACCACCCATACCTTCCTGGCGCCCTACACCCCGGCGGAATACATCGAGAATATCAACGAATACGACATCGATGCCCTGCAGACAGCTTTGACCGGAGGTGACGCAGCGTGAACAACATCCCCAGCAAAATCCACAGCTATCACCTGTATAACGATGATCTGGGGGGCCGGTTCTTCGGCATGGGGGATGAGTGCACCCTGCCCGACTTCGAGGCCCTGACCGAAACCCTCAGCGGCGCCGGCATCCTGGGAGAGCTGGACGACCCGGCCCCCGGCCACTTCTCCAACCAGCAGATGGAGATCCCCTTCCGGGTGCTGGACGAGGAGCCGGTAAGCCTGATGGACACCACCAAGGCGGTCAAGCTGACCATGCGGGGTGCCCTGCAGGCTCTGACGTCGGAGGGGGACACCGCCTTCCGGCCGCTGAAGGTGGTGGTACGGGGCAAATGCGCCACCCTGAAGCTGGGCACCCTGAAGAACGCCAGCGCCATGAGCTCCAGCGTCACCCTGAATATTTCCTACATCAAGATTTCGCTCAACGGCAAGGAACTGGTGGAGCTGGACAAGCTCAACGGCATTTTCAAGATCGACGGTAAGGACATCCTGCAGAAAGTGAGGGAGATGACCTGATATGAACGCACATATTTCTGACCCCAATGTCCTGGAGCCCGCGGCCCAGAATCCCCAGAATTTCGAGATCACCCCCGCGGCTGCCCACGACACCGAGGACCAGGAGGACCTGGTCCTCCGCTTCAAAAAGCCCTATTCCTTCGAGGGGGAGACCTATACCGAGGTGGACCTCAGCGGCCTGGAGGACCTCTCGGCCGCCGACCTGTGCAAGGTGGGCAAGATGGTGAAAAAGACCGACGGGGTGGACCCCATCGCCGAGATGTCCCTGCCCTATGCCATCTTCATGGCGGCCCGGGTCACCGGCAAGCCCCTGGAATTTTTCCAGCAGCTGCCCGCCCGGGAGGCCGTCAAGCTGAAAACCCTTGTGGCGGGTTTTCTCTACGGCGGGGATGGGGAGGAATAACCCCGCCGGAAATCCGCAAGGCCTGTGTGGCCCTGTCCCTGCAGCTCCACAGCGGGATTGATTACTTTTTGGAAATGTCCCTGGAGGACCTGAACGATCTGGCAAAGGTGGTGATGGAGTATGTCCAAGAGCAAAGTCATGGAACTGGCCATCAAAATCGCCGGTAAGGTGGACAAATCCCTGGGCACCAGCGTCAAAACCTCCTCCAAGCAGCTGAACACCATCATCCAGGCTGCCAACAAAGTGTCTGACGTGACAACGGTCGGCTTGGCAGCCATGGGTACTGGCGCCATGGCGGCTGCTAAATATCTGACGGATCTGGGCGGGGAGTGGCAGAAGGCCACCAACCAGGTGGCCTCCTCCACCGGCGCGGCGGGCGCAGAGCTGGAAAAGCTCCGCAGCGTCATGGAGACGGTCTACGCCAACAACTTCGGCGCCGACGTCAACGACGTGGCCGAGGCGGTGGCCCTGGTGGACAAAAACATGGCCGGCCTGAGCCAGAACGGCATGGTCCAGGCCACCCAGGGGGCCATTGCCCTGCGGGACGCCTTTGGCTATGACGTGGCCGAATCCACACGGGCCGCCGAGGCCATCCGCAAAAACTTTGGCGTCTCGGCGGAAAAGGCCTTTGACCTGATCGCCGCCGGCGCCCAGAACGGCCTGGACTTCTCGGGGGAACTGATCGACACCATCAACGAATACTCGGTCCAGTTCTCCAAACTGGGCCTGTCTGCCGACGATATGTTCCAGATCCTCCAGTCGGGTGCCGACGGCACCGCCTGGAACCTGGACAAGGTGGGCGACGCGGTGAAGGAGTTTTCCATCCGGGCCATCGACGGCAGCGACACCACCATCAGCGCCTTCCAGGCCCTGGGCTACAATGCCGACGAAATGATGGCCACCTTCGCCGCCGGCGGAGAGGGCGCAAACCAGGCCTTTTTCGAGGTTTTGGACCAGCTGCTGGCCATGGACGACCAGGTCCAGCGGGACGCCGTGGGCGTCAAGCTGTTCGGCACCATGTGGGAGGATCTGGGCGCCGGGGCCCTGCAGGCCATGGCCGACGCCTCCTCGGCGGCCTACAGCACCGGCGAGGCCCTGGAACAGATCAACCAGACCAAGTACAACGACCTGGACAGCGCCCTGGAAGGGGTGCGCCGCCACCTGGAAGTGGCCATGCTGCCCGCCGCCGACGCGGTGTATCAATCCCTGATGGAGCACATGCCCGAGGTCACCGGCGCCTTGGATGCCATGTCCCCCGTGATCCAGGAGATCGCGGGGGATTTCGGCGACATGGCCGCCGGCGCTTTTGCCGACGCTCTGCCCCAGCTGGCGGCGGGCCTGCGGGATTTTGTGGCCTGGCTGCCCGGGGCCTACGACGCCGCCCAGCCCTTCCTGTCCTTCCTGTGGCAGCACAAAGGGACGGTGGCCGCCTTTGCGGTGGCCCTGCGGATGGTGGGCCCGGCGGTGAACACCGTCTCCAAGGGGATGGCAGCCTTCAGCCAGGCAAAGACCTTCTTTGCCCTGCTCCAGGCCTCGGGCAAGCTGGGCCAGTTTGTCACCATCCTGAAAACCGCCGGCACAGCCCTGGCGGGGCCCCTGGGGGTCATTCTGGCCATCGGCACCGCCCTGGTGCTGTTGTATCGGAACTGGGGCCAGGTGGACGCCCTGGTCCAGTCCTTCATCGCCATGGTGGGGGAGCGCTTCCCGGCGGCGGGGGCCTATTTACAGGCCTTCTGGCAGTCCATCCAGGCCGCCGCAGGCAACGCCCAGGCCATCATCCAAAACCTTTTGGATTTTGTGGGCAACGTCTTTGCCGGCAACTGGTCCGCCGCCTGGCAGAACGTGGTCAACATCTTCGGCAACATTTTCGGGATGCTGGGCAACATCGCCAAGGCACCCATCAACGGGGTGATTGCCCTCATCAACCGGGCCATCGAGGGGATCAACGGCCTGGCCGTGGATATCCCCGACTGGGTGCCGGTGGTGGGGGGCAAAACCTTGGGCTTTTCCATTCCCACCATCCCCCAGCTGGCGGCGGGCGGCATCGCCACCCGGCCCACCCTGGCCCAGATCGGCGAGGGCGGCGAGCCGGAAGCGGTGATGCCCCTGTCCAAGCTGGCCCAACTGCTGGATCAATGGCCGAAACCCGGCCCCAATGGCCGGGGCGGCGGCGCCGCCGGGGGCGATCCCATCACCTTTGCCCCGGTGTTCAACTTCTACGGCGGTACCCCCACCAGGGAGGAAGCCCAGGAGGCCGGCCGGATCAGCTTTGCCGAGTTCAAGCGGCTCTACAAGCAAATGCGGGCCGAGGAGCGCCGGAAGAACTTCCGCACCGATCCGGTTTAGAGCAACCCCAGAAAAAGTCAACAATCTACTGCAAACGCCGGACACAGGTGACATTGGTTCCTCAAGTTTCAGATTCGGGAAAGCCCGTGTCTTTTCATTTGAATGCCCACCCACCCGCCCTTTATTGGAACCTGGGGCTTCGCCCCAGACCCCATTCTGGGTGTATGGCAGGCTTCACGCTATTTCTTGGGATTGCTCTAAGGAGGGGATTTCATGGAAGCAACCTACACCACCCGGGCGGGGGACGCCTGGGACCTCATCGCCTACCGGGTCTACGGGGATGTGAAGTACACCGGCTGGCTGATGGAGCACAATTTCCCCCTGCTGGATGTGTTTGTGTTTGATGCCGGGACGGTCCTCAACACCCCGCCCCTGCCGGCAGAGCAGGCCGTCTCCAGCCTGCCCGCCTGGAGGACCCGGTGAGGCCCCGGCGGGCAGAGGCCGCCCTGGTGTGGGACGGGGCGGCGGTGACCACCGACATGATCGGCTCCAAGGGGGTAGTGACCTACACCGACCCGGCCGACGGCGAGTCGGACACCATCGACATCCAGATCAACGACCGGGACGCCCAGTGGGCGGGGGACTGGCTGCCCCAAAAAGGGGACACCCTCACCGCCCAGATTTTGATTTATGACTGGGACGCCGAGGGGGACGACCGCAGCTTTGACTGCGGGTCCTTCACCCTGGACGATTACAACTTTTCGGGCTGGCCCCGGACCGGCACCATCTCAGGGGTGTCGGTGCCGGCGGACACCTCTTTCAAGGCCACCAGCCGCACCAAGACCTGGGAGAAAGCCACCCTCCAGGCCATCGGCCAGGAGATTGCGTCCCGGGCGGGGATCACCCTGGTGTGGGATGTAGAGGGCGGGGACGTGCCCATCGAAACGGTGGAGCAGACCGAGCAGAACGACTGCGATTTTTATACCCAGCTGTGTGAGACCTACGGCCTCTGTCTGAAGCTCTACGCCCAGAAGCTGGTGGTGTATGACCGGGAGGCCTACAAGGCCAAGGAGCCGGTGGACACCCTCCGCAGGGAGGACATCCAGACCTGGAACTGGCACACCAAGCTGGAGGGCACCTACACCGGCGGCGAATACACCTACACCGAGCCCAACTCGGAGGAG